>NZ_MVDI01000001.1:0-337203 GCF_002939305.1 Chroococcidiopsis sp. TS-821 | reverse complement strand
GAACCCCACCATACACAAGCCAAACATTCGTCCGCGTTCTTGTGGTAGCGCGCGATCGGCAACGACTGTAGCCACCATCGGAATTAAAATACCAGCACCTAAGCCTTCAACAGAACCAGCAATTAAAAACGCACTAGCACTATTCGCAAACCACAACAGCAACATTGATAGAGTATAAAAAATTAAGCTAAGCGTAATAAATAAACCTCGTCCGTAGCGATCGCTTGCCCTTCCTGTAGGAATGCGGATCGTAAAACTCGCGATCGCTGCTGCTGTATAAAATAAACCGACATTAAGCTCCACACCAATCGATTGAATATACAATGGCACAAACGTACTCAAAGTACCAAACGCCAACCCAACCAAAAGCAATATCAGTGCTAAAGTCCGAATGCGGGGACTACCCAACAGCTGCCAAAAGCGGTTATCCGCTGCTTGCTGTTTCAGCAAATTAGCGACTGGATTCACAACTTGAGATGCAAACACTATCCCCAACATTCCCAAGCCTGAAGACAGCAAAAACAAGGCGGTGTAACCAACACTTGCTTGTAAATAACCGCCTAAAGCAGGACCTATTGCCATCCCCAATGGATTGACTAAACTCATACCACCAATAATTGCACCGCGACTTTTCGCTGGGGCGATGTCTGCAACTAAGGTAGTATACCCACTCGAATAAGCGGCAATACTAATGCCATGAAATGCACGAATCACCATTAGTAGCCACAAGGATTTTACCATCAAGTAACCCAACGGGGCTAAAGCAACCGCACTCAGGGCAATGATTAACACCAATTTACGACTGCGCAAGTCCGCCAGCTGCGCCAACCAAGGACGCATAGTTAACAACCCAATCGCAAAACTGCCCATGACAACGCCAATCTGCTGCGGCGTCCCACCGATATCGTTGATATAAAGTGGTAATGTTGGCAATAACGAAGCCAAACTCGACCAAAATAATAAACCCGCAATAAAAAGAAACTGCAAGTTACGGCGCGGTTGAGAATCAAGCGTCTGAAAAACGTTCAAAGTTCAACTAGTAAGTAAAGTGGTTAGATACGTAGGTTTTACTTCCAGGCTGGTTATTGGTAACTGGTAATTGGTAATTGGCAAGAATACTATTACCCATTCCCCATTACCGATTACCCATTACCTATTCCCCACATCCCATTGTTACTTTACTTAATATTTTTGCCCACAACCTCTCGCACGCGATAGATAGGTCGTCCTTGCGATTCGTGGTAAGTACGCATCAACAACTCTGCCAACAACCCAAAACACAAGAGTTGCACTCCAGCGATAAACAACACAACCGCCAAAATCAACAGCGGACGATTCCCAATACTCTGCCCTAAACCCAACTTCAAAAACGTTAAATACAAACCGATCGCCGTTCCCAACAGCATCGAAATTAGCCCGAACAAACCAAAAACGTGCATCGGGCGCGTCAGGAACGTTTTCATAAACCAGATTGTAAGTAAATCCATCAACACGCGAAACGTGCGCCACAAGCCATACTTACTCTTACCAAACCGCCGCGCATGGTGACGTACAGGTAACTCGGTAATTCGCGCGCCCTCAATAAACGCCAATGCTGGTAGAAAGCGGTGTAACTCGCCATATAAATGCATGTCCTTGACAAGTTCCGCATTATATGCTTTTAAAGAACATCCATAATCGTGCAACTGCACCCCAGTTACTCGCCCAATCAACCAATTCGCAATTTTAGAAGGCAACAATCGTGTTAAAGCCGCATCCTGCCGTTTGTGCCGCCAACCACTCACCAAGTCATACCCTTCCTCCAACTTAGCAAGCAACAACGGAATATCCGCTGGGTCGTTCTGCAAGTCACCATCTAATGTGACGATCGCCCTACCCACAGCGTAATTAAACCCCGCAGCCATCGCCGCCGTTTGTCCGTAATTGCGCCGCAACAACACCGCCCGCAAATCAGAACGCAACAACGCTTGCTGTTTCAACCACTGTGCCGAACCATCGCGCGAACCATCATCCACACAAATAATTTCATAACTGTACCGCGACTGTTTCAAACTCGCAGCGATCGCCTCAATCAAATGCGGCAAACTCTCCACCTCGTTATAAACCGGCACCACCACCGAAACATCAGGGTTACTCTCTGTTGAAAACCCATTCTGTTCCACACTCCCCGCCACAACAATACCTTTCATCTACCCTTCGTGTCCTTTGCGTCTTCGTGGTTTATAACTTTCAATAATCCTTCCCAGACCTCTCAACTGCTGATAATACGATCGACTCACTGCATCCCCGTGTTCCGACAACCGATCAATACCAATACCATTACGCCCCATCTTCTCCCCAGAACTATGGATGTAATAACCATCTCCCAAATAAAGCCCGACATGAGTTGCCTTCTCAACGCCAAAAAACACTAAATCCCCTGGCATCATTTCCTCTACCGTAATTGCTAGCGTAAACGCCTCTTGCTGATACGCATCCCTCGGCAACCACACCCCAACAGAAGCAAACGCCGCCTGCATCAAACCCGAACAATCGTAATTAGGTCCTACAGTACCACCCCAAAGGTAGTAATTGGGCTGCTGCATCGCCGCCTGCGTAAACTCGATCGCTTGCGGAATTAACTTTCTAATTTCTGCTTTTGTTACAACCTTAGCTTCATACAGTTGCGTTGCCACTTGTAATTTGCCAACATCCGCAAGTGAAAGCCAGCCAGGATAGTCATCTTCACACAAACATACCGCGATCGCAGACTTTTGTTGCGATACTACTCGTAAATGTCGCCCTTTAGCTGCTTGTGTTGCCAAGCGATCGCATTGTGGAGAATCATAAATATTCAGATGCGTTTGACACTCATATTCAGTAACTTGTAACTCTGTTGCGGTCATTTTTGCTGCTTTCTGACCCAATTCTTATAATCTAGTTCTAACTTAAAAGCTAATTGCGAGTTATGACTTTTTTCTTACAAGACGAACAACTAAAAAATCTTGGCGATCGCATTTTACAAGCAACTTGGAAAGAATTTCCGCAATTGCCGCAAAATTCTTTAGCTTTGACTTGGATTGTCTACGACTCTCCAGTTCCAGTCAACACTGGCGGGGCTTTAAGCCCTAACGCTTTTTGGAATTACCAAGTGCGAGGATTTAGTTATCGTGGCGACGAACGAATTTATCCAGCAAGCGTCGTCAAATTATTCTATCTTGTCGCGATCCACGAATGGTTAGAAAATGGCATGGTGCAGACTACGAGTGAGTTAGAACGTGCCATACGTGACATGATTGTGGATTCGAGTAACGATGCCACCAGTTTAGTTGTAGACGTGTTGAGTGGGACGACAAGTGGTCCCGAATTACCACCAGGACCATTCGAAACTTGGAAATCGCAGCGTAATATCGTCAACCGCTACTTTCAGTCGTTGGGCTGGGAAGAAATTGAAAAGATTAACGTCAATCAAAAAACTTGGTGTGAAGGTCCTTACGGGCGCGAGCGAATATTTTTGGGCGAGATGATGCAAAATCGCAATATGCTGACAACGAACGCGACGGCGCGGTTATTGCACAGTATTGTGGGTGGCGTGGCGGTATCCCGCGAGCGATCGCAGGCGATGATGACTTTACTGCAACGCGACCTCAAAGATTTGGCGACGGATGTGGAAGAAAATCAGGTGACGGGTTTTTTGGGTGCGGGTTTACCAGATAATGCACAGTTATGGTCTAAGGCTGGGTGGACATCTCAAGTGCGTAACGATGCGGCTTATGTTGAGATTCCTGGAAAGCAGCCTTTTCTTTTGGTGGTGTTTGTTGAGGGTAAAGCACACTGTCAAAATCAGCAGCTTTTACCGTTTATTTCGCAGCAGGTCGTGCGAGAGATTTTCTGAACGAACCACAGAGGCTTAAAGGACTCAAAGGATAGAGGTATCGAGAGAATTTTTATCCTATCCTGACCTCTGACCCCTGACCTCTGACTCCTTCCATGTAGCAAATTCCAGCTTGTTTGAAGCGATTCAATACTTCTTGCAGGCGATCGCACTCTGCTATTAAACTAATGCGTACGTAACCTTCACCCGCAGCACCAAAGGCGTTTCCTGGAGTGACGACAACGCCAGTTTGCTGTAATACATCGAGCGCGAAGTTTGTGGAAGTGGTATCTTTAGGACAAGGAACCCACAGATACATTGTTGCTTTAGTTTTGGGAATATTCCAACCGAGTTCGGCGAGTCCCTTAATCAGGAAATCGCGGCGTTGTTGGTAGCGTTGTTGGACTTCGTGTAAGTACACATCAGGGAGTTGAAGTGCGGTTTCGGCTGCGGTTTGCAGTGCGGCGAAAATCCCGTAGTCTAAATTAGTTTTAAGCGTGCGTAAACCTTGAATAATGTGGCGATTTCCCACAACAAAGCCAACGCGCCAGCCTGCCATGTTGTATGTTTTAGAAAGTGTATGAAATTCGACGCCGATTTCTTTTGCACCAGGAATTTCGAGTAAACTCGTAGGTTGATAACCGTCAAAGGCAAGTTCGGCGTAGCACAAATCGTGAACTAATAGAATTTCGTATTTGCGGGCGAAGGCGACAATTTCTGTAAAAAATTCCCTGGGTGCAGTCGCTCCAGTGGGGTTGCTGGGATAATTGAAATATAAAATTTTAGCTTTTTGGGCAACGGCTTCGGGAATTTTAGATAAGTCAATCAGCCAATCGTTTTCGGGTGACAAATTTAAGCTATAAACATCACCACCTGCAATTACAGGGGCGCGAAAATGTGCGGGATAAGCGGGAGAAGGTACTAAAACAACGTCGCCAGGATTGATATAAGCGATCGCTAAGTGTCCTAGTCCTTCTTTGGAACCGAGTAACGGTAAGGCTTCACTATCAGGATCGAGTTTCACCGCATAACGACGATGATACCAATCGGTAATCGCGCGGCGGAAGCTTGCGGTTCCTTCAAAGGGAGGATAACCGTGATTTTTTGAATTTTGCAAGGCTGCGATCGCCGCTTCTACGACAGGCTGCGGTGTCGCGCCATCAGGGTTTCCCATACCCAAATCAATTAAATCCAGCCCTTGTTCCCGCGCTTTGGCTTTGAGTTCGTCTAAGCGGGCAAACACGTACGGGGGCAATTTTTGGACGCGATCGGCTGGAATCCAATTCAAACTCATTCAGTTACCTCATCGGGAATCATCCTCACAGAAGGATTGACGGAATTACTCATCGGTGCTGTTGTCGAAACCATCGCCGCCATCAGTTGTTCAGGTGCAACTTTAAAGGGTAATCGGTGAATATCCGACTGCGGAGCGCAGGCTATTTCAACACACCTTTGCAGGTCTTCTATTGTAATACCCCCCATGCCCAATTCATTTAACGTTTTTGGTAATTTAATTTCGTCATAAAATTTGAGTAATTGTTGCCGTGCGGTAGCCGCAAGTTGATTGCCTTGCAGCATTTCTTCTAAGCGCAGTTGTACCAAAATTCCATACGCAACTTTTTCACCATGAATGCTGTGATGGATGTGTAGATGCGTCAATCCATTGTGTACCGCGTGGGCGGCGACAGTCCGACATTGCGCGCCACCAAGTCCCCCAACAACACCAGCAAGTAATACAGTAGCATCGACAACTTCACGCCATACCGCGCTTCCTGGTGCTTGCAGGGCGGCGACAGATTTTTGGAACAAAATATCGCGTAAGACTCGTGCTTGTTGTACAGCAGCGATGGTTAAAGTATCTTCAGAAGCAGCACTACTCACAGAGGCTTCGTACCACTTTGCTAAAGCATCGCCAATTCCAGCAACTAAGGTACGCTGCGGTGCTGTCTGAATCAAGTCATAATCGAGGAGTACCAAATCGGGACACCGCGACAAACTAACATCATAGAGAAAGCCGCCTCGATCGGTGTAAATATTAGAAAGTGCTGTCCATGCAGCACACGTTGCTGCTGATGTCGGAATTGTCACCACAGGTAAGTTGCACTGATGCGCAAGTAATTTGGCTGCATCAAGGGCTTTACCACCTCCTGCACCAACGATCAAATCGGCTTGATGCGCGGCTACTGCTTGTTTAAGCGCGGCTAAACTTGCTTCACTCGAATCACAACCATAATCAGCCGTTGCCACTTGTAATTGCTGCTGTTCTAATACGGGTTGCAGTAGTGGTAAGGTGACAGCCAGCGTGCGATCGCCGCCAACAACTAACGGACGCCTACCCAGTTGGGCGATTTCTGCTCCTGATTGCGACAAAATCTGTGTGCCGCGCAACACGCGTGCGGGTGCAACAGCCAACGTTAGGACATTATTAGTAGCAGTTTGTGTCGTTTGAGTCATCGATGCTTAGTTTATCTGAAAAATTATGCTGAGGATTTTGGTAATTTGGCGAATTTATCCGAAAAAATTTCAATTTGGATTTGTTCGTCTTCGCGATTGCGCAGCGATCGCTTAACGTCACCTAAGTACAACGGTTGGGAAACGCCAGGTTCAGGATGAATGACAGTTCGCGCGCGGATGTTGAGTTGGTCTTGTTCGCGACCGAGACGACCGTAGGAATATAAATCGCTAGCTGCTTGCCGTAGCGTCGCTTCTAATTCTGTTTCAGTAATTGTTGGCGGTACTGAAATGACGGCTTGCGTTGCTCCATTGTCGTAAACGACAGAATACCGTACCGCACCAGGAACTACTGTACGGACAATTGGAACTAAACTCAACGCAAATAAACCTCCTGTCAGTACCGCCATGAAGCCGGTAACTCCCACCAACTGAAACCGAACGCCCCACTTAAAGATAAAGCCCGCGATCGCTAACACCGCGACAATCAGTGTCGTAATACCTGCCCATTGCGTAAGTTGAAAAAATTCAGCTGTTGTGAGCATGACGTTGATGAAGTGTAATATAAGGCAATTAGCTGTCAAGCAGGGGAAAATAAACGTAACTAAAAAAGGTTGGTCATTGGTAACTGGTAATTGGTAAGAATATTGCTCAACTTCCCAGTACCTAATGTCAACACGTATGATGTTTGACCGCGTTCATCTACTCGGTAACTAACTATGAGCTACCTGCGGATGATGATGTTTAAAGGTCAAACGTATCATATTTTACGTGTCTTCGTTACTAACAAATCCATGCGTGTTGGGTGATTCTAACGCAGCTTTTAAGGTATGCCACGTGAGGTTTGCGCATTTAATCCGTACAGGAAACTGCGATACACCTTGCATCACATTGAGTTTGCGAAGTTCTTTGGGAAACTCATCTTCGCCTTTCATCATCTTTTGAAAGCGCTGCACCATTGATAATGCTTCACTAATTTGCTTCCCGCGCAATGCATCTGCCATTAAATCGGCTGACGCCATTGCGATCGCACATCCTTCGCCTTCAAATTTCACATCTTCAATTGTGTCACCAGCATCATTGAGCTGGACGGTAAGTTCAATTGTGTCTCCGCACGAAGGATTATGCCCGCGTTGCTGGCGATGCACTGGATTCGTTTTACCTTTGTGTCGAGGTTTTTTATAGTGTTCTAAAATGACCTGCTGATACAGATCGCGGACATTACTAAGTGCCATAATTGCTGTACTACAACGTTGTTGATCGTTATTTTGATCCTATCAGTCAGCAACAGAACTCACTGTTTTATCTCCCCACCAGACAACTCGTCCTGATACCAAAGCCTTAACTTCTGTCGGTAACTGTACTAACAACCGACCACGCGCATCAATTCCGACAGCTTGACCGGAAAATTGCTCGCCTGCTAGTTCTATCTTTACCGGACGACTATACAGAAAATCGCGATCGCGCAACTGTGGAATCAAGGCTGCAATTCCATTGCGTTGACAAATATCGCTGACTTCTAGTAAATAGTGCCGCAGTCTTTCTAGCAGTGCTAATTCCTCTGGCACGCTTGTTGAAACTTGATGCAAACTAACAGCACTATGAACTAAATCGGGTTCTAAGCCAGCTTGGGTGAAATCAGCACAGCGGTTGAGTCCAATGCCAACAATGACACGAGTATAAGAGCCGCGACTTACCGCTTCACACAAAATTCCTGCTAGCTTACGCCCTTCAATCAATACATCATTTGACCACTTCAGCCATAGCTTTGAAGATAAATCAGGAAGTAAATCTTCCACAGCATAGATCGCTGCTAAACCAGCGGCTAAACTCAGTCCTGGTAATTGCGAACTGTGTAGGCGATCGAGAATAAAACTAGCTGTCAATACCCCAGGGGGGGCATGCCAAGTCCGCCCATGTTGACCGCGCCCCGCTGTTTGTTGTCGCGTAAACGCAACTTCTCCATGCCGCAAATCATCTCTCTGCATAGCCCAAGTGTTTGTGCTAGGGCAACTTTCCACCCAATGCAACCACGAGGGCAAACAACTTGAATCAACACCAGTGCTGGAAAATGGATTTAATGGCACGTTCTACGCAGAATATTGTAAGGATCAGGGGTAAAAGTCAGTTGGAGTAACGGGTCTGAGTCTCTATAATTAAAGCACGATCCAAGATGAGAGTCATTCTTCTTGCCTCTACTTTAACTCTGACCCCTGTTATATCCCTGGGAGGGGGATTGACTTTTTGGCAATATTGAGTATTATGGTAAAAACAAATATTTGACATAATAATTCAAATAGTAATTAGACAGGAATTTGCTTCTAGGGTTCCGATTCGGTATTTTGACAACCGAGTGGCTGGTCCAAGAGAAGCAGCCAACTTAAAATTCTGAGTGTCGGAATCCGAGTTGGTCACACGGCGGGAAAAAAGCCCGGGAGAGCCACACAAGATTGAAGTGTTGGTAACTCCTGGGCTTTGCCATTTGAGAATGTCACTTCTAACATCTCAATTGATTATCGAACCGTAACAGGAGACTTTCATGGTGCAAGCATCTGTTCAACCCTCAGCAGCAATTGACCCTAGCCTGATTTTACTTGATGAAAAACTGCCTGGTGGCGCGTACTGGCATGGTGTCATCAAGCGGGGAAATACCCTACGCGTGACTGACTTGGAAGGTTCGCAAGGTGTTTCGCTCATTTGCTATAACGCGGACAATCCGATCGAGCGACTAAATGTTGCGGATACTGCCAAAATTCAGTTCAATGCCTTTTTGAAAAAGGGCATGGTAATCTACTCCGACATGGGACGGATTCTGTTTTCCATTACCGAAGATACCTCTGGTCATCACGACTTGATCTGCGGATGCAGCAATGCAGCAAGCAACGCGGCAAAATACGGTGAAGGTCCTTACAATAAATACGGCGAAAGCGATTACAACAACTCGCGGGACAATTTCCTCAAAGCACTAGGTAAACGCGGCTTAACGCGCAAAGATCTGATGCCCAATATTAATCTCTTCAGTCGCGTAGCAGTGCATCCTAATGGCGACTTAGAATACATCACAGGCTGTGAAAAACCTGGTAGTTTTGTTGACCTGCGGGCAGAAATGAATGTGTTGGTCGTCATTTCCAACTGTCCGCACGTATTGCATCCTGACACTGTTTACAAGCCTAAGCCGATTCAACTGACAGTTTGGCGATCGCCCGCACCTGCACCCGACGACCTGTGTCGCACTGCCAACGAAGAAGTGATTCGCGGTTTTATCAACACCGATGCACTGTTTGCTCAGATGTAGTTATAGCAGAGGTCAGAATTAAAAGTTGAATCGCCAGAATTGCTCTTCCATCATGTCTTAACTCGATTGACCATTGCTATATCAGGATAATTCACAGCTTTTTAGAGGAGAAAAACAATGGTTGCCACACTACCAACAGAACTCGATCCATCCACAGCGATTTATGATGAAGTCTTACCTGCGCGTAAACCTTGGTCGCGGGTCATCAAAAAAGGGCAGATTTTACGAATTATCGACCTAGAAGCGAATCAAGCCGTCGATACGCTATTTTACAATGCGCATGACTTTTCCGAGCGCTACAGCGCACCCGACACAGTTGTCCGCCAAGGTAACATTTTCATCACCACCGGCACGCAACTCATTTCCAACGAAGGAAATGTCATGATGACCGTCATCTACGATGATTGTGGCAGACACGATACGCTGGGTGGTGCGTGCAGCATGGAAAGCAACTCGGTGCGTTATGGGTTGCACAAAAAGCATCTTCATGCTTGTGTCGAAAATTACTTGCTAGAACTGAGTAAGTATGAAATGAATAAACGCGACTTAGTGAGCAATGTGAATTTCTACATGAATGTTCCTGTGAGTGAAGACGGTACGCTAGAGATCGTCGACGGTATTTCAGAAGCAGGCAAAAGAGTCGATCTGCGCGCAGAAATGGATGTGATGGTATTAATTTCTAACTGTCCGCAAATTAATAATCCTTGTAATGCTTATAATCCAACACCGATTCGATTGATTGTGTGGGACGCAGCATAGGTGAATTGGAAGTTAGATTATCGCAAGCTATAGTGTACGCACCTTCGTTGTATTACCTTGCCTCCCAACCCCGCTTCTTGCTCACTTCTGGAGAAGATCGACAAGGGGCTGCCAAACTACCTAAAGTCCCCAGGCGTGGGAGATTTAGGGGCCAAGAAGACTTGAGTATACACTGTAGGTCATAGGGAGTGGGAAATACCCTGCTCCCTAATTTTTGTTGTTAAATGTGGTATTTGGCGCTCATTCAGCAGTTAGTGGAATTTTCATGTTCAATAAAGTTTTGATTGCCAATCGCGGTGAAATTGCTTGTCGCATAATTCGGACGCTCGATCGCTTAGGAATTGCCTCAGTCGCGGTTTATTCACAAGCAGATGCGCACGCACCGCACGTTTCTATGGCAACTGAAGCCGCGTGTATTGGGGCTGCACCAGTTGCGGAAAGCTATCTTCGGTACGATCGCATTCTCGAAGTCGCACAACAAACTGGCGCGCAGGCGATTCACCCAGGCTACGGCTTTTTGAGTGAGAACATCGAATTTGCCCAAGCGTGCGTCGCCGCCGGAATTGTCTTTATTGGTCCTAGACCCGAACAAATTCGCTGCTTTGGGTTAAAGCATACAGCGCGCGAGTTAGCCGCACAAAATCAAGTACCATTAGTGCCAGGAAGTGGGTTATTAGAGAGTTTAACGGACGCACAACACGCCGCAGCGGCGATCGCCTATCCGGTAATGCTCAAAAGTACCGCAGGTGGTGGGGGAATTGGCATGCAAGTGTGCGCCAATGATGCTGAATTAGCGGATGCTTTTGAGAAAGTGCAGCGCTTGAGTCAAGCAAACTTTAAGCAAAGCGGTGTCTTTTTAGAAAAATATATTCAAACCGCACGCCATATCGAAGTGCAAATCTTTGGCGATGGTTGTGGTCGTGTTATTGCCCTAGGAGAACGCGACTGTTCGACACAGCGCCGCAATCAGAAAGTGATTGAAGAAACTCCTGCACCAGGAATCAGCGACGCGCTACGGCAGCAATTGTATGACTGTGCGGTGCGCTTGGGACAGGCTGTAAACTATCAATCGGCGGGGACTGTTGAATTTGTTTTTGATGTCGCAACGCAACAATTTTACTTTTTAGAGGTAAACACGCGCCTACAGGTGGAACACGGTGTCACCGAAATGGTGAGCAACATTGACTTAGTAGAGTGGATGGTGCGACTCGCCGCAGGTGATACAACGTTTTTGGATAATTACACTTATCAGCCGCAAGGTCATTCAATTCAAGTCCGAATTTATGCAGAAGATCCGCACAAGAATTTTCAGCCGAGTTCGGGGTTACTGAGTGCGGTTCGTTTTCCCAAGAACCTCCGCTGTGACGCCTGGATTGAAACCGGAACCGAAGTCACGCCGTTTTACGACCCGCTGCTGGCAAAACTCATTGTCCATGGAGAAGACCGCGCAGGTGCGATCGCCCAACTACAAACTGCGCTGAAGGAATCAGAAATTGCGGGAATAGAAACGAATCTCGACTATTTACGCCAAGTTATTGCGAGTTCCGCGTTTATCGAGGGAAGCGTTAGCACGCGCTATCTCAACACGTTTGCTTATCAGCCGCGCACGATTGATGTTCTAGATGGTGGCACTTACACGACAATTCAAGACTATCCTGGACGCATTGGCTATTGGGACATCGGCGTACCGCCATCAGGACCACTGGACCACCTAGCATTTCGGCTAGGAAACCGAATTCTGGGCAATCCTGAATCAGCACCTGGGCTGGAATGTACAGTTATGGGTCCAACGTTGCGCTTCCATTGCGATACTGTCATTTGCTTAACGGGTGCAGCGATGAAAGCTACGCTAGATGGCGAACCTGTACCATTTTGGACGGCAATTCCTGTCAGTGCAGGTAGTACGCTGAAACTAAAAACAATTCAGGGACATGGCTATCGCACTTATATTGCGGTTCAACACGGATTTGATGTACCCGAATACTTGGGCAGCAAAGCAACGTTTACTCTAGGTCAATTCGGCGGACACGCGGGACGCACGCTGCGTGCGGGGGATGTTTTGCGATTAGCGCCAGGAGAATCTAACGCGATCGCGTCGTTACCTACGGAATTAATTCCTGAATATACGAATGCGTGGGAAATTGGCGTTCTTTATGGTCCGCACGGCGCGCCCGATTTCTTCACCGCAGAAGACATTGAAATGTTTTTTGCCACTCGGTGGACAGTTCATCACAACTCGGCGCGTACAGGAATTCGTCTCATAGGTCCGAAACCGCGTTGGGCGCGGACTGACGGTGGTGAAGCAGGGTTGCATCCATCGAATATTCACGACAATGCTTATGCGATCGGCACGATTGATTTTACAGGTGATATGCCGATTATCTTGGCGCACGATGGTCCGAGTCTGGGTGGATTTGTTTGTCCAGCAACGATCGTCCAATCAGAACTTTGGAAAATCGGACAACTCAAACCAGGGGACACGGTACGCTTTTATTGTCTGACTGCGGCTGAGGCGCGACAGCGCGAATTAGAGCAAGATCGTCAGATCGAAACATTAGCGATCGCCGCAACGCAAAGCAAATTAACTGAGGTCACAAATCCGCTTTCACCGATTCTACGCGAGATTCCCCCGTCACCAACGCAAATCGCTGTTACCTATCGGCAAGCAGGGGATAAATACTTACTCATCGAATACGGTCCACTTGTCCTCGATCTCAATCTGCGCTTTCGAGTACACGCGCTGATGGAGTGGCTTAAAGCAAATCACGTAGCAGGAATCATTGACCTTACCCCAGGAATTCGTTCGCTACAAGTGCATTACGATAGCCGAGTTCTCCCTGTGCAAGAATTGCTCAACGCGCTGACTACCGCAGAGTCGCAGCTACCACCCGTTGATGATATGGAAGTTCCAACGCGGGTAGTGCATCTACCGCTTTCGTGGGATGACGAATCGACGCAACTTGCGATTCAGAAATATATGCAGTCGGTACGTGCGGATGCGCCTTGGTGTCCGAGTAATATTGAATTCATTCGGCGGATTAATGGTTTAGAAAGCATTGAGCAAGTGCGCGAAATTGTCTTCAATGCTAGTTACTTAGTTTTGGGCTTGGGAGATGTTTACTTGGGCGCACCCGTGGCGACACCACTCGATCCGCGTCATCGTCTAGTAACGACTAAATATAATCCGGCGCGAACTTGGACACCGGAAAATGCCGTCGGAATTGGCGGTGCGTATATGTGTATTTATGGTATGGAAGGTCCAGGCGGCTATCAATTTGTGGGGCGCACTGTTCCGGTATGGAATCGCTACAAACAAACTGAGGATTTTTCGCAACCTTGGCTGCTGCGCTTTTTCGACCAAATTCGCTTTTTCCCTGTGTCGCCCGCCGAGTTGTTGCGCTACCGCGAAGATGTGATTCAGGGTAAGGTGAAGCTAAAGATTGAGGAAGAAACTTTTAGTCTTAAGCAGTATCGCGAGTTTTTGCAAGCGAATGCACCGAGTATTGCGGCTTTTCAGGCTAAACAACAAGCGGCTTTTGCTGCGGAACGCGATCGCTGGGTTGCGGCGGGAGAGTTTACCCGTCAAGAAAGTCTTCAACAATCCGACGAAGAATCAATTGCTCCTGAAATTGTGCTTGCTGACGGTGTGGAGGCGATAGTAGCGCACGTTTCGGCAAATGTCTGGCAAGTGCTTGTCAAAGTTGGCGATCGCGTTGCGTCTGGCGATCGCCTCGTCATTTTAGAAGCAATGAAAATGGAAGTGGCGGTACTTGCCGAAGATAGCGGTACGATTACCGACGTCTTTTGTCAACCAGGACAAACAGTGACAGCTGGACAAATTTTGGCAGCAATCCAACTTGATTGAGATTCCCCTACTTCATAGCTTTGTCAGGTCAACGGACAAGGTGACCCAAAACTCTATGCAGATCCGATGGTTACAAGACTTGCGTTTGCTGCAACAGCTGCAATGTTCCTTCTAAGTCTCTCAAGTCACTCAGATTTATTTCAGGAGTTTGACTTTCAATCTGGCTAAGGGGTATCAAATCGCCTGCTGGCGTGACTCCGGAAGCTAAAGGATACTCTCTCGTTTCGGTTGCAAAATAATTTTGGGCATCAGCACTTAACAAGTATTCTACAAACCGCTGCGCAATGTTAGGATGTCTTGCTGAATTGAGAATAGCGACACCGGCAACGTTAACTAATGAACCAACGTCGTTTGTAAAATGGTGTTCTACAGGAACTTGCGGATTTTCTCGCTTGATTCGTTCTAAGTAGTAGTGGTTGACAAAGCCTACGCCGACTTCTCCACGAGTCAAGCCTTCTAAAATAGAAGTGTTATTTGGGAAAACTCTGGGATTATTAGCACGAATACCTTCTAACCATTTCCTTGCTTGGTCTTCTCCCTGAGAGACGCGCAAAGCCGTGACGAAAGCCTGAAATGAGCCATTAGTGGGTGCCCAACCGATTCTATCTCTCCAAGTCGGCTCGGTGAAGCCAAAGATTGATTGTGGTAGTTCTGCCGCTTGTACCAAGTTGGTGTTGTAATCAACGGTTCGTACTCTACCTGTAATGCCAATCCATTGACCTTCAGGCGAACGATAGCGGCTATCTACTTGATTTAACAGGTTTTCCGGTATTTGTGTGGTTCTTCCTTCTTGTTGTAGTGCACCTAGTGCCCCTGCGTCTTGTCCAAAGAAAATATCGGCTGGACTATTATTACCTTCTTCTAAAATTGTTGCCGCCAGTTCTGCCGTATCACCATAACGAACTTGGACATTAGCGTTGGTTTCTTGTCTAAATCGGTCGATCATCGGACCAATTAATTGTTCGTTACGCCCTGAGTAGATTACTAATTCGTTTTCTAAGGCTGCAGGTGTAGCTGGTGTAGCAGCGGGTGATGTGGTTGTGGTAGTTGTCTGGTTATCAGCGCAGGCGATCGCAATGCTTCCCGTTGCACCTGCTAATCCTGCTAGATATATAAACTTACGACGTCTCATTATTGCCCCTCGCTTTCAATCTTGCAACTTATTCTTAATTATTTAATAAATCTATCTAAAACAATCGCCAAAAAGAATGACAAAAAGATGACAAAACTACTATTGGTTAACGATAAGTTTTCTAAATTTAAACCAAATACAAAATTACGTAACAGAGATACAAGCTAGCCGTGAGTAATAGCAATATGTATCAATTTGGTAATTAACTATTGACAATTGTTACACTTAATACTTTAGGGGCTAACTAGGAGAATTTTGCATTAATTGGTAAGTTAGCAGCAAGTTACTCTAGCTGTAGTAGCTAATGGCTACAGAGAATTTAGTAAAGAACGCGATGCTCAGATTAATCAAGAGAGCTTTGGAAATCTCTCAAGCTGCGTACGCGATATAAGATTATCTTTGACTTTTACAGGTCAATCTTTAGTTACACCGGTAAATCATCGCGGGGGTTGTAAGTTTCAATTTGATTTAGTTTTTCGTAGAGTTCTCGTTCTTCAGGACTCAAATTCTTAGGGACGACGATTTGAATTTCGACTAATTGGTCGCCGCGTTTACCTTGTTCGTCAGGATAGCCTTTATTTGCCAAACGCAATCTTTGACCCGATTTGACCCCTGGAGGAATGTTCATTTTCACCCAACCGTCCAAAGTCGGGACTTCTACAGGAATTCCCAACGCGGCTTCACTAGGAGTTATGGGCACTTGAATTGCCACGTCATATCCTTCAAGCTTAAAAAATGGATGCGGAGAAACTGCGATCTTCAAATAGAGATCCCCACCACCAAGACCTTGCTCGCGCAGGCGGATCGTTTGACCTGTTACCATTCCCGCAGGCATATCAATTTCGAGCGATCGCCCATCTTCCAAGCGAATTCGCTCTAACCCACCTTGATAGGCTTTTTCTAAAGGTAGAGTTAGCTTAGCTTCCACATCGCGACGACTCGAACGCGAAGAAATCGTATAAGCAGTTCGCGTTGTTCCAGGACGAAAAGGATCGCGTGGCGGACTACTCGGCGGTGGCGGAGTATTTTTGCCGTTTCTTTCTTTACGACGTCCGAGAACTTGGTCAATGAAGGTATTAAAATCAGAAAACTGATCGTAATCGACATCGCCTGTACCACGGCGATTATCACTCCAAGATTTCGCGCGCGCTGTTTGCTTTCCCCAAAATCCTTTTTTCCAGTGACTGCTGTATTCGTCGTATTGTGCCCGTTTCGTTTGGTCAGAAAGAATTTCGTAAGCTTCGTTGATATCTTTAAATTTTTCCTCGGCTTCTTTATTTCCTGGATTTAAGTCAGGATGGTATTGTCGCGCTAACCGTCGGAAAACCTTCTTTATCTCCTCATTAGTTGCGTCTTTAGGTACTCCTAAAATTTCGTAATAGTTCCGAAAGTTTTGCACGTTTTGCATAGTTTAGCGATTAGCTATCAGCCCTCAGCCATCAGCTTTCAAAGTTGTCTGTTCAAACTAGTTTAGTTGCCGCAACCGATTGCGGTCGAGTTAACGCCAACTGCTCTATTGTTACAGCCAGTTGTCATCGTCGTCATCCCAGTTATCTTGGTACGACGGACGCGGTCTACTTGACCTGTCATTATAAGTTGGTCTTGGTCTGTCGTTATAGTATGGAGAACGCGTCTCGCGGATTGGTGGTTCCCAATCGTCTTCACCAGTGAAGATGCGACGAATCGACCCGAACAAGTCATCATCTTCGTCCTCGCTAAAGTATTGTCGAACTTCGCGATTGAGTTCGTAAACCGCGTCTTGAAGATCGGCGTAAGCTTGGTCAATTCCTCGGTCATTTTCTTCCGCAAGATATTCGCGTAATTCGCGGCTAATCGCTTCGATGCGTTGTCTGCGACTGCGCGCAAACTGCATCCCAAAGTCCAAACCAATTTCTTTGAGTTGGCGTTCTGCTTGTAAAATCAGAGCTTCCGCCCGCGTGCGCTTTTCGACTTTCTCTTTGCGTTTGCGGTCAGATTGCGCGTATTGTTCGGCTTCTTGAAGCATTCGCTGCACTTCTGCTTCGCTGAGTGTCGAAGCACCTTGAATTGTGATACTTTGTTCGCGACCTGTGGTTCGATCCATCGCGGTCACTAATAAAATACCATTCGCATCGATATCAAATGCGACTTGAATTTGCGGTACGCCTCGTGGTGCGGGAGGAATTCCCGTCAGCTTAAACCTCCCCAATGATTTATTATCAGCTGCCATTTCGCGTTCGCCCTGCACTACGTGGATTTCCACCAACGTTTGATTATTACTTGCGGTAGAAAATATATCCGATCGCCGTACAGGAATTGTCGTGTTACGGGGAATGAGCTTTTTCATCACGCCGTTACTCGTTTCTAGCCCTAACGACAGCGGCGTAACATCTAATAGCAGAATGTCTTTAACTTCGCCGCCGAGAATTCCAGCTTGAATCGCGGCACCGACTGCAACAACCTCGTCAGGGTTGACATTTTGGTTTGGTTCTTGACCGATCATCGCGCGGACGAGTTGTTGTACCATTGGCATTCGCGTACCGCCGCCCACAAGGACGACTTCTTCAATATCTGACGGGCGGAGATTTGCATCTGCTAGCGCGCGTTTTACGGGTGTCCGCAATCGTGCCACTAAGTCAGCGCAAAGACCTTCGAACTGCGATCGCGTTAGGCGCGTTTCGAGGTGTTTAGGTCCATCTGCCGTCGCCGTGATAAAGGGTAAATTGATGTCAGTGACTGTGACGCCCGAAAGTTCGATTTTGGCTTTTTCAGCAGCTTCAGTGAGGCGTTGCAGCGCTTGGCGATCGCGTCTTAAATCGACTTGTTCGGTTTCCAAAAACTGATCCGCCAGCCAGTCAACAATTTTTTTATCGAAATCATTACCGCCAAGCTGAGTATCGCCACTGGTGGCTTTGACCTCGAATACTCCATCGCCAACTTCTAAAATCGATACGTCAAAGGTGCCACCACCTAAATCGAACACCAAAATCGTTTGGTTTTCTCGCTTATCTAAGCCGTATGCTAAAGATGCCGCCGTTGGTTCATTGAGTATCCGCAACACTTCTAAACCTGCAATGCGCCCAGCATCGCGTGTCGCTTGTCGTTGCGAATCGTTAAAGTATGCGGGTACTGTCAGGACTGCGCCTGTTATCGGTTCGCCTAAATAGCGGCTAGCGTCTTCTACGAGTTTGCGTAGCACCATCGCGCTGATTTCTTCTGGTGCAAATTCTTTGTCTAAGCGCGGACATTTGATTTTGACGTTTCCTGCTTCGTCTCGCCGAATCGTATAGGGCACTCGTTTTGATTCTGGGCTGAGTTCGCTGTATTTGCGACCAATAAATCGTTTAACTGCGTAGAAGGTATTTTGAGGGTTGAGAACGGTTTGTCGCCGTGCCATCTCGCCAACAACTCGCTCACCGTCTTTGCTAAAGCTTACCACCGAGGGCGTAGTCCGCATTCCTTCGGCATTGGCAATTACCACCGGCTTGCCACCCTCCATGACAGCTACCACTGAGTTGGTTGTACCAAGGTCTATGCCGACTACTTTACCCATGCGTGAATGTTCTCCTCGCGCGTTTTAATAAATTATTGTTGAGAACCTTTGCTGAATCAATTGTATCTTGCTAGCGAGGGATACATAAGACAAGAGGTCCGCGATCGGGGGTCGGAGGTCAGAAAATCATCTAATCTCTGTTTGTTCATTAGTAAAAACAAATTTTTCAGTCTTTTCGATCAGGTGTATTTAGGAACATTCCTCGTTTTTAGATTCAGGTTTCCTCTAACCCTGACCTTTGACCCCTTTTTCCAGTTGGATGGAACGATGACACCAGAAGTCGAAGCCAGAATTCGCAATTTATCGATTGAGCAGTTAGAAAATTTAGGTGAAGTCTTGCTAGATTTTTCAGATGCTGCTGATCTGGTGACTTGGTTGGAACGTGAAGCTGCTTGAGCGAAGTGCGATCGCGTCGTTGAAACTTTCGCGATGTAAACTGCTGTTCTCATTTTTCTGATGTAAATTAAGCCAAAAAAATGCTTGGAGAAACGAGGCAATACCAGTCACTGCTTTCATTTCATTGAATTGTGCGATGCTAGAAGTTCAGTAGACTAATTGCTTCGTCTTCGCTGAGTGACTACAAATGTAAAGGAATGCAAAGTATAATGAGACCGAGTAAACGTCAAAACACTGAAGGTCAAACACACAACAGATGCGAGTCGCGATCGCTAAGGCAGGTTTAGCAGGGCTTTCCTGCACGCAATATCTCACAACAGTTAATTTCGAATTAGCCGCACTCTTACATGAGATCGTGGCAATCGTTCGCCATCGCGCTATGCTGACTTGGGGTGAAAAAATTGAGTTAGCAAAAAGCTTGGGTTTGATGCACTTTGGCAAAGATAATGCTTCAAAGTTATTGAAATACTCGGTCGTGAACATCTTACAGTCAATTTACACAGTAACGTTAGGGCGTCAAGATGACCGTTCTAGCCTGCAAATACGCAATAATTTTTATCGCAATAGAAGTGACACCATGCAACCATATCTAGGTAGCATGGAAGGTGCCGTACTTTCTGGTAAGCTGACAGCGCAGGCAATTAATGCAGCCCATCAGTCGGCAAATTCTTATAGCCTGCAAATGCAAAACATCCAGCCTGCAACGAATGCTGCAACTGCCTGATTCTTTGTGCATGAAAAAGCTCGCATCTGTAGAGGATGCATACCAACTTTGCCGTCAGATTATGGCAAAGTATGCTAAGACTTTTTACCTCGCCACACTACTGATGAGTGAGGAAAAACGTCGCGCAATCTGGGCAATCTATGCCTGGTGTCGCCGTACTGATGAATTGGTCGATGGTCCGGCTGCTGCGATGACAACGCCAGAAACGTTGGAATTGTGGGAACAGCAGTTAGAATCTGTGTTTGCGGGTCATCCTGTTGATGACATGGATGTTGCCTTAGTAGACACAATCCAGCAATTTCCCGATTTGGATATTCAACCGTTTCGGGACATGATTGCCGGACAACGAATGGATTTGTATCGCAGTCGCTATGAGACGTTTGAACAATTAAACCTTTACTGTTACCGAGTTGCGGGAACTGTAGGTTTGATGTCAACCGCGATCATGGGTGTTGAACCTGCGAACACCACTGCTGCGTGGCAACAAAATCAAGCACCGCACGACCCAACTCCAGAAGCGATCGCGCTAGGAATTGCTAAACAACTGACGAATATCTTGCGTGATGTCGGCGAAGATGCGCGTCGAGGACGTATTTATCTACCTCAAGAAGACCTCGAGCGTTTCGGTTATTCTGAAGAAGAACTCTTTCAAGGCATCGTCAACGATCGCTGGCGCGAACTGATGCGCTTCCAAATCGAGCGGACGCGACAGATTTATGCTAAAGCGGAAACCGGAATTAGTTATCTGTCTTCAGATGCGCGTCTTCCTGTGTGGGCAGCTTTAATGCATTACAGCCAAATATTGAATGTTATTGAACGTAACGACTACGATGTTTTTCGCCAACGTGCTTATGTCACGCAGGTACGAAAATTACGCACATTACCGATCGCGTGGTTGCGATCGCAGGTGCTGTAACTAGAGGCATTGAGCCGCAAAGGGTCAAAAAAGTTTAGCTTAAAATTAGCTTTTACCTTTTGCTTATCGCCTCTAGGTATGATAGTATATTGTTTCGTCACCATGGAGAGGTGGCTGAGTGGTCGAAAGCGGCGGATTGCTAATCCGTTGTACAGTACGTAAGGCTGTACCGAGGGTTCGAATCCCTCCCTCTCCGTTAGCTCTATTATCAAAGTTATCAAACTCTGAATTCTCAGTGAAGACTTAACAATTTCTCACTCTGATTATTTGACGAGTTGCCGTACAATCAAGCTCATTCCCCAATCGTATAGAAATTAGTACGACTGCATAAGCACAGGAGCGAGCATATGAAAAGACTTGATGCGGTGAGGACTTCCGACGATCTCCCTCAACGGCAAGTAAAGCGTAGTACCGTAGCTTTTACACTAACGACCTTAGGTACTGCGCTTTTGTTAGCGGCTTGTGAAAATACTCCTCCTGCCAGCAATACAGGAGCAAATAACGCTTCTCCCGCTGCGACAACCACAAGTGCAACGAGTAGTAACGACGGACTCAAAATTGGTTCGTTATTACCATCAACTGGCGATTTAGCTGCGATTGGACAACAGATGATAGATTCTGTTCCTTTAGTCGTCGAAACAGTGAATGCTTGTGGCGGAGTGAACGGCAAGCCCGTGACACTAATTGCGCAAGACGATCAAACTGATCCGCGCGCTGGCGCAGCCGCGATGACCAAGTTAGCTGAAGTCGATCGCGTTGCAGGTGTCGTTGGTTCATTTGCAAGTAGCGTTTCGAGTGCGGCTGTCCCAATTGCCGTGCGTAACAAAGTGATGCTGATTTCTCCTGGTAGCACCAGTCCAGTATTTACCGAACGCGCCAGCAAAGGTGAATTCCAAGGCTATTGGGCACGTACTGCGCCTCCAGATACTTATCAAGCACTCGCCTTAGCTCAACTCGCAAATCAACGCGGCTTCAAGCGAGTTTCAACGGTTGTGATTAATAACGACTACGGTGTCGGTTTTGAACGCGCATTTGTGCAAGCGTTTAAGCAACTCGGTGGCACTGTTGTCAATGAAGCGAACCCAACGCGCTATGACCCGAAGGCAACGACTTTTGAGACTGAGGCGGCTGCCGCTTTCAGTGGCAATCCTGATGCTGTAGTCGCAGTGCTTTACGAAGAAACAGGTAGCTTACTGCTTAAATCAGCATATCAGCAAGGCGTGAGCCAAGGAGTACAAGTGATGCTGACCGACGGCGTGAAGTCAGCAGGCTTCCCCACCAAAGTTGGTAAGTCGAGCGATGGTAAATACATCGTATCAGGTGCGATCGGTACCGTTCCAGGTGCTGATGGTAAAGCTTTACAAGCGCTAACACAATTGTGGCAATCAAAAAAAGGTCAACCACCTGGCGAGTATGTTCCTCAAGCATGGGACGCTACTGCTCTCCTCGTTCTGGCTGCACAAGCAGCACAATCTAACACTGGTGAAGGCATTGCAAGCAAAATCCGTGAAGTTGCAAATCCACCAGGAACTGAAGTAAGTGATGTTTGTGAGGGGTTGAGATTACTTCGCGAGGGACAGGATATCAACTATCAAGGCGCAAGTGGTAATGTCGATATCGATCAAAATGGTGATGTTGTCGGTGTTTATGACGTTTGGACGGTGAATGACGATGGCAAATTAGCAGTCATAGATAAAGTTAACCCGAAGTAAGTTGAGTGAGAAGCGAAAAGTGAGGAGTGGTTAGTGGAAGTGTCGGAGTGTAGGAGGTGTGAGAGAGACGAAAATGCTACTTTTTCCTCTCATACCATTTCACTAAATCAAAACGACAAATCATTCCTCCTCTGCTTCCTCTGCTCCTCTGCTCCTGAAGCTGCCTATTTGTAGTAACTTCAAAGTGAAATAGTATATTCGCCCTCTTTAGAAACCAAATCCACCGAAGTTGTAACCGACTCCGATAAGTATTCCGATATCGGTGTTATCGACGAACGCAACATTAAGCGCGGCGGTTGCGGTAAATTGAGATGTTAGGGGAACATCTACCCCACCTGTTAACACGGCTCCAAAGGTGCTATCTTCACCGGTAGAAATGGCAACACCTCCGCCGACATAAGGAGCGATTGGCAAAGGATCGGTAAAAGCCCCTACAGGTTGAAAAGAGAAATCGTAGGTGACTGGAATCAGAATGACCGCATTGTTTCCTAACACAGCAGTGGGACGTGTTGACAAAGTATTCGTTAACCCAATCTTGCTGATGATGGCAAAATTACCACCGCCTAGAGCCGTGCTGCCATTGTCACTTAAACCAATGTTACCTGCAACACCCACATAACTAGAGCCGCCGATTGTCGGTTGACCTGGATCGACAAGGATTTGAGCGATGCGATCGCTTGACGCACTTTCGACTGTTTGGGGAGCAACTGGTGCTTGTGTCAGCGGTGCAGAAGCAGTTGTCGTTGTTCCTGGAGTAGGTACGTCTGATGTTAAAGAAACTGCTGGTTGACTTTGAAGCCTCTCTACTAAACGATTTGTCGATTGTGCAGATTGCACTTGTTCAACGTCAGGCGCTGGAACTGTTGTCTGCGCTTGAACCGCTACTGTCACACTTGCCATCAACGGTGCTAACACAACTGCTTTGAATGGGGAAGGAATACGTTGAGTAAAAATCGCATTCATAATCACTCCTCAACCACTTCTAGGAAGATCAACGATAATTTCAGGCATTTTTGATTGACTTTCGCCAATATTCAACATCTAGCACGCGAATTTATAATTTTGTGCTGCTAGTTTGACAGATTTATAAAACTGTGCGTGGTGGGAAAATCTCAGCAAATTCTCTGCTAAGCTTATATATTTGAGCAATTACACGCCTCGGCTTTGTAGAAAAATAAAGACTCTAGTAGATTTAAGCTGCTCTTTTAGCGCGCTCTCAAACAATTACGAACTGCTCGCTCATAAGTTTGAATAGCAGCTTTTTTTATTTGGGTGATGTCTCACTGAAAGGGTTAAAAATTCAATAATGAGCAAGACAATTTTATGCTTTGGTGACTCAAATACTTGGGGCTGGAACCCCACTACACAGCAACGCTTTCCGCGTGATGTAAGATGGACTGGTATCTTACAACAGCAACTTGGCAATCAATATCACATTATCGAAGAAGGATTATGCGGACGAACTACGCTGCGCAAAGATTTGTTTGAGCGTTATACCAATGGCAAAGAGTATTTAATTCCTTGCTTGAGTTCGCACAAGCCAATTGATTTAGTCACGATTATGTTGGGAACTAATGATTTAAAGAAGCGTTTCGGTCTTTCTGCTTTCGATATTGCTAAAGGTGCTGGGATTTTAGTTAATATTATACAACGAAGCAAAACAGGACCTAACAGTAGTGCGCCAAAAGTTTTATTGATGGCACCACCACCAATCGGAAAAATCGCGAACGATCGCGGATTGTTTCAAGGTGCAGAACCTAAATCAAAACAGTTGGGCAAACTGTATATGCAAGTTGCTCAGCGTTATGGATGTGCATTTCTCGATACAGCAGAAATTATTCGTTCTAGTGATATCGATGGAATTCATCTGGAAGCAAGCGAGCATTTAAAACTAGGGATAAAAGTTGCTTCTATAATTAATGAGATTTTTGCTGGTAAAATATTATGTTCTAATTCTAACAAAATTGCTTAAAAGTTATTTGTAATTATTATAATTCATTATCCTTGGGCATACTTTTTGGTTGAGAACAATTAAGTTTATCTGTGTAATTTTTTGAGCGATAAGATAGTGGTTGTTTATAATCGGAAAAGTTTGTTGGAGAAGGTTGTTGCTTAATAGCACGGTAACGTAAGAAGCGAATGAGGATTATGCACGTATAGTAACTAGCGATCGCACACGTTAACCCTACAACAAAGCAACCAACAAATAATACAAATATAATTTCGGTTCCGAGTTCTAAAAACTGCTGCCAACTTGCAACGCCTGCAGAAGTAAAAACTAAATTTCGATCGCCGATTAGCCAACGACCAACTTGAAAATTAAACAGAAAAATTGGAATATAAGTTAATGGATTACTGACCCAAGTTCCGGCAGCGGCCATTAACTTACTGCCTTTGAATAAAATTGCTAAAGCTACGCCAATCAGTGTTTGGAAGCCAAACAGAGGAAATAATCCAGCAAAGACTCCCGCAGCGAAGCCTCTAGCAATGTATTGTGGGGTTCCAGGCAAATTTACTACGCGCCAAAACCAACTGTGAATTTGTTGCTGCCAATACCCCTTAAACTTTTTTAACTTTGGAGTAATCTTACGTCTTTTCACTACTACTGTAAGAAATAAAACTGTACCCTCTGTGCCGTTGACTCAAGTACAAATTTATACTCAATTAATTTAAGCACGATCGCATTCCCGCATACCTATATACCCTTGTTGTTAGTTCGGCAATCCGTTACTTTTAGATCTATCATCGTATGTTTAAGCTTAGTTTATGAATTGCGAAAAGCTTTTACCTTTTGAAATTGCACTACCCTTATCTGTCAGAACTTACGATATAGATTTTGCAGGTATTGTTAGTAATATTGTATTCATTCGCTGGTTAGAAGATTTACGCTGCGAAATTTTGGTAAATCATTTACCAATTGAAGAACAACTTCAAAATGGCGTTGCGCCATTGCTCATCCAGACACAAATTGATTACAAAAAATCGATTACTTTAGTTGATAAACCCATAGGGAGAATGTGGATTAGCAAGTTAAAAACGATGAAATGGTTTGTCAATGCTGAAATATCTGTCGATGGTATGGTTGCAGCGACTGCGGAACAAACAGGTTGTTTTATTGACTTAACAACAAGGCGTCCGGTTCCTGTACCCGCAGAACTACAGCAGAAATATTTGGAGTATTATCAAAACAAGGGTCAGAGGTAAACTCCTATCAGGGAAGTCATTATGAGCTTCTATAATGTCCTAACTCTGTTACTAGAGCTATAATTTCTCCTAATGAATTGCTGGAACAGGCGGAATTCGGGCATAGCGGCGGTTTCTGAGACAGGCAGTTTGGCAGGTAGAATATAGCCATCTTCGCTATCGAGATACAATTCACACAATTGCAGCAGTGCTTCAGCACTTTCTAAGGGTGGTAAATCGCCAAATAGGTAAGTAATTTTATTCGTTGCACCAAGCGCGATCGCACGCGGACGTTCGCACGCACACAAGCAACCCACCGTTTGAATTTCAAGTTCTGATTTTCTTGCCCAATTTTCATACAGTGGCATAAGTTGATGGAGTAAGTGCGTTCCGCCTGGTTGTCCTTCATAAAGTTCCCGATCGGCAGAAAAACCGCAAGCTTCGCAGACAAAAAGAACGCGCGTCATAGATCTAGTAGGAATCAGAGGTCAGGGTTAAAATCTAGCCAGGTAAATCACTACGCGTTAGTTTGTTCTGACTCGTTAACCAGATACTTAAATAAGTCATCAATTACTAAATTGGCAGCAATTGGACCACTCCCAATCCAGTAATTTGGTACTTGATAAATTTGGTTTTGTTGTACTACTTCTAAGTTTTGCCAAAGTGGATCGGACTTTAATTGTGCTAGTTTTTGTTGGGCTTGTTGATTAGCTTCCACAGTATTTTCACCCGTCCAAACGAACATGACATCACCATCAGCTTGATGGAATAATTCACGGCTAATTGATGTTTGGATTGGATTGCCAAATCCTTTTTGGGCTTCATCGGCGGCGATCGCCTGCGCTGGAGGACGCGATAATCCAGCATCTTGTAAGATAATGCCAGCGAAAGAATCTTTGAGGTAAAGATGAATGCGGTCTGGATAGATGCGAACAACAGAGACTTCTGTACTTTTAAGACGTTCTCCCATTTGTTGTTGAAATTGCTCTAAGCGCGAGTGATAATCGTTCATCACTTGTTTTGCTGTATCGACTTTTTGCAGCTTTTGGGCAAAATCGAGAAAAACTGCTTTCCACTTGCCGCTATGTTCAAACTCGTAAAGTAGAGTAGGCGCAATTTGTGAAGATTGAGGATAAATTGTTTGATAGAAATCTAGCCCGACAATGAGATCTGGTTGAAGTGACAGAATCTTTTCTAGGCTAGGTTCACCAGTACTACCAATATTGATAATTCCTGCTACGTCCTGTCGCCAGGAGAATGCAAAATTATCTGAAACAGCGCCAATTGGTCGAATTCCCAAGGATAACAAGTATTCGAGTGTGACACTATCGAGTGCTACAACTCGCTTGGGCTGACGCGGTACGCAAGTTTCTCCTGCAATATGTTGCACGATATAACAATCAGTCTCAACTGCAACGCGCTCGTGGTTTGTGCAAGCCGCAAGCAAAGCGATCGCGACAAGCGGTGCGATGCAGCGTGACTTAAAATGTAACAGATAATGAACCAATGACTGTAAAAGGCGCACCTGGTGCATTTGCTTCGCGAAATCCTTCACTATTACGGATGTAGTTGACGTCGAATAAATTCTGGAAGTTCAGTGCAGCCCGCCAGTTATCTTGACGGTAAAATATTGCCGCATCAGTGCGAACATAGCTAGGAAGTTCATAAGTGTTATCAAAGTCACCCGCGCGATCGCCAACAAAGAATAGTCCCAACCCAAAGCCTAGCCCTTGTAAATTGCCATTTTGAAATTCATATGTCGTCCATACGCTGGTGCTATTTCTGGGGACATTATTAGGACGATTTCCCGCAGGGTAATAGTTATCTTCTGTGATTTCAGCATCCGTATAAGCATAGGACGCGATCGCATTCCATCCTGGCAAAATCTCACCAGCCACATCAAGTTCAATTCCGCGACTTCTGATTTTACCGACTGCAATGGCAAAATCTGGATTGAGTGGATCGGGACCTTCGACATTTCGCTTTGTTAAGTTATACGCCGCTAGATTCGCCACCAATCGCCCATTGGCAAACTCGCCGCGCACGCCAACCTCGAACTGTTCGCTAATTTCTGGGTCGAGAAAAGAGCCATCGACAGTCTGACCAAAAATGTTAGGTGTAAAAGCCTGACTATAGCTACTATACAGCGACACTTCGCGACTAGGTTGATAAACTACACCAACGCGCGGAGTAAAACGTTGCACAGTATCTTCAGTTTCTGTATTCGATAGGCTATCTACCGATTGCAAATCGTAAACGTCGAATCTTCCCCCTGCTAAAACTTTGAGATTTTCACTCAAAGTAATTTGATCTTGTAGATACACGCCAATATTGTTTTCTCGACGCGTACTATCCCGCACAATTAACGTTAAATCGCCTAAGTTCGGACGCGAAATCAAATCGCCTTCTTGAGTAAAGATATTGATAAAGAAACTCGGATCGCCTGGTAAACGGCGCTGACCACCTTGGGCGGTACTGCGGTTAAAATCGATTCCGGCTAAAAGTGTATGTTGAACATTACCTGTGGCAAATTCGCCCACGACATTGGTTTGCAGTGAGTAGAATTCGTAATAATCATCGTTAGAGCGCCAGCGGCGATCGAGCGTGCCATCATCTTCAATAATCCAGCTATCAATGCGAAAATCGAAAGTATCAACTGAGAGATAGCGAAACTCGTTTCTGAGTTGCCAATTGTCGTTAAAGTTATGGGTTAAGCGATAGCTGGCGCTCAATTCTTCGGTTTGGACGATCGCACTCGGATCTTGAAATAAGCGATCGCGCGGTACGTCTGCAACTCGATTCCCAATCGCCGGAAGACCGCGGTCGAACGGGCGTTCTGCATCTGCGTAGGTAAAATTGAAGGCTAAAGCGGTGCGATCGCTCAAATTCCATGTTAGTGATGGCGCTAGCACAAAGCGATTCACATCTTGACCATAATCGCGAAAGCCATCTTCAGCTTCATACAGTGCGGTGAAACGATACAATAGCCGGCGATCGGGATCTAGCGGTCCTGTAAGGTCAATACTCGGACGCACTAACCCGAAACTACCAACGACAGTGCCTATCGTATAAGCCGGATCGGCTTGCGGTTGCCTGGTGACAACATTGACAACACCGCCTGGTTCCAAATTACCATACAATACCGAGGCGGGTCCCTTGAGAACTTCAACGCGTTCAATCAGTTCAGGATCGGAGGTTCCTCTAGAACTAAACGATCCGCGGCGAAACCCATCTTCAAATAATACATCAGACTGAAAGCCGCGAATATTAATGCGGTCTAGACTGTCACCAAAACTATCACCGACGCTGACGCCGCTGACGTTGCGCAAAGCCTCACTCAGACGGTTAACTTGCCGATCTTCTAAAACACGTTGTGGTAATACTTGAATTGATTGCGGAATATCGCGCAGTTCTGTATTTGTACGAGTTGCAGTTGTCGCATTAGGGACAAAATAACCTTCTAAATCTAATTCACCCGTCACGACAATTTCAATTTCTTCATCGGTTGGAGGTGTTACTGCTAAGACTAATCCTTCTGCTGCGACTTGTAATTCAACTGTTGGTGGTGCATCAATTCCGGTAATGGCGACACGCACCTGATTGTTTGGTAAATTTGTCACGCGCACTAACGTAATACCCTCAGTTGGATTGACGGCTTGAAATTCTTCAGGTAATGCCAACACGGCGTTAGGAATATCTGCAATCAAGGTATTATTGAGGGTTGACGTCGTTGGAGATAATGTTGCTGTTGTCTCCAGAACCACTGCAATGCCGTTTGTTGTATCTATTCTCACTCCAGTAATTTGAGCGAGTGTTTGCGCAATTTGCTTTTGCTGTGCAACAGCAGTTGCTTCATTTGTAACGGTTTGTGCCCAAGCAGGAGGAGAAAACAGTAATGAGAGCGCTGTCAATAACGCTAATTGCCAATAATGCCGCATCACACCACACACCAGTTAAAGATTGAGAACTAGGCTCAATACGCTAGTACAGCTTCTGTTGCTAAACTTTTTCAAAAAAAAGTGTAAGGGAATTTATGAGGTTATGGGCGATCGCTTTGACTACTAGCGGGAATTTTTTGAACGCTAGGCGGAATTTTTTTGAGTAAGGTAATCTCTCGGATTTACTCCAAATTTCTTTCTAAAGGCAGATGCAAAATAACTACGATTAGCAAAACCAACGCTACGCGCAATTTCAGAAACGTTCATACGACGTTGTTCGAGTAGTTGACGCGCTTGTTCGAGGCGATAGTCATGCAGATAGCCGAATACAGTCTTACCAAAACAGTAGCGAAAGCCACGTTTGAGCGTACAGTCATTTAAACCAACTTGTCGCGCTAACTCGATTAATGACAGTGGATTGTCTAGTTGTTGCAGTAAGATTTCTTTAGCGTAGTGAATTCGCTCAATATCATCAGGTTTGAGTGGAGTATGAGATAGATTGCGCGGATGTTCTAGATCGTGCATCAGCAACGCCATCAGTTCCCAAACTTTGCTTTCGAGATACATCCGTTTGGTCAAAGATAGATAAGGACACTGAAGAATTTGCTGAATTGCGGTTTGCATCGCAATTGTTGTGCGTCCAGAATAAGTTTCGTATTCTTCGTCACCTTTCAACAATGGTTGCGTTACTGAGAAGGAAAATTCTGATTCGCCGTGCCAAAATGCGGTAAACAATTCCGGCTCAATATGAACATTAATCGCAAAAATCGGTTGAGTAGCGCAGGATTTTGGCTTTTCTTTAGGTGCTACGCCACTACTATACAGGCTATAATGCCCACCACGCATGACTTGTGTGTCATATTGTTCCACTCCCGAAAGCAGGAATGTATACTCAATAGGGTGCGATCGCTCTGGCATGTCAACAATAATGTCATCATGCAGTTGATATTTAGTGATATCTAATTCCAATCCATCGCGCAGATTGATGTGACGATAATAACCCTGTCCTAGCTGAGGTGGAAACTGATAAGTGATATCATCAACGTGCGCTTGCTCCACTGCCGTTTCTTCAAACAATTCCCAATAAGCTTCTTTTGAAATCATCATGGCATGGAGGCGCTATCAACTATTGCAAATAATTCCTAGAATTATCGCATACTTAACGAGGTAAATTAAGCATAGCTAGCCACTATACCTAATCACTAGCCACTTTCTTGCGACTTAACCATCCTGTCAACATTGCCAGCGCAAAGATTCCTAACATTGCACCCACAAGTAAAATTCTACCGCCTTCAAAAACCCCTGCACCAAGTGCAACAATGGGCGGTGTAGAAATAGCGATACCAAGAATCAGCGCCAAAATAAAACTACGCCATTTCATTTGCGTGAGTCCGACAGCGTAAGCAACAAAGTCAAATAACCCTGTCATCAAAAAGCCTGTTACCAGAAAAATATTGCGTTCGAGATACTTTTGGCTAAGAGAATCAACTCTACCCATAAATCTTTGTCCAACCAGCTTTTGCACTAAACTACGTCCATAGCGTTTGGCGATGTAAAAGTTGAGGTTACACGCAATCAAATCAGCGATCGCAATCACGACAATTCCTTGAACAAAACCAAACAGCACTCCTGATAAAATCGAGTAAGCTGTGCTTGGTAGTGCTGGAATCACAATGCTGACCATCCGCAAGGATATCACTGCTAACGGTGCCCAAACACCAAGTTGATCGACATTTGCTCTTACTTGTTCAATCCCGATACGATTGACAAACCAAATTCCTACAGCAATGAGTAAGACGATCGAACTCAGTTGTACGATTTGAATAAATTTGCGTTTTGTCATTTGCGCTTCTAAACTTGCTGCTATATCCCACCTTCATAAACTAAACTAAGATAAGTCTGCGTAGACAGACTTTGTGTGTAGGCACGAATTTGATTCGTGAGGTATTGATTGCAACTTAACAATTTGAGTAATAGTAATTGCGCGATCAGACACGCGATCGCCCAAGATGCAGATGCGATCGCAAACTTATCTCACCAGTTAGGTTATCCCACAACTACGAGTGCTGTACAACACCGTTTAGCACAAATGCACTCAGCAAATCATGTTGTCTATGTAGCAGAAATTCCTAATATTGGTGTCATTGGCTGGATTCACGCCCACCTATGTTTACTTTTACAAACAAACCTACACGCCGAAATTGGTGGTTTAGTTGTTGATGAAAAATATCGTGGTAGTGGTATCGGTCAGCAATTATTGTTACAAATAGAACAGTGGGCAAGTCAGCAAGGATGCGAAAGTGTGTATCTCCGCTCAAATATTATCCGCGAGCAGGCACGCATTTTCTATAGAAAGATGGGCTATAGCTATATCAAAACTTCCCTCACCTTCAGTAAGCATCTCTAAAATATTTTGGCGATCGCCTACCATTTAAACATCGTTTCGTTACATTTCAATTTAAGTTGATGCAAGTTACATCTCGAACAAATTTTGATTCTGTTGTTTTAGGCTTTCATGCTTTATCCGATTCGCTGCGCGTGAATGTTATTGAATTATTGCGCGATCGCGAACTGTGTGTTTGCGAGTTATGCGATGCTTTAGGCGTTACGCAGTCAAAACTCTCTTTCCACCTCAAGACTCTCAAAGAAGCTGGTTTAGTGCGATCGCGTCAAGAGGGACGTTGGATTTACTACAGCTTGAATTTACCACAATTTGTCGCTTTAGAGCAGTACTTAGCCGAATTCCGGCGTTTTAGTGCGATCGTGCCCAGTCGTTCGTGTCCAAGCTAGCTTTGTAAATCTTAAGTTTGGTTGTTTCCACAAAGTAGAAACTTTCTACTTGACAAATCAATTTTTTTTGAAATGATAGAGATATATTATCACTACTTGCCATTTAGGTGAGGTCAATGAACGTCACACATAAAGAATTGGCGATCGCGCTTGGGGCGCTAGCTTTAACAGTAGGTTGCACAACACCAAACACCTCAACACAAACGCAACAATCGCCACAGTTAGCCGCAGCAACAAACACCGCAGATACAGTAGTTAGAGTTGATGGATCGAGTACGGTTTATCCAATTACACAAGCTGTAGCCAAAGAATTTCAATCGACTCAAGGTAATCAAGCCCAGATCTCAGTTAATTTTTCTGGAACAAGCGGTGGATTTGAAAAGTTCTGCGCGGGAGAAATTGATGTGACTGGCGCTTCGCGTCCCATCTTAACCGCAGAGATGGAAGCTTGTAATAAGAATAATGTGAGATACATTGAACTTCCGGTTGCCTTTGATGCATTAACAATCGCCGTTCATCCACAAAACGATTGGGCGCAAGAGATTACTGTTGCTGAGTTAAAAAGAACGTGGGAACCAGCGGCAGAAGGTAAAATTACTCGCTGGAACCAAGTACGATCTTCATGGCCCGATCGCCCGTTAAAGCTATATGGTGCAGATAGAAAGTCGGGTACGTTTGATTACTTCACTGAGGCGGTGGTTGGTGAAACAAGAGCTAGTCGTAACGACTATATAGCAAGTGAAGACGATAATGTATTAGTTGAAGGAATCAGCAAAGATCCTAACGCACTAGGTTACTTCGGTTTTTCGTATTTAGAAGAAAATCAAGATAAATTAAAAGCCTTAGCAGTAGATAACGGCAAAGGACCAGTGCTACCCTCGCGTCAAACCGTAGAAAACAACGAATATCAACCGCTGTCACGTCCTTTATTTATTTACGTTAATGCACAATATGCACAGAAGAAACCCGCAGTCAAAGATTTTGTGAATTTCTATAACAAACAAGCACCAACACTAGTAAGTTCAGTAGGTTATGTTCCCTTACCTGAAGAAGCATACGATTTAAACGAAAGACATTTCTATACCGGAAAAGTTGGAACAGTATTTGAAGGGGAAGCAGAACTGAATATCACAATTAGCGAATTATTGCGTAGACAAGCGAAATTTTAGTTATTTCAGGAATAGGTAATTGGTAATGGGTAATTGGTCATAAACATTGCTTTAAATATCTATGTTGTTAGCTTTTAAAGTTTATCTTTTTACCTATTTACTTAGTTCAAGCAATTATTAGTCATTTTCTTTCAATATAAACCTGATGAGTACAAAGAATCCTCAAGTAAATCGAACTGCTGTTAAAGCTGGTAGTAATCTCAGTTTTTTTGAAAAATACCTTACTGTTTGGGTATTCTTGTGTATCTTTGCAGGAATTTTACTCGGTAGATTATTTCCTGGGGTTGCAGTTGCATTAGATGCGATGAGTATCTATCAAGTATCAATTCCGATCGCGATATGTCTCTTTTTTATGATGTATCCGATCATGGTAAAAATTGACTTTACCCAAGCAAAAAATGCAATTCGTGCCCCAAAACCCGTCATTCTGACTTTAGTAGTGAATTGGTTAATTAAACCGTTCACGATGGTAGCATTTGCTCAGTTTTTCTTAGGGTGGTTATTTCGTAACTTTCTCACAGGTACAGAACTGATTCGCGGTGCTGAAGTTAGCCTAGCAAATTCTTACATCGCTGGTACGATTCTATTAGGTATTGCTCCTTGTACAGCAATGGTATTGATGTGGGGATACTTGTCTTATAGCAATCAAGGACATACCTTGGTCATGGTAGCGGTAAACTCTCTAGCAATGCTGTTTTTATACGCACCGCTAGGGCGATGGTTGCTTGCTGCAAATGATTTAACTGTACCTTGGCAAACTATTGTCTTATCGGTACTAATTTATGTTGGTTTACCTTTAGTTGCTGGAATGTACAGCCGCCACTGGATTTTCAAAAATAAAGGTAGAGAATGGTTTGAGCGTAAGTTTCTCAAATATTTAAATCCTGTTGCAATTACTGCATTACTCGTTACTTTGGTATTGCTATTTTCCTTCAAAGGCGACCTTATTGTTAACAATCCACTGCACATCTTACTGATTGCTGTACCGCTGTTTATTCAAACAAATTTCATTTTCTTGATTACATACGTTGCAGCGTTGAAAATGAATTTGTCATACGAAGATGCTGCACCAGCGGCGTTAATTGGTGCGAGTAATCATTTTGAAGTGGCGATCGCCACAGCGGTCACCCTTTTTGGTTTAAATTCAGGTGCAGCCCTTGCCACAGTAGTCGGTGTACTTATTGAAGTACCCGTAATGTTGATGTTAGTGGAATTTTGTAAGCGAACCGCCGCCTGGTTCCCCAGAGAACCTGAAAAAGCAACTTTAAGAGATCCGCGTTGTGTTAGTGCTTATAAGTAATTACGTAATTTTCTAGAGGTACTTAGAGAATAACAATTACCAATTACCGAGTACCGATTACCAATGAGCGACTATGCCGACATTTAACCACAAACCACGCATTTTATTTTTGTACGGTTCTTTACGCGATCGCTCTTACAGTCGTTTGTTAGCAGAAGAAGCTGCGAGAATTATCGAGGAATTTGGTGCAGAAGTGCGATTTTTCGATCCGCGCGAGTTACCAATTTACGCCAGCGTTCCCGAGACACATCCTAAAGTCCAAGAACTGCGAGAATTAAGTTTATGGTCAGAAGGACAAGTTTGGTCAAGTCCTGAAATGCACGGTAATATTACCGGCATCATGAAAAACCAAATTGACTGGATTCCTCTAAGTTTAGGCGCAGTTAGACCAACACAAGGTAGAACTTTGGCTGTGATGCAAGTCAGCGGCGGTTCGCAGTCATTTAATGCCGTCAACACACTGCGAATCTTAGGGCGATGGATGCGGATGTTTACGATTCCCAATCAATCCTCAGTTGCAAAAGCGTATCAAGAGTTCAACGACGACGGAACAATGAAAGATTCACCATATCGCGATCGCGTTGTTGATGTCATGGAAGAACTCTATAAATTCACCTTACTACTGCGCGACAAAGTTGATTATCTCACCGACAGATACAGCGAACGCAAAGAAAAAGCGGCAAAAGAAGTTATTCAAATTGCCAATAGCGCATTAGAAGTCAAGACGAATAACCAGCGATCTAGCCCCTAAATTCCTTAGAGATGAGGGACTTTGAACCAAACTCGGATTCTATCCTTTGTGACCTTTGCGGTTCGTTCAAAGAAAATCTAACAACTCAACTAGGATGACGATATGAAAAAAGTCATGTTTGTATGCAAGAAAAACTCGCGCCGTTCGCAAATGGCAGAAGGATTTGCCCGTACCCTCGGAGAAGGTAAAATTGCCGTCACAAGTTCCGGCTTAGAAGCAAGTGCTGTCGATCCGACAACTGTAGAAGTCATGTCAGAAGTTGGCATCGATATTAGCAATCAAACATCCAAACCTTTAAGCGATTTTAATCCTGAAGATTACGATGCCGTTATTTCCTTATGCGGCTGTGGTGTTAACTTACCCGAAGCATGGGTACTGCGGGAAGTCTTTCAAGATTGGCAACTCGACGATCCAGAAGGCGAATCAGTCGAGAAGTTTCGCGAAGTGCGCGAACAAGTCAAAGAAAGAGTCGAAAAACTGATTGCATCTCTCAGCAGCAAAACTACTGCACAGTAACTATCCTTAAATCCATGATACTTATTATCGGTGGTAGCGACGCAGGTATTAGTGCGGCGTTGCGGGCGCGGGAGTTGGATTCTACAGTTAATTTAACAGTTGTTGTCGCGGATAGTTTTCCGAACTACAGCATTTGTGGATTACCGTTTTTCCTGAGTGGTGAAGTTCCAGATTGGCGAAACTTAGCGCATCGCACAACCGAGGAAATTACACGCGAAGGCATTCAGCTGCTACTCGATTGTACAGCTCAGACGATCGATCCGCAGCAAAAAATTGTCACCGTTGTCGATCGCGAAATGCGATCGCGCAATTTAAACTACGATCGCCTAATTATTGCTACAGGTGCGGTATCAACTCGACCGCAAATTGCTGGACTCGATCTTCCTGGCGTTTTTTTGTTGCACTCGATGGCAGATAGCTTTGCCATTCATCAATATTTAACCACCGAACAACCACAATCCGTCGCGATTATTGGCGGTGGATACATTGGTTTAGAAATGGCTGATGCTTTGACGCACCGAGGTATCGCTGTTACGGTGATTGAACATTCAGAAACAGTGATGAAAACTGTTGACCCTAGTTTAGGTCAAATTATTCAGGAAGAACTACAGCGTCATAACATTACAGTTGTCAATGGTGTGGCAATTGAGACAATTGAAGCGAAAGGAACGCAGTTATTAGTCAAAGGCGAAAACTATCATACAACTGTTGATATGGTGTTAGTGGCTGTCGGCGTCAAACCTAACACTGAACTTGCCAAAACGGCTGGCGTGGCTTGCGGTATCAAAGATGCAATTCAAGTCACGCGAAAAATGGAAACAAGCGTTCCAGATATCTATGCAGCAGGCGACTGTGTTGAAACTTGGCATCGAATTTTAACTGAATCCACCTATCTACCGCTAGGAACCACCGCACACAAACAAGGGCGAATTGCTGGTGAAAATGCAGTAGGTGGAAATCAAGAATTTGCGGGAACGCTAGGTACGCAAGTAGTGAAGGTTTTTGATTTGGCGATCGCGCGGACTGGTTTACGCGATTCTGAAGCCCAAAATGCAGGAATAGACGCAGTTACCGTCGAGCTAGAAACATGGGATCGTAAAGTTTATTATCCTCACGCGCACAAACTCCGAATTCGCGTGACCGGCGATCGCCATACTGGGCGTTTACTAGGCGCGCAAATTGTTGGTCATTATCAAGGAGAAGTCGCCAAACGAATTGATATTTTTGCGACTGCTTTATTTCACGGTATGAAGGTGGATGAATTAAATCAACTCGATCTCAGCTACACGCCTCCGTTTAGTAGCCCTTGGGACCCCGTACAAATGAGCGCGCAAGCTTGGGTTAAGGCACAATAATCATTAAATAGGTCAAATTAAGCGTAAGTTACAGGCTGGTGAATGGTCATTGGTTATCGGGAAGAATATTAAGTAATAATTTCCCATTACCCGTTACCTATTACCAGAGATAATGAAGGAATCGACACTTGATACCTATCAATTCACATGGTTTGACTGGTTCTGCCTGTGGTATCCTCCAGGGTGGTTAATTCTCTTCAATCGCCACTGGCAACATTATCACGTCGATCCTGATGGTTGGAATTGGCTAGAGTACATTTTATTTCTCATCCCTTGCGGCTTTTATTTGGCGTTGTTGATTCGCTGGTTACGTTTGGGATGTCGTTTCCCTAAAAATCAAGGTTATACATTTAATCCCAAATATCAACAAGCATTCCGCGAAGAAATTCTGAATCCTATCGTTAAATATTACTTTCGTGCTGAGCTAAAACAAGTCGAAAATTTACCGCAAACAGCACCATTGCTAGTCGCCATGAATCATGCGGGAATGTGCTTTCCGTGGGATTTTCTCGTCCTTGGTTATCTTTTAGCAGAAAACCGCGATTGGACTGTACAACCCCTTGCGGGTGTAGCATTATTCGATCATCCTTGGATGGTATGGTGGCTACCGCCTGGATGGTCGCAAGTTTTAGGTGGCGTGAGGGCAGAACGCGATGATTTTGAGGCGGCATTAGCGCAAGAAACAATTTTATTATATGCTCCTGAGGGCTTACGCGGTCCAATGAAAGGATGGAAAAAAAGATATCAATTAGAAACGTTCGATTCGAGTTTTATTCAACTGAGCGATCGCTACAATGTTCCCATCCTTCCCGTAATTTGTATCGGTAACGAATATTTACATCCTTGGGCAATTCACTTCAAAGCTTTAGCCAAGAAACTTTATCTTCCTTTTTTACCGCTTTCCCCATTAATTCCCGTGTTTGCTCTTTTTCCTTCAATGGGAGTTTGGGCAATGCGATCGCGTTTATATTACTTCATTCAACCTGTGTATAAAACTGAGTTGAAAGTAAATGGTAATGCGAAAATGCGATCGCGTATTTATCAAGAAGCGCAATCTTTACGCGAAAAAATGCAAATTCTCATTCATCAACTCCGCAACTATCAAGCTTGAAAAATGGTATAGTAATAGATTACTTTAAAACATTATGCTTGTTGAGATAGGGGAACGCAGTAATAGGTAATGGAAGTGGTACTCAACATTCTTACCAATTACCAATGACCCATTTACCAACATTGATACTTAATTACTTTCCCCAAAACGATAACCCTTACCATAAACAGTATGAATCAGTGGCGTTTCTCCTGGGGCTTCTATTTTACGACGTAACAAACGAATTAAAGCAGCTAACACGTTACTACTCGGTGGTTCGCCATCACCCCATAAATATTGTTGAATTTGGGTATGCGTTAACAGTTGTCCCGCATTACGCATAAAATATTCGAGTAATTGACTTTCTTTTTCTGATAATTCAATCATGCGTTCTTGACGATACGCTAGCTGATTTTCACAATCAAGTTCTAGATCGGCAACTTGCAGTTTTTGAGATGTCGATGTCGTCACCTCAGTACTTGACCGCCGTAGTAAAGCGCGAACTCGTGCGAGTAACTCGCGTAATTCAAACGGTTTAACGAGATAATCATCCGCACCCGCGTCTAAACCTTGAACGCGATCGTCTACGGTATCTTTCGCTGTGAGAAACAGTACAGGCGTTGTTTGTCCCTTACGGCGTACTTCCTGACAGATTTCTAAGCCAGTTTTAAACGGTAGCATCCAGTCTAAAATCAATAAGTCGTAGCTTTGGTGGGAAGCTAGTTCACTACCCGTTGCACCATCATAAGCAGCATCAACGCTGTAACCTTCGCGGCTAAGAACGCGACTTAAAGGATCGGTAAGTTCAACTTCGTCGTCAACTAAAAGAATTCGCATAATGAGGGGTGAGAGGAAGAGTGATTAGTGGCTAGTGATGAGTAAATAGCATAATGAGGGATGAGGAGTGAGGGTATAGAATTTGTGTTAGTCTTAGCAACTCTATTTAACTTTTATGCTTACTGTTGCATTGCCGAAAGGCGCACTTTTGAAAGATAGCATTAGCTTATTGCAAGCTGTAGGATTAGATTTTAGTGCTTTTTTAGATTCTGGTAATCGGCAATTGCAAATTCAAGATCCGATGGGAAAAGCGCAAGCATTGCTTGTGAGAACGCATGATGTTCCGGTGTATGTAGAATACGGTCAAGCCCAATTGGGCATTGTAGGTTACGACGTACTCCGCGAGAAAAAACCCCAAGTTGCCCATTTGATTGATTTGGGATATGGTCGCTGTCGGATGTCAGTTGCCGTGAAAGCATCGAGTCCATATCGTTCAGCGGTAGAATTACCAACGAATAGTCGAGTCGCCTCTAAATTTGTGCATTGCGCGCGCGAATACTTTGATAGTATCGATTTACCTGTAGAAATTGTACCTTTATACGGTTCGGTAGAATTAGGACCAATCACCGGAATGTCCGAAGCGATCGTTGATTTAGTTTCGACTGGGCGAACTTTACGCGAAAACGGCTTAATCGAGATTGAAGTACTTTATGAAAGCACTGCGAGATTAATTGCGCATCCATTAAGTTATCGGTTAAATACAGATAATTTGAGTGAAGTCATAGAAAACATCCGCTGTAACACTTTAGCTACGGTTTAATTTCAGATAAATAATGTTCGACTGGTTGGCTTTATACATAAATCTTGAACCCAGTTAAAATACCTTCATCGCTCGAAAGTTTGACTCTATTATGGAGAAAACGATTGATTTTGACACTAACCCGCCAGTTGCTACTACCGAATATGACGATCGCGCGCGTAGGGCAATTCCTGGTTATGAAGCAATGCATACAATGGCGTTGTCGTTTTTAAAATTTCATTTACCTGAAACTGCGAATTTATTGATTGTCGGTGCGGGTACAGGAATGGAGTTGGTGAAGTTTAGTAATAACCCACAGTGGCAATTGCTGGGTGTCGATCCATCAACTAATATGTTGGCGATCGCCCAACAAAAAATCACTCAAAACGACTTATCAAATCGCATTAAACTGTTTCAAGGATACACTCACGAGTTACCAGAAACGCCGCTTTATGACGGCGCAACGTGTATTTTAGTCATGCATTTTCTACCTGACGATGGCAGCAAACTTGCGTTACTTCAAAGTATTGCCCAACGACTCAAATCATCCGCCCCATTGATATTAGTTGATATCTGTGGTGAAAAAGGTTCGCGCGAGTTTGAGAAAACAACTGCAATTATCAAACTCTTTTGGGAAGAAATGGGAATGCAACCAGAACAAATTAATGAGGGTATGAAAACGATTGATAAAGGCGTTTATCCTATTGCGGAATCACGCACAATTGAATTATTACAGCAAGCGGGGTTTGGCGATCTTGTCAAGTTTTACACGGGACTGTGGGGCGGTGGTTGGGTAGCAGCTAAAAACTAGATTATCTTAAGCACAAGTTGTTAGTCTGCAACCCTGCAAGTTTACTGGCGCGTAGCGCTACAAAAAATGCGATCGCATCTCAGCTAATAAGTTAATTTATAATCCTGTAGTTTTTTGATAGACACTTTGACGATAGGTGCTATTAAGCATATTTCTATCCAATGGTTCGCCATTAGTATTGGTAGCAACACAAGTGACTTCTGGTAAATCTTCACCGTTATTAAAGTAAATTAAATGACAGATAGCCCAAGGCTTTTGTTTAAAATTATCAAGCATCATAGATTCACCTTTCATCTCTACTTCCGTTTTAGCAATATCTTGCTTGTAAACTTTAGCTTTTATACCCCAATAAAAAAGATATTCATCTAAAGAAGTTTCTGTACCTTGATAAACAATGTGTTTATAGTAATTTGCTGCTGTCGTTGGGTAATGAACAATCGCTGAAGAAAGTTTCCAAGGATCGTCTTTATACCATACTGGAGAAGCTTTGGCGGCAAAACTAAATAAAATAGCGCTGGTAACTAATATGCAAATAACGAGTTTTTTCAACATTTTTCTGGGTAATAACCGAGTAAATATACACGAGTTGAAGAATCTACACTTAATATGCCCAGTTACTTGTCAAATATCTCTACTTAGCTGCGCGATCGCATACTGTTTGATAAGCGATTTTCCATCTCAAGCATGGTGACTGAAGTTACGCTAGCGCTAAACTCGATAAACGTGCCTTGTGCTTCACAGATTACTTTATTGGGTTTGAGCATGACTAGTTCAGCGCCACTTTCGCAGCCAGTGACAAATCGTCGCCGCGAAACAGACTGGCGATTATTCTTACGATTAGTGCCTTATGGAAAGCGTCACGGGCGATTGTTAATACTCTCTATGTTGCTACTTGTTCCCGTAGCGATCGCTGGCGCGGTGCAACCATTGATTATTGGACAAGCTATTTCGCTGATTCGTCAAGAACCGAATGTTTACGAGTTTCTCCAAAATCGTCCTTTATCTGAAGGACTGAGGATACTAGAAGGCTTATTACTACTAACAGTCGTCTTGCGATTAATATTTACAGGACTTCAAGGCTATCTTGTCCAAAAGGTCGGACAACAAATTACGGCAGATATTCGAAATGACTTATTTGAGCATGTTACATCACTAGCCGTGCGTTTTTTTGACCGTACGCCTGTTGGTAAGTTAATTACTCGCCTGACAAGCGATGTCGAAGCTTTAGGTGATGTCTTTACAACTGGCGCGATTGGAATTATCAGCGATGTCTTTTCAATGCTGGTAATTTTAATTACGATGTTCGCTTTACAGTGGCAACTTGCTTTGATGCTGACGTTGATGTTATTGCCCGTAACAGCGTTGATTATTTACTTTCAGCAACAGTACCGCAAAGCTAACTACAAAGCTAGAGAAGAACTTTCAGTATTAAATTCCACATTGCAAGAGAATATTACTGGTATCAATGTGGTGCAGTTATTTCGACGCGAGAAATTCAACGCGCAACTATTTCGGACAACCAATAAACAGTATATTCGTGAAGTTGATAAAACAATCTTTCACGACTCAGCGGTATCTGCAACATTAGAGTGGGTTGCTTTAGTTGCGATCGCGGGTGTTCTTTTAGTTGGTGGCTTTTTTGTCCTGCGCGAACAGTTGACTTTTGGTACATTATCTGCGTTTATTCTGTTCGCGCAACGTTTATTTGACCCTTTACGGCAATTTGCTGAAAAATTCACTGCAATTCAAGCAGGCTTCACCGCAGTAGAACGCGTCAGTGACATTTTAGATGAACCAATTGAAATTCGCGATCCTGAAGATAGAAGGCAGAGAGCAGGAGATAGAAGGCAGAGGGAAATAGGGAGAGTAGGAGAAATTCGCTTTGAAGGCGTCTGGTTTGCTTATAAAGATGATGATTACGTTATCAAAGATTTAAACTTCGTCATTCGTCCTGGTGAAAAAGTTGCTTTAGTAGGTCCTACGGGTGCAGGCAAAAGTTCTATTATTCGACTACTGTGTCGCTTGTACGAACCAAGTCGCGGGCGGATTTTGGTAGATGGTATCGATATTCGCGAACTACCACAAGCTGAATTAAGACGGCGCATGGCAGTGATTCTGCAAGAGGGTTTTTTATTCGCAGGAGATGTTAAAGGTAATATTACGTTAGGCGATTCGTACTCTTTTGAAGAAATTACAGCAGCCGCAGAGAAAACAAATATCGCTCAATTTATCGAACAGTTACCCCAAGGGTACGATACCCAACTTCGAGAACGCGGTACAAACCTTTCTAGCGGTCAAAAACAACTTCTGGCATTTGCTCGCGCTGCCATTCGCGATCCGCATATTCTTGTACTCGATGAAGCGACAGCTAATTTAGATGTTGGCACCGAAGCTTTAATTCAAGATGCCTTGGAGCAATTACTAGTAGATCGCACAGCAATTATTATTGCGCACCGCTTGTCAACTATCCGTAACGTAGACCGCATTTTTGTTCTCAAACGCGGTCAGCTTATTGAATCAGGTACACATGAAGAACTACTACAGCAAGGTGGTTTATATGCGAGTTTACACAATTTACAAATGCTTGGAACCGAGTAAGTTTGATGTTTGGTTAAGCTGATTGTTAAGGCAACAGAGGTGCAAGATTGCAGTAGTATGTCAAGAATGTTTGAGGGGTCATTGACCCCCCAAAATCACTAGAGTTTATTTGTCAGTTGCGATTACTCCTCAATTGAAAATTGAGCGATCGCTAAGTTCCAATAATGCCACCGTCATCTTTAGTAATCACTACCGTCGCGGAGCGAGGATAGATTTTTGGATCTTGGTTAGGCCAGCGCGAGTTGATTTTACCTGCTGCAAATTCCTCTTCAGAAGTGGTTGCTCCTGGGTGCTGGACGTTGATAAACATCGTGCGCTGGTCAGGCGTTGTCACCACACCTGTAATTTCTTGCCCGATGGGTCCTGTCAAGAAGCGGCGAATTTCACCAGTATCTGGATCAGCTGCTAACATTTGATTGTTACCAAACTGAGCAAACTCGCCCTGATTTTGAGAGCTTTCACCAATATCAGTCTGAATCCACAGGCGAGCGTCGGCATCAAACCACAGTCCATCTGGGTTCACGAAGATATTGTCTGCATTGAGGGGACGACCAGATAGCTTGCGGCTATCATCTTCTGGTCCAGCCAGCACAAATATATCCCACTTGAACGAGGTGGCAGTTGGGTTATTACCTGCTTCACTCCAGCGAATAATGTGTCCCCAATCGTTCTCAGGGCGGGGATTAGCAGCATCTACTTGGTCTGGTTTGCGATTAGAGTTGTTGGTCAGTGTAAAGTAAACATTCCGATTGCGAGGATCGATTGCTCCCCACTCAGGACGATCCATCTTGGTTGCACCGACAAAATCAGCAGCTGTGCGCGTATTCACCAAAATATCTGCCTGATCTTGGAAGCCGTTTTCAGGAGTGAGTCCGTTTTCGCCAAACTTTAGTGCTAACCAGTTACCTGTACCATCTTCGTTGAAGCGAGCTACGTAGAGCGTTCCATCGTCCAACAAAGTTCCGTTTGCAGTTGCTCGACAATAAGGCTGGGCGGAAACGTATTTGTAAATATACTCAAATCGAGCATCGTCGCCGGAATAGCAGACAATCGGCTGACCTTCTACAGGTGGCTGAAACACAACTCCTTCATGCGCAAAGCGTCCGAGGTAAGTGTGCTTCACCGGCGTACTTTTTGGATTAAAAGGATCGATTTCTACTACCCAACCAAAGGTATTTGGTTCATTGCGATAGTCCTCAGTGGCACTAGCACCGCTTGCAGAAGCAGCAAAACGAATGTACTCATCTGCTTTGCTATCTGCCAATTCCCAACCGTAGCGTGAAGTGCCATCGGTAGAAACTCCGTAACGCTCGTGGTCGCGAGGTACGTCTTCATCGTTGTTGAGGAAATATCTCGCCCAGTTTTCTTCACAAGTAAGATACGTATTCCAAGGAGTGACGCCATGGGCGCAGTTGTTGATTGTGCCGCGAGTTCTTGTTCCATCTGGACTGTACTTCGTTTTAACTAAATCCGACCCGCGTACAGGTCCTCGAATTTCCATTGGAGTCAAAGCTGTAATTCGACGATTGCGCGGATCGCGTACTACTTTCCAACTACCATCGGACTGGCGAGAGATGCGCGTAATAGTGACTCCATGTCCATTCATTTCCTTGAGAACTTGATCTGTTTCACGAGTACCGTCCTCTTTCTTCGGAAAATCATCAGGACCCAATGCTTGCCCAATCGCTGCTGCATGAGTATAGCGCGGCTCGATATACTCGTGATTTACAACTAAGAGTCCATCAACCGAGCTACCTTCATAAGGTGATTTCCCTTCAATTGGAAAGAAGTGCATGCCGTCGTGGTGCTGACCGACTTGCATTCCCTGCTCTGCTCCCGTATTTTTCAAGCTATAACTGGGAAAACTGCCGCTGATAGGTTCTCCCCAAGGTATGAGAACGCGAGCAGTGTAGCCTTCTGGAACGACAATGGTATCGGCTTCGCTAACAGGAACTGCTTTGAACCCCAACTTATTAGTGGTACTGCCACTTGCCGGACGAGCTTTTAATCCATCTAGAATTGGTCCTGCAAAGAGCGAGGTGACTGCTGCTGCTAGCGTACCTCTTAAAACTTGACGACGTTGTAAGCGAGAGTTCAGGATCGATGAAAAATAGGGATTGTTGGAGCGATTACAGATCGGTTCGCCATCGCTATCAAACTGCTGAGCGTGATGTGTATCTTTATACACTCCTTCTCTGGTAATGCGAGAATACTTCCGCCACATGCTGCGTTTACTACTCACGTTAAGTTCTCCTCTTGTCCTTGCTTCTTGCTTACTCTATTGCCGAGCAATGCGAGTGTGTGTGAGGTTATAGCCAGCGGAACTTACGCAAATGATGACAAAATCAACCAAGTTGAAGCAGCCTTCGCGTCAGGTGAAACGTGAAGGATACTAAAAACAGGATTTTTAGAGATTTTTTACGTAAGTCCGAAGGTATTAAAAACTCACGTTATTACAGCTAACTACAATACTCTTACAAGATTAAGATATAGTTAATATTAGCTAGTTTTATGTGAATATTGCTTAATTTCAGCATGCCAAAAACAACGGAGGATTCTTGTGCTGTCAGCACTTGGTTATCCCCTACATCAACAAAAAAAATAATTGTTAAATCAAGAAATAGTGTATAAGTGAACGTGCATGCAGATGTTGCTCGACCTTTGTAAACTTAATGTGTAAACATAAGCAAAATCAATGATTTTAAATTAATTTGAAGATTTTTTACCATTTCAATTAATTAAGAATCATAAACAACTTCTGCTCTGTACCCTTGCTGCCAGTTTTAGCAACTATAAAGTAAAGTTGTTGTCGGCTCATACTCAACAATTTTACTATGCTAAACATTCTTTTGATAGAAGCATAGAGATTTGGATTTAATTGAACAAAATTTTTATTGTCTATCGTCTATTTGGAAACGCTATTGAAAACTGATAGCATTTCACTAAATGAGAACTACAATTAATTTCTCCTGAAGCTCTCTGCTTTTGAAGCGGTCTATTTGTAGTAACTTCAAAGTTAAACAGTATGAGAGTGCTAGCTTTTTGAGGCAACTAATTAGCAGAAGCATTTTGCAGCCGCAATAACTCATTTTTGACACGCCGTTCGAGTTGCGCGTCGCTTTGCAAGTTGACTGTAATTGCATTGAAGCGATTAATCGTTAATCCATTGCTTTCGACGATTTGCCGCGATCGCTTGCAAAATTCAACGGCAATATTACGCGCCTCTGTAGGTAGCGAACTAAAGCTTCGCGGTTGGTTGCAAACAATCGGTGGAATATTGTCTGAAGAAATAATTCTTTTTATTTCGTTAAAGGCGGTTTGACGCACAGGTTCCATAACAAGCACTGAACGTGCATAATTGGTCACCTCTGCATTGCTGACAGCTTGTGCATAAGCTACAGAAGAAAATTCTACTTGCCGCGACTCAGCTAAATTAGGTATCAATCCAGATATGACACCTATACCACTTAAGGTAGCGATAACGAGCGATCGCGATAGCATTCGGCGTAAGCGATGACCAGAAACAGTATGCCGATAAGATATCATACAACGAGCAACGAGAACAGTAGTTAGGGTAACAATTGTTTTGAAGTAATTTCTTCCTCAGAAGTTCCACAAATCAAATTTTTCTCAAGTTTTTACTTATACGACCGCAACAATCTGCAAACTTAAGTTTTCTGCTTTCTCAGTATTTCCCCCGAACTTTACTGAAGTTCTTGTAAGATGCCAAAACTAGAAGAAATTCCTAATTTTCAAACTACACGCAACCATTTACTAACAGATTTAGCGAAAAAGTTGGCACAGTTCTACAATCTTCGTTTGTAGGATAGAGTTTTCTTCGAATCCTTGTTTGAGGTTGACTTCGAGTTCGAGTAAGACTGGCAATGTAGAAACGAGCTGAGTCACGCAAACGCCTTTAACTTCCTGTTGGAGAAAGTAAACGCGCTTAGGATTTGCAATTTCAGCCGCTTGTGCAATCGTTGTAGGATCTTGCTTTGCCTCACTCATCAGCTTCACCCACAACCACGTGCGAAATTGCCCAATTAATGTGGCAACAATGCGCAAAGCGGGTTCATTTTGCGCAATCAGTTGTGTCATTAATTCTAACGCTTTTGGCGAATCGCCATCTTTAATCGCAGCCGCTAGGTGCAAACTGTTGTGAGTATTATTACTAACTAAGGTGGCTACTGTGGTTTTATCTATGGGTTTTGAGTCAAAACCGGCAAAGGTGCGTAATTTCTCTAATTCGTTATACATCTGGCGTGTATTATTGCCGACAGCTTCAGCCAACATCTGCACGCTTTCTGATGTCAGTTTGACGTTCAATTCTTGCGCCGCTTGTTGTACTTTATCGATTAGTTGCTCGGTTTTCCAGGGTGGAATTAAAGAAAATTCTTGAATTTGGGCAAATTTTTGGAGTAGCTGGGTAGATTTGAGCCGTTTATCCGGTTTGTTGCGACAGGTGAGTAGTAAAACCGAGTTTTCAGGGATAGCAGGTAATGTGCGTTGTAACTCGGCTAATAAATCGGCAGAACACTGCTGCAATATCGTTGTATCGACAAGCCATGTCAAGCGACTACCAGCGCCAAAAGGAGGTGTAATTGCTTGCGTGAGTCCTTGGATAACTGCCTCAGGTTGAGTTGCTGGAATTACAGTATAGTTAAAACTGAGCCATTGGGCATCAACAATGCGATCGCGTAAGCGAAAAATCGCTGTTTGCATCTCAAAATCATCTTCACCCCAGTAAACATAAATTGGCATAAAAATCACTCGTGAAGCGCGAACAAAGCGAAAGTACGATCCAAATTCATCCCATCATGGAGCAAAGTTTTGCCGTCATTGACCGCGAAATCGGCGCGCATAATTTGAGTGACGCGGAATATGCGATCGTCCGACGCGTAATTCACACTACTGCTGACTTTGAGTTTAAACATCTTGTTTCCTTTAGTCCAGACGCCATCAATGCGGGAATTACGGCGCTGCGGCGTGGCGTTCCAATTGTGACCGATGTCAGCATGGTGAAACAGGGTGTTGTGGGATTAGTAACCAAAACTTTTCATAACCCACTGCTCAGCGCTGTAGAACAAGTCAGCACTGCTTTACCAGGAAAAACGCGCACCGAAACAGGTATACTTCAATGTTACGAAAAATATCCGCACGCTATTTATGTAATTGGTAATGCGCCAACCGCTTTACTGGCGTTGTGCGATCGCATCACTACAACTTCTATTTTACCCGCATTGGTAATCGGTGCTCCGGTAGGCTTTATTTCGGTTTTGGAGTCGAAAGCCGCATTAGCTCAAACATCTGTTGCTCAAATTCGCGTTGAAAGCCGTAAGGGCGGATCGGCTGTTGCTGCGGCAATTCTTAATGCTCTGATTATGCTAGCACTACAAAAGTAGAAATCAGGATGATTGATGAGCGTAGTTCACGTAGTCGGAATTGGTTTGGATGGAAAAGCAGGGTTAAGCGAGAATGTACGGCAAATTGTTGCCCAAGCAACACTATTAATTGGTAGCGATCGCCATTTAAGCTATTTTCCCCAGCATCCTGCCCAAAAGTGGGTACTTGGCGATTTTACTGCAACCATTGAGCGCATCCGCAATCAAGATACAGGGAATGTCGTTGTTTTAGTCAGTGGCGATCCGTTGTTTTTTGGTTTAGGGCGACTCTTACTAGCAGAATTTCCACCTGAAAAACTTGTCTTTCACCCGCATTTAAGTTCAGTACAATTAGCGTTCAATGCGATTAAAGTTCCTTGGCACGATGCTAGAATCATTAGCGTTCACGGACGTTCGTTAGCAGAATTAATTCAAGCGTTGCAGCAAGGCGCTGAGAAGATTGCTGTTTTGACGGATAACACAAATACTCCGAGTGCGATCGCGCGTTTAATTCAAGCGTTGGATTTACCAAGCGATTATCAGTTTTGGGTTTGCGAGAATTTAGGAAGTCAGCAACAACGCGTACAATCTTGGTCACTCGCACAAGTTGCATCAACAACGTTTGCACCGTTGAATGTTGTTGTTTTACTGCGTCAAAATCATGCCCAAGACTTGGATTTAGCAACACTACCACAGTTTGGTTTACCCGATCGGGTATTTTTGAGTTTTAGCGATCGCCCAGGATTAATGACCAAGCGCGAAGTGCGCGTGTTAGTTTTGGGAGAATTAGCGCTACAACCTGGACAAATTGTTTGGGATATCGGCGCGGGTACGGGTTCTGTTGCGATCGAAATCGCCCGTTTATTTCCGACATCTTGCATCTATGCCATCGAAAAAACCGCAGCAGGGACAACATTAATTCAACAAAATTGCGATCGCTTTGGTGTAAAGAATGTTGTTTCGATTCGCGGTAGTGCGCCAGAAGTTTTATCGCAACTTCCCACCGCAGACCGCGTTTTTATTGGTGGAAGTGGCGGTAATTTAGTGGCAATTTTAGAAGCTTTGCGCCTTTCTCCCAATGGTGTTATTGTCCTTGCTTTAGCAACGGTAGAACATCTTGCGATCGCTTTAGATTGGCTCAAACATCAACAATGGCATTATCAAATGTTGCAAGTACAGCTATCGCGATCTGTACCAATTGCGGACTTAACGCGGTTTACGCCCTTAAATCCTGTGACAATTTTGAGTGCTGTAGCAGAGGTCAGAGTTAAAAACTAACTTATGAATAGCGCAAGCGGTATTTCCAATTACCAATTACCAGTTACCCATTACCAATAAAAGTCCTGCTGTTGCCATTAATAAAATAATTCCGAGAATTCCCGCTAAGGGTTTATTGTGTTTTCCTGTTATCCAGTCAGGAACTTTTTGGGTGTAAGCGAGGACTTGAGTTGTGTCGATAGATGCGATCGCCCACACCCAACCGCTGTGCAATCCCCACGCTAAGCCTAAACTTCCATTATCAATGACTCGCGCTAACACGAGCACCATTCCCATCAACCACAATCCAGGGAGTTGAGGTACAGTTTCGCGTTGTTCCCACACAAGATGTAGTCCCGCAAAAATTCCGCTAGAAATAATTGCGGCGAGCCACAATGGGTAATCTTGCTGCATTTGTGTCAGCATAAAACCCCGAAAAATTAATTCTTCGGTAGCACTTACCCATAGCGCTAGAACTAATGTCGGTAGCACGACACTCATGATTTGTTTTGGAGATATCTGTTGCCAATTCACCCAGCCCAAAAGTGTTTGAATTGCAAACAAGATAGCGATGCTAAGGACTGCGATCGCTAAACCTTCACCTAAAGATCGCAGAATTGCAAAATTCCAGACTACGCCATAATCTAAAAAATTTCTATTTGTGATTTGGCTCACTTTCCAAAGCACAATTGGAGCAATTAGATACAGCGAGGCTAATAACGGAAGTTTCTGCGCAGCTAATGTCTTTGACTGATCGCGCGCGACAAACAGCGGAATTGCTATTGGCAACCAACACCCAGCCCAAGCAATTAAAAAGCCTATTACTCGTAGTAATGAGCCTGGGGTAGCTGCCAAATTTATCATCAAACTATGCGCTGTATAGTTAAGGTGAGCGTTCAAAACCGCTGTTAAATTGCCAGATTTTTTTGATTGAAGATTAATAAAAAGGTTAGGCTAAAAGTCATGTTTCGGGTATTGAGGAATAAGCCTTACTCTTTTTGAAAAACATTATTCTTCATCTTCGTCATCATCTTCATCCTGGCTAGCACTTTTATCACTATCTAGTTGAATCAAGTGAATGTGCTTGTATCCTAGCTTGATTTCAAATTCATCTCCTGGTTTGAGTCCCATCGCCTCAGTGTAAGTTGCACCTATGACGATTTGACCATTTTTGTGAACGCTAACACGATACGTTGGTTCGCGACCGCGTCCATCTTTTGGTCCTTCTGGACTTAAGGGAATTCCCCTCGCTGCTAATAATGCATCATAAAAATCTGTGAGATTAACGCGAGTCTGTTTATTCTTGGTTATTGTGTAATAACCACAGCGCTTTGCTCTTTCTCGTCTTGGTAAGTCGGATAATTCTTTTACCTTTTGCAGTAATGCTTTTCCTGTTAATGGTGCAGTTGCGGTTTCAGTCATCGCACTTATAAATCCTTACGTTCTCCAAGTTGGTTTCGTTGTCTTTTACAACAATCACATTATAAAAAATATATCCTCTTCTCTCTACTTTTTGGCAAAATGATCTGGGAATATTTACATCTTATCCTTTGTTAATTATATTTGCATACAATTTTTATTTTAGTGACAAAGCATTGAGGTAATGAGTAAAGTTTTTTGCAATTCCTAAAATTTTTTATTCTGCCAGTGAGGCAACCATCGATTACTGAGATAAAAGCTTAAACTGAGATGGCTCTTCTTCGGTTTTTTTCGTCTGTATGGCAAATAACAGGTAGCAGTTTACTGATTTAGCTGCAAGGTACTCAATCCTAGCGAGCATATTGTGTCAAGCCCAGACACATAATTCTTAAGACATATTTTTGCAACGTTGCAGTTTGTCATTGACAAATTATGACAAACCAACCACTTAACCTTAGTGATACCAACTGAAAAATATAGTTATCACGAATCACAATTCTCCCTTCTCCTTCTGTACGTACCTCTATGCATCTCTTTATCTCAACCTTAAAGCAAAACACTATTAGATAGGTAGAAGGGCTGAGCTAACTAGAGTTCCAAGATTGGTTTTAAACTAGAAGTAACGCCCAATTTACCCATTAAATACCAGCGTGTCGCAAGTAAACGCCAGAAATCCTAGCAAGTAAATGCTAGGTAAGCTCGTTAATTTTAGAGATACGCAGAAAAATTTGTAAGGCTTTGTAAAGATGCAAGTTATTTTTAAAGTTATTCGACAAAAAGAAAATTCTCCGCCCCAAGCCCAGACATACCAATTGGAAGTTGAACCAGGTAATACAATTTTGGATTGCCTAAATCGCATTAAATGGGAACAAGACGGAAGTTTAGCATTTCGGAAAAATTGTCGCAATACGATTTGTGGCAGTTGTGCAATGCGGATTAACGGACGTTCTGCTTTAGCGTGTAAGGAAAACGTTGGAAGTGAAATTCAAAGATTACAAAGTATTGAGGGTCGTCATGGAGCAACTCCAGAAATTATTCTAGCGCCGTTAGGAAATATGCCAGTCATTAAAGACCTAGTGGTAGATATGACAAGTTTTTGGAATCACTTAGAGGCAGTAGAACCTTATATCAGTACGAGCGCTAGAAAAATACCAGAACGCGAATTTTTACAAACTCCACAAGAGCGATCGCGCCTCGATCAAACGGGTAATTGTATTATGTGTGGCGCCTGCTATTCCGAATGCAATGCGCGGGAAATTAATCCAGATTTCGTCGGTCCGCACGCGCTTGCCAAAGCTTACCGCATGGTCGCAGATTCGCGCGATACTCAAACTGAAACGCGCTTGGAAAAATATAATATTGGTACTCAAGGTGTATGGGGCTGTACGCGCTGTTTTTACTGCAATAGTGTGTGTCCGATGGATGTTGCACCTTTGGATCAAATTAGCAAAATCAAACAAGAAATCTTAGCGAACAAAGAAGTACCAGATAGTATCCCGATTCGTCACCGCAAAGGATTAATTGAACTGGTAAAACAAGGCGGCTGGATTAACGAGCCGAAGTTTGTGCTTCAGGTGGTTGGCGATTACTTTCGCGATCTCAAAGGTTTATTACGAATTACACCGCTTGGTTTCAAAATGCTCATTCGCGGTAAATTCCCACTTCATTTTGAACCATCGACAGGTACCGAAGAAGTGCGATCGCTGATTGAATCAGTACAGCAAAAGAGGGGTGAGAAGTGAGAAGGTAGTGGTTAGTGGCTCTAGTGACTAGGGGGTAGTGAAAAGATGCATTCTCATGCTTCCTCTGCTTCTGTGCTTCCCATCTCTTTTTATTGTGGCTCAGTTGGGATATTAATTGGTTTTCCGGTGCGATCGTAAATAAGAATATCCCACTGTCCGTTAGCACTGGATTCAAAGGCAATTCGATTGCCATCAGCGCTAATTGTCGGGTTACGGACTTCGGCTTGCAAGTTAGTTGTCAAGTTCCTTAACTGGCGAGTTTCGCGATCGTACAAAAAGATGCCAGACTTTCCTTGACGATTGCTAGCAAATACAATGTACCGACCATCTTCAGATATAGCAGGACTTGAGGCGATCGCATCAAACGAATTTAATCCTGGTAAGTCAACTAATTTGCGGCTAACCATGTCAAATAAATAAATATCTTGACGCCCGAAGCGATCTGAACTAAAGACGATGTATCTTCCAGAGACGCGCGGGGTGAGTTCAGCTGCAGGGCTATTCAGGCTTCTTCCACTTGGCTCTGAGGGGAAGCTTAGCAAGCGGGCGGAGCTTCCATAACTACTCAATACTATTAAAATTAACGTCAGCGCTAGGATGGTTGCTAGTAGAGTAACGAAGCGTTTCACAAATGAATGATAAAAAGCTAAGGTTTAGAAGTGCTTGACTAGGGTTTGCAGCAAGACAAGCCTGAATGCGATTGCGCGTGCATTCGCAACGAGAACCACAAGAGTTACTTGCATCGACTGCGAGCAAAGTATGCCTTACTCCCTCAGGTCTCTTAGCTTAGTATGTAAAAGTACAATTTGTTTAGGTAACCTTGACTTTAGTCGGAAGACGTCTGTAATTTATGCTCCTCAATAGGAACGCCATCAGGAATATCTAACTCAATCCTAGAACCTCGATCGAGGACTTCGATATCCCACTGACCATTAATACTACTTTCAACTGCGATGTAGCGACCATCAGGACTAATGCTAGGATTGCGAATCCATCCTTGATACCATCTGCTGAGAAATTGTCGCTGTTGAGTTACGCGATCGTAGAGGACTAAACTCGGTCTTCCTTGGTCATTAATAATACAGACAATGTAGCGTCCTGTATAGCTAATGCTGGGGCTTTCGGCAATAACTTCAGGGCGGTCTTGTAAGCCTGGTAAAGGTAGCAAAACCTGCGCTTGTAAGTCATATAAGAGGAGATGACGACTACCATCACGATTTGAAACAAAAGCGACGTAGCGACCATCGCCACTCAATGCTGGTTGTTCGTCAGTATATCGGCTGTTCAAACTAGCGGGAATGCTGGGGCGATCGAGAGGAGTACACGCGATCGCAAAAAGCAATAACCCCGAACCCAGACAAAGATTAATCCAGTGCCGAAGTCCCCATTTTGCTAAAAATTTTCTCACCTCAAGTCTACTGCAATGCCCCTACCCAAGTTGACATTCAGAATTTTATTATTTTTCAGGGACAACTTGACCATACTTGTTTGCAGCACTATCAATTAGCAACTACCATTAGCGCTAATAGCTAATTGATAAGTATAGCCCTATGACTTGAGTTTGACCTATAAATTTCTAAGGTTCGTCAAACCTGACTGGATTATCAAAGTCACTATCTGAGGCATCAACGGGCTTGTAATCTACATAATCGGTTGGCGTTGCTTCAATATCGTCCTCTCTTCTTCGAGACGTACCTTGCGCAGGCGCAGGACGGCGTTTTCTGGTCGTCGGTCGAGCTACTGTATTCGAGCTATCCTTGTCTTCCCACGAAGAGTCACTACTTCTTGTAGGACGTGAGGGTCTACTCGTGCTGCTGCTACCGACATCATCCCAGCTACTATCTGATTTGGGATATCCCCACTCATCAACTTCTGGGCGCTCAACGCTTGAACGGCTTGTTGGACTTGTCGGACGAGGAGAACGACGACGCTTTGTTGGTCTATCTGCAGGTGCTAAGCGCTCAGAACTACTAGCGCGATTCGAGTACCGACGCCGAGGCTCGTCATCGTAATCATCGGTAGAATTACGCCGGAGTTCGTCTTCATATTCGGTAGTTCTTGCTGGGCGCGTTTCTTTTGTGCCCTGAATTCTTCTTCTGGGATTAATTGTAGGGCGTTCTTCGTAAAGTGGCTCAAGCTCGTCTAACTCGGCTTGATACTCATAAACGGGGCTAACTGGTCTTTCTTCATCCACAATTCGCGTGTTGCGTTTTGCTTGTTCAGTTGCAACACCCCGCAATCGGACACTTTCAACCGCAAAGAAGATTGCTGAACCCGTGAGTAATAATTGACCAAATTGCAAAATTGGGTCTAATCGCCAGCCTTGAAATAAAAGAATAAAACCGCACAATAGCCCGACAGCCGCGAAAAAAATGTCGTGGTCTCGCGATAGCTCTGGACGCACTGAGCGCAGAAAATATAGACCTGCACCAGCTACAGCTAAGACGATGCCCAGGATACTCGCTGAATTTAGTCCAAAGTTAACCATTTCTATTCTCTCAAGTATGTCTTATCCTAACGAGTCCAGCCAAAAATCACCATAGGGATCTGGGCATTGTTTTTGTTGCATACTGCCAATCGATATTAATTAAATCTGTGCTTCTATGCAACTTATCTACTCGCTTCTACTCGCTACACATCTATGACACAACTACAGCACGCGTTACTGAATTTGTGGGGAGTCATTGCGACTCCCTTAAATCTATTATGAACGCTGGATTTTATCCTTTTGACTAATAAAAATCAAACCTACTGTTGCTGGAATAACAACAATTAAAAGTCCAGCCAGCAAACTATAAAAGAAATTCATTAACGACGGTGTCATAGATTCGCAACCTTTTTGCACACTTCGATCTTAATTTTAATCTTCTGTTACACCATTGAGAAGTTCATCGCATACTGTTTTATGTCTTAGATTAACGCACTGCCTTGACAAGTAAGAATGAGCTGCAGTGGAAATAGTTGTATTAACTGCGATTTTTCTACGCGCCGCCAGTAAGCCTTTTTTAGTTAAAATACAAAATATTTACAAAATTTAAAATAAAGTATGTCATTCTTGGTCATTCTTGATTGAGTACTTCTTTCATAGTTAGATACTTTTGCACCCTAGCAGTCAATTTCTGAGTCGTTTCGCCGTTAAACCAATATGAGCGCTGTTACTCTAACGAATTGGATTCTTGGTTCTATATTGGGACTGATGATCTTGTTATTTCTCTTTCGCATCGTTCTGACGTGGTATCCACAAGTCGATCTCAAACGCTTTCCTTTTAACGTCATTGCTGTAACCACTGAACCCTTTTTAGCGCCTTTGCGTAAGTTAGTACCACCAATCGGCGGAGTCGATATTACTCCTGTGATTTGGCTAGGGATTGTCAGCTTACTGCGCGAGCTACTGTTAGGTCAACAAGGATTACTCACAATGGCAACGCGTTTGCACTGATAAAGAGGGATGAGGCGCGAGTGAATAGTGGCTAGGCGTGAGTTTTGATTTTTGGAAAGAATTTTCCTGACTCAACTCTGCGCTAGAAATCCTGACCCTTGACCTCTAATTTCCCCGCGAGAACATGACATGTTCGACAAAGTTCGTATAAACGTCACCTTGTAAAAATTCTGGTGTTTCTAGGATTCTTTGATGGAAGTTAATTGTTGTGGGCAAACCAGTTAGAGCACATTCGCGTAAAGCACGTTTCATTCGTCTGATCGCGCTGGCACGATCTGGTCCCCAAACGATTAATTTGGCAATTAAGGAGTCGTAGTAGGGAGGAATTTGATAATCGGTGTAAACGTGGGAATCCATGCGCACGCCGGGACCACCTGGCGGTAAGTAGCCGCTGATCCGACCTGGAGACGGGCGAAAGTCATGGTCGGGGTCTTCAGCATTAATGCGACATTCGATCGCGTGACCGCGCAGAACAACTTGGTCTTGAGTCAACTGCAGTTTTTCCCCTTGGGCGATGCGAATTTGCTCAGCCACCAAGTCCAGTCCAGTAATCATTTCGGTAACTGGATGCTCGACTTGAATCCGCGTATTCATTTCCATGAAATAAAATTCGCCGTTGGGAGCAAGGAGAAATTCCACCGTTCCCGCACCCACATAATCAATTGACTTCGCAGCTTTAACTGCAGCTTCTCCCATTTTTTCGCGGAGTTCAGGAGTGAGTGCGGGGCTAGGTGCTTCTTCTAATAATTTTTGGTGACGGCGTTGAATCGAACAATCGCGTTCGCCAAGGTGAATGACGTTGCCGTAGCTATCTGCGAGAATTTGAAATTCGATATGACGCGGACGTTCGATAAATTTTTCCAGGTATAAGCCAGGATTACCAAAAGCAGCTTCTGCTTCGCCTTGAGCGGCTAAAAAGAGTTTAGTGATTTCACTGTCGTCGCGGACAAGACGCATGCCACGTCCGCCTCCCCCTGCTGTTGCTTTGACGATTACCGGATAGCCAATTTGACGCGCGATCGCACTTGCTTCGAGTTCGTCTTTGAGTAATCCATCGCTACCAGGGACAATCGGTACGCCGGCGCGAATCATCGTTTCTTTCGCTGTTGATTTATCGCCCATAGCGCGAATTGCTTCGGGTGAGGGACCAATAAATGTAATTTGATGATCCGCACAAATCTCTGCAAATCGGGCATTTTCGGCTAAAAATCCGTACCCAGGGTGAATCGCCGTCGCATTGCGCGTTAAAGCTGCGGCGATAATGCGGGGAATATTGAGATAACTTTTGCTACTCGGAGCCTCGCCGATGCATACCGCCTCATCTGCTAGTTGGACGTGGAGGGAATCGCGATCGACGGTCGAATGAACCGCAACGGTCGCAATTCCCATTTCTTCACAAGCACGGATGATCCGCAGGGCAATTTCTCCCCGATTGGCGATGAGTATTTTAGAAAAGTGCATTTGCCAGCAACACCAACAGCTAGAATAATTGCTCTCGCTAACTCCTAGAACTTCTTTATAGCGGCAGTGCGATCGCGTAGCTTCAGCATACAGTAAATCTGCAACGAAATTGCGCGTAATCTGCTACTATCTATAATTAGTCGCAAGCGGATGTGGTGGAACTGGTAGACACGCACGTTTGAGGGGCGTGTGGCTTACGCCTTGCGAGTTCGAGTCTCGCCATCCGCATTAACAGTTTTGAATTGCAGAACGTTTTATAACTCACCCCTAAAGAGTTCCAAACCCTTTTTTCTTCTTTTCCTTTTTCTTCTTCTTGGCTGTACCACCGCCACTGTAGCCGCGCCAGCCAGGGGCTGAGGGACGATTACCAGCGGCAGCGAGAGGATTACCCATACCGCCACCGAACATTCCAGGCATTCCAGGGAACCCGCCTTGCGTCATTTGTTGCATCAGCGATCGCATTTTCTGAAAATCGCCCACTAACTTACTCACATCGGCTTCTTTGTAACCCGAACCATTGGCAATCCGTTTTCTGCGACTTGGAGAACTGGCGAGTAGATCGGGATCGCGGCGTTCTTGCGCGGTCATTGAATTAATCATTGCTTCGGCGCGCTTTAGCTGTGTTTCGCCTTGCTTGAGTTGATCTTCCGATAACTTATTCATGCCTGGAATCAGCTTCATGATGCCGCCCAGCGAACCCATATTTTTCAGCAGCCGCATCTGCTTGAGGAAGTCGGTAAAGTCAAATTTTGCTGCCATAATTTTTTCTTGCATCTTGGCAGCATCTGCAAGATCGATTTCCTCCTGCGCTTTTTCAACCAGCGTCAAGACATCTCCCATTCCCAGAATTCGCGACGCCATGCGATCGGGGTAGAACGGTTGAAGTGCTTCTACTTTTTCTCCAACACCAACAAACTTAATCGGTTGACCAGAAATCCGACGTACTGATAGCGCTGCGCCACCTCGACTATCGCCGTCCAGTTTCGTCAGAATTGCCCCTGTAATTCCAATTTGCTCGTGGAAGGTTCGCGTCAAATTCGCCGCTTCTTGCCCTGTCATGGCGTCTACAACAAGTAGAACTTCATGGGGTTGCACCGTTTCTTTAATTTGGGCTAACTCTGCCATCATGTCTTGGTCAATTTGTAAGCGACCAGCTGTATCAATAATGACGGTGTCTACTCCTTCGGCTTTTGCGCGTTCGACGCCTTGACGTGCAATTTCCACAGGGTTAGCATCACTTCCCATTTCAAACACGGGTACTTCTATTTGCTTACCTAGCGTCACTAACTGGTCAATCGCCGCAGGACGATAAACGTCGGTAGCTACCATCATGCAACTGCGATCTAACTTGCGTAGGTGTAATGCTAATTTAGCTGTCGCCGTCGTTTTTCCAGTTCCCTGTAAACCAGCCATCAGGACAATTGTTGGTGGCTGATCTGCTTGTGCTAGGGGAACGTTCGTTTCCCCCATGACTTGCACAAGTTCCTCATATACAATTTTGATGAACTGCTGATCGGGTCGTACTCCTGCAATCACCTCAGCACCTTGTGCATGAGATTCGACTTCAGCAATAAAGTCTTTGACTACCTGTAAATTAACGTCTGCTTCCAACAGTGCGCGACGTACTTCTCGCAGCGCATCTTGAATGTTGGACTGGGTAATTTTGTCTTGACCCCGCAGTTTTTTCCAGGCAGACTCTAAACGGTCAGCAAGTGCATCAAACATAATTCGTCAAAATCCGTTCGTCTATAAAAAGTATTGTGTCAGCTAATTTGCTTGTCTACTTACTACGTTAAATGCTTAGCTATCACTAAAGCTATTAGCGAGCATTGCCAAGACTAGAGAACTGCTTTCAGTAAGCTTTTTTGTCGCTTGCTTCTGCATCTGCATCAATGTCCAAATCTTGACTTTGCTGCCATCTCCTCAATTCAGCGGCTTCTGCGTGCCTTAGTAGTGGTGTATGCACTTCGTCGGAAGCTTAGAAGGAGTCAGTCATACAAAGCCGGTTTGTTGCGATCGCATCTTCAAACTTGCAGGAAAATTGTAAATTTTTGTTAAAGTAGGGTATTTTGTATTTTTAGCTACAGAATTATCTGATATAGTAAAATTGTAAAGCAAAAACGCAAACAAATTATTTAAAGAGGAAGCCAGTATGTCTACTCAAGATCAAGCCCGTGCCTTAATGATGCGTCATCATCACCTCATCAGAAATCGTCAGCAAGCGATGCTGAATCGTGCCGCATCTGAGATGGGTCTAGACGGAGCCGAATATCTTGACTATATTCAAGACATTCAAGGTAAAGTAAATCCCAGCTTCCGCAACACATACGACCGCAGTTCAGCGACGATGAGCTAAAGATTAATACCAAATTTTGCGACAATCTCAAACTATTCAACGCAACTAACTCATTTAATTGCTTGAGAATTTTACTTCTTAGTCGAGCGAGCAATAGAAAAATAAACTAAATATATTAATCACCGTTTGCCTTGCAGCAAATTATCTTCAACTCTGGCAAGGCAAAATTACCGAAGAGTTATTCATCTTTACATTTGGGCTTTCTTCAATCGTTGAAGAAATGCCCATTTTTTATTGTTGATGAATAAATGCTTAATTACAAAATCTGAGATAAAAACTTGCGCGTGCGTTCTTCTTTCGGATTTTGGAAGAATTCTTGGGGTGTAGCTTCTTCGACAATAACACCGCTATCCATCAAGACGATGCGATCGGCAACTTCGCGGGCAAAACCAACTTCGTGAGTAACGACCACCATCGTCATTCCCGAACGTGCCAGCGATCGCATCACATCTAATACTTCTCTTACCATTTCTGGATCGAGGGCGGATGTTGGTTCGTCAAAGAGCATAATTTTTGGTTGCATTGCCAAAGCGCGGGCGATTGCGACTCGTTGTTGTTGACCGCCAGAAAGTTGACCAGGATACTTATGCGCTTGTCCTAAGATTCCAACTCTTTCGAGTAGCTGCATCGCAACTTCTTCGGCTCTTTTTTTTGGCCAGCGGCGTACCCAAATCGGGGCTAAAGTGACGTTATTGAGTACCGTAAGATGGGGAAACAAATTGAATTGTTGAAACACCATCCCGACTTCTTTACGAATTGCATCGATGTTGCGTAAGTCGTGGGATAGTTCAATGCCATCAATTTCAATTCTGCCTTGTTGGTATTCTTCTAAAGCATTGAACGTGCGAATAAACGTTGATTTTCCTGAACCAGATGGACCCATAACGACAACAACTTCACCTCGGTGAACATTAAGACTGACACCGCGTAGAACGTGAAATTTGTTGCTGGCGTACCACTTATGGACATTCTGAGCGATAATTGCAGGTTTTTGTGGCGAAGAAGAATCTGTTTGTGTTGTAATAGTCTGCTGCGTCATTGTTTTGTTTTTCCTTAGATGGTGTTAGGTCATAGGTAATAGGTAATTGGAATTGCTGCTACCGCTGACCAACATTCAACTTGCGTTCGAGATTGCGGCTAGCTTGCGACATTCCATAGCAGAAGATCCAGTAGATTAAACCGATGAATAAGTAAACTTCGGCGTAGCGTCCGATAAATTCTGGTTGTGCCAAGATCGAACGGGCGATTCCAGTAAGTTCGAGTAAGCCAAAGAGTGCAAGGAGCGAAGTATCTTTAAATAAGCTGATGAACTGACCAACAATTGCGGGAATCACGGCTTTTAGGGCTTGGGGTAACACGATTAAGGACACTGTTAGAGGTGCGCTGAGTCCTAAAGCTTTAGCAGCTTCGGCTTGTCCGCGTGGAACGGCTTGCAAACCACCACGAACGTTTTCAGCGAGATACGCAGCACTGAATAAGACAAGTCCGGCGATCGCGCGTAGTACTCGGTCTAAATCGCGGAACCAAGGCGGGAGAAACAAAGGTAGCATCACTTGCGCCAAAAACAAAATGCCGATTAATGGTAAGCCTCGGATGACTTCAATATAGAGAGTTGATAAACCGCGTACAACCGGAAGCGGACTTTGCCTTCCAAGGGCGAGTAACACTCCTAAAGGAAATGAAAGAATGATACTTGTTGTTGCAGTAAGTAATGTTAATAGTAGTCCTGACCAAACCGTTGTTGGGGTAGGTGCTAACCCTAAACCACCTTTGATTAACCACCAGACAACGAGAAACGCAACGCCCCACGCGACGGGAAACCAACCACTAAAATTAGCTGGTAATTGCCGCCCGATTGTATAGCCAACTGTTGCTACAAGTGCGATCGCCAGTAACCACAACCGCGATGATAAAGGCAGTGGTAGCAAGATGACAGCAGCGAAGATAATACCCAAAGCAATCAACGTAGAACGACTGAACCATCGTGCATCTTTGCGACTAAAACCCCAAGCGATTCCGGCTAAACCTGCAAGGACTCCCAGCGATAGCCAAACACGCCAATAAAGTTCGGGAGGAAATCTACCGACAAAGAACAACTGTAAATTAGTGGCAACGACATTCCACTGGGCGATATCAAATACCCAGCGCAATAAATTACTAACTCCGACAACAATGACGACGGTACACACAATCGTCAGAATGACGTTGTACCAAGTACTAAATAAATTGACACGCATCCATTCCCAAGGCGAGGAAGCGCGACTTATAGGAGGGGCAATAGGAGGAGGTAGTTCTGTTTGCATAGGGTGAGGGGTTGGAGGAAGAAGGGGAGCAGAGGTGCAGAGGTGCAGAGGAAGCAGGGGAGCAGAGGAAGCAGGGGAGCAGAGGAAGCAGGGGAGCAGGGGAGCAGAGGAAGCAGGGGAGCAGAGGTGCAGAGGTGCAGAGGTGCAGAGGAAGCAGGGGAGCAGAGGAAGCAGGGGAGAATTTCTTTGTAACTCTCGTTGAGTGAAGTAGAAGAAAGTGTTTTAATAATGCTTGCTAATTATGAGCGCGAACACTTTTAGCGCGTTATCGTTCTTTAAATTGCACGGTGCGGTTAAACAAGTTCATCGCCAGTGAAATGATTAAACTAATTGTGAGGTAGGTAATCATGATCAGAAACATGACTTCTACTGCACGTCCTGTTTGGTTAAACGTTGTTGACGCAACAAAATAAACATCAGGAAAACCGATCGCGATCGCTAAACTAGAGTTTTTCGCCAGGTTAAGGTATTGACTTGTCAATGGCGGGACAATTACGCGCAAAGCTTGGGGTAAAACAACACTTTGCATCACTCTTCCTGGTTTGAGTCCTAAAGCGCGTGCGGCTTCCCACTGTCCTTGCGGAACGGCTTGAATTCCGGCGCGGACGATTTCGGCGATGAAACTTCCGGTATAAACCACAAGTCCCAAAAGCAAAGTTCCGAATTCGGGCGATAAGCGCAGTCCGCCTTCAATTTGCTCAGTTCCTACTAGTTGGGGCAATGTAATACTGAAGGGAATTGCACCGTTGATAATGTACGCAAGCGCGATCGCCGCAACGATTGGTGTTAAAGCCCACCAGAATTGATTGCCAGGAACGCCCTGTTCTTGCATAACTCGCGTTCGCCACTGCCAAAGCGCGATCGCTCCCACAATCCCTAACGCGAGTAACAATAACCATACTCCCGCGCCCGCACTTCCTTGTATCCAGGGTAAATATAGTCCGCGACTGGATAAAAAAGTTGGACCTGGAAGCGTAATGCGATTAGCAACATTTGGTAATTGCAAGAAAAACGCAAAGTACCAAAAGAATAGTTGTAAAAGTAGCGGTATATTGCGAATCGTTTCAACGTACACTAGTGCTAATTGCCGCACTAACCAGTTATTTGATAATCGGGCAATTCCGGCAACTAAACCTAGAATTGTTGCTAAAACAAGTCCTACTGCAATGACGCGTAGCGAGTTAACCAGTCCAACTAAAATCGCTCGACCGTAACTATCTGCCGGATTGTAGGAAATGAGCGTTTCACCAATGTCGAAGGAAGCTTGCGAACCAAGAAACCCAAATCCTAGCTGAATGCCTAATGCTCGCAAGTTGTAGATGACGTTATCGATGACCAGAATCACCAACAACAAAAACAGCAATACAGCAATAACTTGTCCAGCGACTCGCCAAAATCGGGTATCTCTGAGTAAATCCTGAAACTTGGGTGCATTGCGCGTAACCCGTGGACGCTGTGTTGTCATTAATTTGCTTTGAAGATTGATTAGTAGTTAGTGGCTAGTGGTAAGTGATAAGTTTTGAGTTAACCCTCATTTGTCATTATTTATTCTCCTCTGCCCACGCCAGTTGCCTCAACGGGGGAAACTCCCGCACGGAGCAGGCTCCTCTGCTCCCCTGCTCCCTTGCTTCTTTTACCGGAAGGGAGGTGCATAATGTAGTCCACCTTCAGTCCACAACTCATTTTGACCGCGTGGGAGATTAAGGCGTGTTTGAGGACCAAGGTTGCGGTTATAGATTTCGCCGTAGTTACCAACTTCGCGAATTGCCCGCGCTATGAAATCATTTGTTAGTCCTAACCCTTGCCCTAAATCGCCTTCGGTTCCGAGTAAGCGTCGTACGACTGGATCTTCGCTATTTGCAAAAGAATCGATGTTTTGTGACGTAATTCCGAGTTCTTCTGCTTCGATTAATCCAAAGATGACCCACTTTACGGTGTCGTACCATTGCGGATCGTTGTTTCTCACTGCGGGTGCGAGTGGTTCTTTGGACATAACGATATCCAAGAGGACGTGTTCGTCAGGGTTTGGTAGGGCACTGCGTTGCGCGACTAATTGCGAGCGATCGCTCGTGACTCCTTCACAGCGTCCTTGTTGATATGCGGCGAATGTTGCTTTATCGTCTTCAAAGACGATCGGTGTATACTTAACTCCTAACTTACGCATTTGGTCAGCAAGATTTTGTTCGGTACTGGTTCCTGTTTGGACGCAAATGGATCTGCCTTGCAAGCCTTTTAAATCTTTAATGCCGCTATTTTGTTTGACCATCATGCCTTGACCGTCATAAAACACGGTAGGTGCAAACTCTAACCCGATGGATGTATCGCGGCTAATTGTCCAGGTGGTGTTGCGGCTGAGGATATCGATTTCGCCTGCTTGTAGGGCTGTGAATCGCTCTTTAGCGTTGAGGTTGCGAAAATCTACTGCTTGCGGGTCGTCAAACATCGCTGCGGCGATCGCCCGACAAATATCAACATCTAACCCGTTATATTCGCCTTGTTGAGTCACATAGCTAAATCCTGGTAAATTCCCACTGACGCCACACGATAACCTGCCACGGGTTTTGACTCGATTCAATACCGCCCCTGATGCTGTGCCACCTTCTTGGGCTGATAATCTGGGATATAAAAACAGGCTACAACCCGATAACGGAGCCGCCAGCAGTGCTGCACTCAACAGCAGGGAACTCCACTTAAGCATATTTTTCTTCCCGTATTTCCTTTCGTTGTTATCTACACTTTTAAAATCAGGCTAAACCGGAATTTTTTATATAAAGTTAATCTTGCCGAATCGATAACCTTAACTGCGGTTTAATCTTATAATTTGATATACACGATAAATGCAGCTACTGATACAGTTTGTGATTTTTATTAACTAAATAGTACTAAAGTAAAATAGACTAATAGCTGATTGCTAATAGTTGAGCACGAGCGATCGAATTGCTGTTATACATTCGCTTCTTTCAGGAGAAGCTTTAATTGAAAAGATATTATGCCATTATCCTCCAGCGAAACCACAAAAGTGTAAGCTGTATAAACGCGGTCTTAATGATACTTATTTAGTCGAAGCTGAACAAAGTTGACACTACATTTTGCACGTTTGCCGTTATGGGTGGCGAACCCTAGCCGCAATTAAGTTAGCCGTCCTGAACTCAATTGCGAGTATCTTTATATATTGGTCAATCGATGCGATCGCTGCGTTATTTCCGCACCGTAGAAGTGATATTGATTATCTTTTCAACTTAAGCACTCAAATCAAAACAGAGTTAATTGAATTAGCGTTATCTCAAACACCATCAACTTACAGAGTTTGCATTGGTGACTTTCATTCAACCAGCGCTATTTGATTTTAACCAATGTGGTTACAGTTGGCGGGCTTTTGATATTGCTAAGTTTGTGCATACGGTCTATCGGTGGGAATTAGATGTTAGTATTCGCGAATCATTTATACAGGGATATCAAAAAATCCGCCAGTTGAGCCAAGCCGAGGTTAACGCAATTCCTGTGTTTACTATAGCAGCACGCATTTGGGTTATGGAAATTGCTCGTGCTGTTGTAGAAATGGTTTGATACTCGGATGGTTTTACTAAGTAAGCTTACTTAATGTGTGAGATTATACTTATTGATAAAAAATAAAAGTGCTACTTTCCTTACAGCGTTGTAGTAATCCATGCTATATCGTATTACTTTGAGACTACTACAAGTAAGTAGTATCTTTGATAAAATGGTGTTCAGCTAATAAAGATTATTTTATTAATGACTATTTTATCATTGAAATAGTAATTTCAGGTGAATTTTTATACAAACTTATATTCTATCCGCTTGCTATATCTTTAGAAAGATGTGGCAGAATTCAAATAAATATTAAGTTACACATATTACAGTAATTTGGTATATTCTATTCGTTAGGTGCCTGTCGTTGGATGCGGAAAAACGTGTCTTCAGGTCATCAAGCGCTACTGTAATGCTTGCCAATTAAACAACAAAGTTGTTGATATTTACAATCTGAAACAATTTTTGTAAAGTTAGCTGAACTTTTTTTGCTTTTTTTAAAAGCAGATTTGCTAACAAGTAATGAAATTTGTTGCCTCAGATAGTTAAATTTATTCCTCTGCTCATGAGTAGCTCGTGAATTTTGATTGAAAGATGTTGTACCGCAAACCGTTAAACAAACTGCAAAGATTTTTACGCAAACAAGGCTTTTTACGTTTAGGGGTTTTTAGTGCGTTTTTCTTAGGTATCGTACTTTATAGTTGGATCGCACTATCGCAGCAACCAGTAACACTTAATTTATTAATGACTGCGCCTGATGCCCAACCTTGGCAACAGGGAATCGTTAAAGAATTTGAAGCAAGAAACCCTGATATTCGGATCAATATTATTGAAGGTCCAAACGCGACAAACTTACTAGAAGATTTATACACTTCGGCGTTTATTTTAGGTGATTCTCCTTACGACCTAGTAAACATGGACGTAATTTGGACGCCTAAATTTGCAGCGGCTGGGTGGTTGATGGATCTAACGGATCGGATGTCTGCTGAAGAACTAGAAGCATTTTCACCCGCAGACGTCGAAGGTAGTCGCTACGAAGGTCGGCTATATCGCATTCCGATGCGTTCGGACGTAGGAATGCTATACTACCGCACCGATTTACTCGAACAAGCTGGATTGCAACCACCAGAAACATTTGCAGAATTGATTCAAGCTTCACAAACGTTACAACAAAAAGATTTGGTTAACTGGGGTTACGTTTGGCAAGGGCGGCAATACGAAGGACTTGTCGCGATGTTCATTGAAATATTAGAGGGCTTCGGTGGATTTTGGGTAAATCCGGAAACGCTTGAAGTCGGATTGGATCGACCGGAAACAGTGCAAGCAATTAACTTCTTGAAAGACACCGTAGCGCAAGGAATTTCACCGCCTGGAGTGACAACATATCAAGAAGAAGAAACACGCCGCTTTTTCCAAAGTGGTCAAGCCGCGTTTTTACGTAATTGGCCTTATGTTTGGCCTTTAGCTCAAGAAGAAGGTTCGCCAATTCAAGGCAGAATCGCGATTAAGCCGATGGTTGGTAGTGAAGGAAGAAGCGGTGGCGCGTGTCTTGGCGGTTGGGGCTTAGGAATTTCGGCTACCACAAGACATCCTGAAGAAGCATGGAGGGCAATTCAATTCTTTACTTCTGAGGAAGCACAAAAGAACTTCGTTTTGAATGCAGGCTTTGTTCCGAGTCGGCGATCGCTGTTTACCGATCCAGATATTGTTGCGGAGTACCCGCACTATCCGCAATTACTCGAAGTTGTACAGCAAGCAGTGTTACGTCCACCAATCGCGCAGTATGCGCAAGCGTCTGATATCCTACAACGTTACCTCAGTAGCGCATTGACAAATCGGATGACACCCGAACAAGCAATGCAAGCTGCTGCTAACGAAACTCGCCGTTTACTCAATAGAGGTTAGGGGTGAGAGTGATGAGTTTAAGAGAGTTACGAGTGAAGTCACTTTTTTTAAAAAATACCTCAGACACCTTTGTGCGCTTTCCAAAACTCTTCCACTAGCTACTAGCCACTAATCACTTCCTTCTACCCTCAAAACCTTTGGAAATTTAAAATCTTTTGTGCATTCGATGTTTAATACAAAGACAATTCGGGGACGCGAACAACGGACAGCATGGATTTTGATCGTACCAGCCTTGTTCATGCTGTTGTTTGTGTTTGGTTATCCCATTATCCGTGCTTTTTGGCTGAGTTTATTTACGCAAAACTTGGGAACGCGACTGCAACCTGTGTTTTCTGGGTTTGACAACTACGTGCGGATGGTAGGAGATGGTCGTTTTTGGCAAAGCTTTGGGGTAACAATTATCTTTACCGTTTCTTCGGTTATCTTGGAGTTACTTTTAGGATTAGCGATCGCGCTGATTCTCAACCAAAAGTTTTTTGGGCGCGGTTTAGTACGAACATCCGCAATTATTCCCTGGGCTTTGCCAACCGCTTTAATTGGTTTAGCTTGGGCGTGGATTTTTAACGACCAATTCGGGATCGTTAACGATATTTTACTGCGGCTAGGAGTTATCAATACCGGAATCAACTGGCTAGGAGACCCGACGCTAGCAATGTTTGCGGTCATTTTTGCTGATGTTTGGAAAACGACGCCATTCATCAGTATTTTGCTACTTGCAGGCTTGCAATCGATTTCACCCGATTTATACGAAGCGCACTCGATTGATGGCGCGACTCCTTGGCAAAATTTCAGCAAGATTACCTTACCTTTACTGCTACCGCAAATTTTAATCGCGATGTTGTTTCGCTTTGCGCAGGCGTTTGGAGTTTTCGACCTAATTCAGGTAATGACGGGCGGGGGACCTGGCGGTGCAACCGAAGTGGTATCACTATACATCTATTCGACGGTGATGCGTTACCTCGACTTTGGCTATGGTTCAGCACTCGTCGTCGTGACATTTTTATTACTGGTGTTAGCTGTGGCGATCGCCAGTCTCCTCCTCAACAAACTTCGCGCTCGAACCTCTGGTACAACTTAATTCATAATCTACAATCATGACTGCAACTCCTGAAGTCGTTCCCATTACTCCAAGACAAACCGGCGGCGCCAAAAAAATTCCCTGGCGGAAGATTTTAACAACCATCGCCGTCATCTTCGTTGTCATCTTTTGTCTAGCGCCAGTAATGTGGCAAGTGTTAACTTCATTCAAAGTTAATGAAGATATTGCGGCTGTGCCAACAGTGTATTTCCCAACGCGCTATACGTTAGACCACTACAGAGAGTTATTTATCCGCCGCCCATTTTGGCGCTATATCCTCAACAGTGCGTTTGTGTCGATTGTGTCTACTGCACTAGCTTTAGCGCTGGGCGCACCGGCTTCTTATGCGCTAGCGCGACTGCGTCCTTGGGGCGGTAGGGTGATTTTGGCAGGGATTCTCATCGTTACCCTATTTCCAGGAATTTTACTATTCATTGGACTTTTAGAAATTATTCAACAATTAGGATGGGGTAACAACTACCTAGCACTGATTGTTCCCTACACAGCCATTAATTTGCCATTGACAATCTTGGTGCTGCGCAGTTTCTTTGAGCAATTACCAAAAGACTTGGAAGACTCCGCTAGAGTGGATGGCTACAACACGTTTCAAATGCTGTGGGAAATCTTACTACCAATGACGCTTCCAGCTTTGGTGACAACCGGAATTCTCACCTTTATTTTTGCCTGGAACGAATTCATTTTCGCGCTGACCTTCATGACACGCGAGGAACTCAAAACAATTCCCGTTGCAGCAGCCCAGTTAGGAGGTGCATCGGTGTTTGAAATTCCCTATGGACCGATCGCCGCTGCGACAGTTCTCGGTACGTTACCGCTTGTGTTGCTCGTTCTTTTCTTCCAACGCAAGATCGTTCAAGGTCTTACCGCCGGTGCTGTTAAAGGCTAGTAATTGGTGGTTAGTGGCTAGTTACTAGTTGCTAACCGCTACACAACAACCACTTATCATTCATCACTAACCACTAATAAAATGGCTAGACTCGAACTCAAAAACTTAAATAAAACCTTTTCTCCTAAAGTCGTTCCCGTCAAAGACGTTAGTCTCACTGTTGAAGATGGAGAATTTCTAACTCTACTTGGTCCTTCCGGTTGTGGTAAATCGACAGTACTGCGCATGATTGCGGGGTTAGAAGAACCAACACGCGGTCAAATTCGGCTAGGTGGTGAAGATATTACGTTTAAACGACCAGGCGATCGCAATATGGCAATGGTATTCCAAAGCTATGCGCTGTATCCTCACATGACTGTCGCCGAAAACCTGGCTTCGGGACTTAAACTTAAAAATGTACCGCGCGCAGAAATTAAACAGCGCGTTGCTGAAGTTGCGCAATTGCTTGGTCTAGAAGAGTTACTCAACCGCAAACCTGGTCAAATGTCTGGAGGACAACGCCAGCGGGTTGCTGTCGGTCGCGCTTTGGTGCGTCAAGCCCAAGTATTCTTACTCGACGAACCTTTGAGTAACCTCGATGCGCTACTGCGCGAACGCGTTCGCGCAGACCTTAAACAAATCTTTGCAAACCAAAAAGCCCCAGTCGTTTACGTAACGCACGACCAAACCGAAGCAATGACGCTTTCGACGAAAGTTGCAGTACTCAATAATGGCTATGTGCAACAGTTAGCACCACCGGATCGCATTTATACGCACCCTGCTAACTTGTTTGTAGCGGGGTTTGTTGGTAGTCCCCAAATGAATCTTTTGACTTTACCGTGTCGCGGACGTTACGCCCTACTGGGAGATTATCAAATTCCCCTGATTAATATTCCAACAGTTCCACCACAAATTGTTTTAGGAATTCGCCCTGAAAACGTCCGCGTTGCTCGCTCAGAAGATGAATACATCATCCAAGGTAGGGTATTTTTAGTAGAAAATTTGGGGATGCACAACTTAGTTAGTGTTCGTGTCAATAGTTCGCATTCAGAACCTGTGACAGTACGCGCATTGCTACCTACAGACCAAGTTTGGAGTAACGAAGAAATTACACTTGCTCTACAGCCACAAAGTATTCACTGGTTTGATGTTGAATCAGGAGATGCACTTGTCGGAAGACAAATGGTCGGAACAATGAGTTAGTGGCTATTGTTTGAGTAGCTAGAGTAATAATATCTCATTAACTTATTTCTCTAGCTACTTTTATCGTGATGCAGCAATTTACACAATTTCCCTCGGCTGAACAACTTGCAGCCGTAAAAACATATATTAAACAAAGCTGGAAAACTTTGTCGCGATCGCCTGCGGATATTTTATTAGCAGCTTATGACCCAAAGCTGAAGCGTAGTGAAAATTCTTCTTGGCTAGTTTACGTCTCCGATAAAGAAGAACGCTCAAAAGTTGAACAATCGTTACAACAAATTCTGAGTCAAGCAGAATTTAATAAGTTAGAAATTAGAACTTTACCCGCAGATATTTCAACAATTCAAGAACACGGATTACTTTACCTTCCAGGTTCTTACGTTGTTCCTGGAGGACGTTTTAATGAAATGTTTGGCTGGGATAGTTATTTTATTTTATTAGGATTACTACGAGATTGCGAATTGGAACTGGCGCAAAGCTTAGTCAGTCAATTTATTTACGAAATTGAGCATTATGGCACAATTCTTAATGCAAATCGTACGTATTTTTTAACGCGATCGCAACCGCCAGTATTAACTTTAATGGTACTAGCGTTGTTTGAGCATACACAAGACAAACAATGGTTGCAATCAGTACTTCCAGCCATTGAAAAGTATTACAACTTTTGGACTACAGAGCCACATTTACATCCAGAAACAGGACTCTCGCGCTTTTTTGACTCTGGAACTGGACCTGCACCCGAAGTTATCAGCGATGAAAAAGATGACGCGGGCAGAACTCACTATGACCGAATTTTAGAATACTATAGAACGCAGAAAATTGACGGTCTAGAGGCATATTACGATCCAATAAGTGGCTTTACCGAATCCTTTTATCAAGGCGATCGCTCAATGCGCGAATCTGGCTTTGATTGTTCGCATCGCTTTGGATTATTTAATCTCGAAACTACGCAGTATTTACCTGTGTGTTTAAACGTTTTGCTGTATCAGATGGAGCAAGACATTGCACAAATTTATCAAATTTTAGGTAAAGATTCACAACTTTGGCGCGATCGCGCGACAAAACGCAGCCAAACGATTAATCAACTGATGTGGGACGAACAAGCAGGACTTTATTTTGATTACAACTTTGTCACCCGTCAACGCAGTCAGTACGAATTTATCACGACATTCTATCCTTTATGGGCTGGAATTGCTTCACCACAACAAGCTAAAAAAGTTGTAAAAAACTTAGCAAAATTTTTAGCACCAGGCGGTTTACTCACTAGCACTGTTGTCACAGGAAATCAATGGGATGCACCGTTTGGATGGGCACCGTTACATCTAGTTGCTGTCCAAGGTTTAAGCCGTTATCATTATGTCGCGCAAGCTGAAGATGTTGCTAAACGATTTATGATGTTGGTTGTGCAAGAATTTGAAAAATACGGTGCGATTGTCGAAAAATACGATGTTGTTAAGTGTTCTGCCAACGTTTCTGATGAAATTCTCTTTGGCTATAGTTCTAACGAAATTGGTTTTGGTTGGACAAACGGAGTTTTTTTAGAACTGTTATTTTGGTTAGAAAACTTATAGTTGCAATATTTGTAATTTAACTACTCACTAATACCAAATCGCCTTCAAACTTAGCACGATAAGTCGCAAGTGGTTCCTTTGCCGGACCATTTTGCACGCTACCATCACTCGTAAACTTAGAGTTATGACAAGGGCAGACAAAGGCTTTTTGGTCTTGAACCCATGCAACATTACACCCAGCATGAGTGCAAGTAGGATTAACCGCGATCGCTTGATTTGCATTAGCTGGATCGCGAATCACTAATGCTTTTCCAACTGCCAAATTTTCATTGAGAAGTTGCCCAGTTTTATCTAATTCGCTGACGGTTCCTACTACTTCAAAGCCATCAGCGCGAACATCAGAAGCAACATTTGCTGATTGCGAATTGCAAGCCGCGATACTAACACTAGCACTCGCTCCCACCAAACTGATAAATTCTCGACGATTCATTTGTGAAATCTCTAATATGCCTTACTTAAGTTAGCAGTGCAGATGGGCTTTTCCAAGTAGTTTCGAGAAATTTTAGCGGCTGCGTGTGATTTCAACGGTGATTTTACCACCAAAGTCAGGAATAGGGGCGGCGAGTTTTGTGAGGCGAACTTGGACTTGTTGCACGCGGTCAGCTTTTAGAATAGATGTAGCGATCGCATCTACCAAGCGTTCGATCAACGCATACTTAGAGGTTTTCACCAAGTGTTTTACGTCATTAATCACGCTACGGTAATCGAGAGTATCCTCAATCGCATCGGTCTTACCTGCTACGGACAAATCTAACCACAGCGTCAAGTCTACCTCAAACCATTGACCCAACACTTGTTCTTCGGGCAAATAACCCGTGTAACCGTAGCAACGAATTCCTGTTAAATGAAAACAGTCCATACAATTTTCCTTATCATTAGCTAATGGCTCATCGCTCATTGCTTGCTCATGCTTGATTTTCGCAACACTAATACCGTTTGGGGTTCCATATTAGCAGAGACTTTTGGGCGGCTGGGGTTAAAAACTGCCGTGATTTGTCCAGGCTCGCGATCTACACCACTCGCGATCGCCTTTGCCCAAACGCACAACGTCGAAGCCATCCCTATTTTAGACGAACGTTCCGCAGCGTTTTTTGCTTTGGGAGTTGCTCGTCAGACTGGACGCCCTGTCGTATTAGTTTGTACTTCTGGAACCGCCGCCGCGAATTTTTACCCTGCAGTCATCGAAGCGCGCGAAAGCCGAGTTCCTCTAATTGTCCTAACCGCCGATCGCCCCCCCGAATTACGCGATTGTCATTCAGGACAAACCATTGACCAAGTAAAGTTATACGGAACATATACCAACTGGTACGCCGAATTAGCACTCCCCTCGTTAGAAATTGAGATGCTAGCGTACCTCCGTCAAACGCTGATTTATGCATGGGAGCGATCGCGCTATCCTGTTGCTGGAGTTGTTCATCTCAATATCCCGTTTCGCGATCCTTTAGCACCCATTCCTGACACCGCCACCGAAATCCTGCGATCGCAATTTAATACTCAAGACTTTTTCAGTAGCATCCCATCACCAATTACCAGTTACCCCTTACCTATTCCCTCTCCAGACGAGTGGAAACAATGCGATCGCGGAATCATCATTGCTGGACTTGCCCAGCCACAACAACTACGCGAATATTGTGGTGCGATCGCCCAACTTGCTAAGACACTCAAATTTCCGGTACTCGCCGAAGCACTTTCCCCTGTGAGAAACTTTGCAGATCTTAATCCTTATCTAATTTCTACCTATGACTTGATAGTGCGCAATCCGCAACTAGCCCAACAGCTACAACCAAAAATTGTCATTCAAATCGGGGAACTTCCCACAAGTAAAGATCTGCGTCAATGGTTAAGCGTAACGCAACCCCAGCGCTGGATTGTCGATCCTTGCGAGCATAATCTCGATCCACTGCACGGAAAAACAATTCATCTACGCACTACAGTAGAACAACTAGCACAATCGATGGAACCAAAAGCCCCAACTCCATATTTAAAGTCATGGTGTGATGCGGAAGCTAGAGTAAGGTCAGCGTGCGATCGCGCAATGGCAGAAATGGAGCATTTATTTGAAGGTAAAGCTGCTTGGTTGTTATCGCAAACTCTCCCACCCGAAACACCCCTCTTTATCGCCAATAGTATGCCCGTCCGCGATATGGAGTTTTTCTGGAAACCGAGTAATTCTAATATCCGCCCATTTTTCAATCGCGGTGCAAATGGTATTGATGGCACATTATCAACTGCCTTAGGGGTAGCACATCGCCATCCAAGTAGCGTGTTACTCACAGGCGATTTAGCTTTATTGCACGATACAAACGGTTTTTTAATTAATAATAAGTTTATTGGGCATTTAACAATTATTTTAATTAATAACAATGGCGGTGGCATTTTTGAAATGTTACCTATTTCCCAGTTTGACCCTCCTTTTGAAGAGTTTTTCGCGACACCACAAAATATAGATTTTGCGCAATTATGTGCGACTTATAATGTCGAACACGAGCTGATTCATTCTTGGGAACAATTGCAACAAAAGCTCAATCCATTACCGACAACAGGAATCCGAGTATTGGAATTAAAAACCGATAGAAAGTTTGATGCCCAATGGCGAAAAGAGAATTTAGCGAAGCTAGCTGCGATCGCCATGTAACGTTTTGAGCGTAGTAGAGGCTACTGAAGATGCTTGGCAACAGTTTGCACGTCTTTATCACCACGTCCTGAACAATTGATGACAATTCGCGGACTGCCATCGAGTTGCGGACATAATGTATCGAGATAAGCGATCGCGTGTGCAGTTTCAAGCGCCGGAATAATTCCCTCTAGCTGAGCTGTACGCTGAAATGCAGCTAACGCTTCTTCGTCAGTAACGCTGTAATATTCTGCTCGTTGTATATCTTTTAAGTAACTATGTTCAGGTCCTACTCCAGGATAATCTAATCCGGCGCTGATCGAGTGTGCTTCTAAAACTTGACCGTCATCATCTTGTAAAAGATAACTCATTGCCCCGTGTAATACGCCAACTCGCCCCTGAGTCAAAGTAGCTGCGTGTTTTTCAGTATTAACGCCTTCCCCCGCTGCTTCAACACCAATTAATCTTACAGACGGTTCATTCACAAATTCATGAAATAAACCCATTGCGTTAGAACCACCACCCACACACGCCAGCAAAATATCAGGTAATCCGCCCCATTTTTCTAGACATTGCGCGCGAGTTTCTTTACCAATGACTGCATGAAAATCACGTACAATCATGGGATACGGGTGCGGACCTGCAACCGAACCTAAAATATAATGCGTTGTTTCAACGTTTGTTACCCAATCGCGAATTGCTTCCGAAGTTGCATCCTTAAGCGTTCCTGTTCCCGCCGATACGGGGCTAACTTCTGCGCCCATTAACCGCATCCGAAATACGTTAAGACTTTGACGTTCCATATCTTGAACGCCCATATAAATTATGCATTTTAAGCCAAATCTCGCGCACACTGTAGCTGTTGCAACGCCGTGTTGTCCTGCACCTGTTTCGGCAATAATCCGCTGCTTACCCATGCGCTTGGCGAGTAATACTTGCGCTAGGGCATTATTAATTTTGTGCGCGCCTGTATGATTTAAATCTTCGCGCTTTAGATAAATTTGCGCGCCTGTGCCGTCAGGTCGTGCATAATGCGCCGTCAGACGTTCTGCAAAGTATAATGGTGTAGCCCTGCCCACATAATCCCGCAGCAATTCTTGTAATTCGGTGATAAATTCTGGATCGTGGCGATACTGCTGATATGCTGCTTCTAGTTGACTTAAAGCAGGCATCAACGTTTCAGGTACGTATTTACCACCAAAGCGCCCAAAGCGTCCGAGTGAGTCAGGGCGCTGTTCAGCTTGCGATTGTGCAGGTAAGGGAGTAGTAGTCACAGACTGGCTAAAATAACGAAATACAGTTAATTAATTATAAATTAAACTCAGATAAACTCTTAGACCTATTTCTATTTCATATTTATTCTCCTCTGCTTTTCTGCTCGCGCAAGCTGAAATTTAGGAAATACTACAACTATGGCTGCTGCAAATCGTAAATCTTCGGATGGTTCCTATGTTTACCGCGAGTTTGGCGGTGATAACTCTCCTGCACTCGAACGCGGAATTCAAGAATTGCCACCTGCGCAACAAAATCTCCGCGTTCAAGCTTCCCGAAAAGGACGTAAAGGAAAAACAGTAACGGTAATTAGTGGTTTTCAAGCGAAACCAGAAACTTTAGCAGCGTTGGTAAAGCAGTTAAAGACGCAATGCGGTAGTGGTGGAACCGTGAAAGATAACGAAATTGAGATTCAAGGAGATCACAAGCAAAAAATTGTTGAAATTCTCACTCAACAAGGTTATAAAGCAAAAATCAGTGGTGGCTAAACCCTGTGTTAGTATGAATACAATTTAAGACTCGCTTAAGAAATTAGCCTGATTGTTTGTTGACGATCGAGCTAGCAAATTGCAGTTAGATGAGAAAAAATGGACATTATTCGCTTAATTTGTGCAGTCTTCCTACCACCGCTGGGCGTATTTCTGCAAGTGGGTTTAGGTCGAGATTTTTGGATTAATGTACTTTTAACACTACTGGGTTACATTCCTGGCATCGTTCACGCGTTTTGGATCATTCTTTCCAAATAAGCAGCATTTACAAATATTAATCAGTGCCCGTTAATTATGAGCGCTGCGCAACAATAACTTTAAATACAAATAACAAATATAAAACCCGATGAGCTTACTCTTCTAAAGGTTTATTTTCAAAATAACCTGCTTCACATAAAGAGTGTTTGACTAAGTCCATCTCAAAAATAAACTTAGGATCGCCACGACGCATAGAATCTAAAGCACTAACGAGTTTAGACACTACCTTCAACGTAGTATCTAATTTTTCTTCCAACTCTGCGACTCTAGCCACAAGCTCTTGTTCGCTCATTGCTCTGCGGTTAATTAGTTTACTCCAAATATCTCCGCGAAAAACTGCCGCATATCCTGCCAAGAACGGCGATCAGCTAACTGATTATACGCTGTCCCTTGCGATTTATCATTACCCGCTTCAGGATTTGTAAAACTGTGGACAGCACCACCATAAGCAACTAATTGCCAATCTACGCCAGCGTTACCCATCTCCTCAGCAAAGCCTAAAACTTGTTCAGGCGGTACTAATGGATCTTCCGCACCATGCAAGACCAGTACCTTACCCTTAATATTTTTTGCATCACTGGGGTTTGGCGTATCAAGACTACCGTGAAAACTAACGACACCAGCGATATTTGCCCCGCTACGCGCGAGTTCCAACACAGTGCTACCACCGAAACAATATCCAATAGCAGCAATGCGTTGGACATCAGTTAAAGGATTTTTTTGGAGGACTTGTAGCCCTGCCAAAGCGCGATCGCGCATCAACTGACGGTTAGACCTGTAGATTTTAGCTTGTGCTGCTGCTTCTTGGGGATTTTTTGGTCTAATACCTTTACCGTAAATATCAGCTGCAAACGCAACGTATCCTAGTTTTGCTAATTGTTGGGCGCGTTGTTGAATATAAGAATTAATCCCTGTCCACTCATGAACAACCATAACACCAGGACGTCTGCCTTGAATGGCGTCATCGTAGGCAAGATATCCTTCTAATACCGTGTTGCCTTGCTTGTACTCTACAACTTGTGTTCGGATTGCAGCTTGGGCAACTGTACTAAACGCTAAAGCAAAAATAGGAGCAAGTAAAAGTGAGCGTAAGATCTTCATTGCGTTGACAGTAGAACTTATTCGCTAGCAATGAGTACTTGTGATTCAGGTACAGCTAGCTGTGGTGCGACCAATGCAGTTGAGTATAGAGGCGATCGCTGTTTTTGCGCGATAACTGTTGGTAAAACTTGACGTACCTGCGCTGCAACCGCAACTGTTTTTACATCATACGTCTGAGTCGCTAACTTGGGATACATGCCGATGCCAATAATTGGTAACAACAAGCAAGCCGCAATAAATACTTCACGTGGCTTCGCGTCACCAAGATACTCTTCAATTACAATTCCAGAATTGTCTTTGCCGTAAAATACTTGGCGCAGCATCGACAACAAGTAAATAGGAGTTAAAATCACGCCCACCGCAGCTAAGAGAGTTACGACAACCTTAAACGCAGGGTTGTAAGCATCACTTGTGGTAATTCCCAAAAAGATTGTTAATTCACCAACAAAGCCACTCATACCAGGTAGCGCTAACGAAGCCATCGCCCCAGCGGTAAAGAGTGCGAAAACTTTGGGCATTGCTTGCGCCATACCACCCATTTTCTCCATGATCAGCGTATGCGTGCGCTCGTAGGTGACACCAGACAAGAAGAACAAGCTAGCCGCAATCAAACCATGCGATACCATTTGCAATACTGCGCCACCGATACCAAGTTCGGTAAACGAAGCAATACCGATCAATACAAAACCCATGTGCGCGATCGACGAATAAGCTAAGCGGCGCTTGAGATTTGTTTGCGCAAACGCAGTTAATGCACCGTAAACAATATTGACGACACCTAAAATAGCGAGTACAGGCGCAAACGCAACATGCGCAGAGGGCAACATTTCGATATTCATGCGAATTAGCCCGTAGCCTGCCATTTTGAGGAGTACACCTGCCAAAATCATCGATACAGGAGCAGAAGCTTCGCTATGCGCATCTGGAAGCCAAGTATGTAACGGGAAGATTGGTAACTTAACGCCAAAAGCGATGAGTAGTGCAGCGTAAACTAATAACTCAAACGCTCTGGGGTATTGTTTGATACCCAAAGTTGCCATGTCAAAGGTAAGGACATCACCATACATTGCCATTGCAAACGCGGCGACAAGGATAAAGATCGATCCCGCAGCAGTGTAGAGGATAAACTTTGTTGCGGCGTAGCGGCGATTTTGTCCTCCCCAAATCGAAATCAGCAAGTAAACAGGAACTAATTCAAGTTCCCACATTAAGAAGAACAGTAGTAGATCTTGAGCAACAAAGACGCCAATTTGCGCGCTGTACATCATCAGCATCAACGCGAAAAATAAGCGTGGCTTTTTCGTAACGTTCCACGCTGCCAAGATTGACAAAGTTGTAACAAAACCTGTTAACAAGACCAACGGTAACGATAAGCCATCTACCGCAACCGACCAACTCATGCCTAGCTGGGGTATCCAAGGATAGCTTTCAGCAAGTTGAAATGTTGAGATTTGTAAATCGTAGTTCTGCCAAACGGCACATACCATCAGAACGAAGTCTATGATTCCTACACCCAAGGCGTACCAGCGAACTGTTTTACCTTGATTGTCTGGAAGCAAAGGAACGGCTAGGGCAGCCACTAGTGGTAATAAAATGACGGTTGTTAACCAAGGAATTTGTATGCTAAGCATGACTGAGGATAAATACCTATTGCCTATGACATACATTTTATTAAGTTACGTGAAGTTTTGAGAAGGTATATTTTGGAGAATTAAATTATAAGAATAAATACTTAGTGGGCTTTATCATTACAAATCTTAATGAATAAATGTTAAGCACAAAAGTACGTTAGCGATCGCCCACCACATCCAACTTATAAGGTTCTCCAAACCATGACTCCAAAACAAGCTCAAGACTGATATGCTGTAGCAGCAAATGCATGCAATTTAGCCGTCGCTTGCACAATCTGAGTCGAGAAGTACTCAGGAAGGAAGAAAGTCTAAGCAAGTTTGGACAAGCGGCGATCAAATCGCGGCGATTCAAGGATTTAACCACCGAGCAATTGACGTGGGAAGCTACGCATAGTGTTGATGACTATTTGACGCTTTTAAGTACATCGTCACTATGTATAAAGCTAGAAAGACACAAGCAAAAAGCACTAATTGCCGATTTAAAGAAAGTGCTAGCGAGAAACGGGATAACAAGTATCTCAGTTTCTTATCTCTCAGCGCTTCAGGTTGCTCAAAAAGCGCGAATCTGTAATGGTGCAAGCTTAGCGAATAAATTCGCGACTCAATGAACCAAGTCCACCTGCGTGGACTATCAACACAATAAAACACCCTCATTGATAGGGTAGCGTTACACGATGCGATTCACAATCGTTAAAACATCGCTATCAGTACGCACATAGGGAACCGAAATCGATCTAAAGCCAGTAATTAAAGGTTTGTAGTACACTTGCCAGTAACTAGGGCTGAGTTCATCTGCTGTTGCTTTGAGCGATCGCAGTTCTTCTGCGAGTTCAGCGGCGAGTTGATTAATGCGTTCAGCTTGAGCTAAAGCCTGCTTTTTCCCAGCGGCGACACGTTGTTCTAGAGAGTCGTTTTGCTGTGAAAATTTTGCTAACTCGATTTGTTTTTGTGCAAGTTGTGCTTCTAAAGCTGCGATCGCATCATCAATGCCCTTGACTTCTGCAAATAATTGTAAATCTTCTCTAGCACGACGACGGTAAGCCGCCGCGATTGCTTCGGGAGATGCATTTTCTAAATCTATTGGGTCGGTTGTCAGTGAAATTCGTTCCTGACGTAGCGCCGCAATTTGAGCTTGAATAGCCGTAATTTCTGCTTGGATATCATTCATAGTACTTACTAGGCTACCTCAATCGTGCTACGCGCACCGGACTTATCAATTTCGAGCGATCGCACGTGTGGATTCACTCCTGCTTGCTGCCAAGCTTGGGCGATCGCCCTAATTACCGCCTCAGCTTGTCGTTGATTCGTCAAAGCAAGTAAAGTAGGACCTGCACCACTAATAACCAAACCATACGCCCCAGCAGCGATCGCCGCCTGCTGTACTGCTTCATACCCCCGAATCAAAGCTTGACGATAAGGCTGATGCAACCGATCCTGCAACGCCCCCTGAATCCAGGCTTCATTTCCCGTCTCCAACCCACGTAACAACAATCCTAAATGCGCCGTATTAAAAATTGCATCCGCCCGACTCACTTCATTTGGTAGAACCCGCCGCGCCTCAGCCGTCGAAAGCTCAAAATCAGGAATCGCAACCACAGGTACTATACTCTCATGCCAAGGCACATCACAAATTTCCCAACCTTTGTGTCTTTGTGGTTGATTTCCCTCAACACTCGCCGCCAACCGACACCCGCCCAACAACGCCGGAACCACATTATCAGGATGTCCTTCTAGAGAAATCGCCAACTCCATCACCGCATTTGTATCGAGTGGTTCGCCTGCGAGTAAATTTGCACCAACCAAGCCGCCAACAATTGCCGTTGCAGAACTACCCAAACCCCGTGCTAGCGGCACATCCATCGCAATATCTATATGCACAGATGGTGGCGTTTGTCCAATATGTTCATATAATTTGACAAACGAGCGATAAACCAAATTACTCGCATCTGTACGGACGCGATCGCTTTCTGTTCCTGTCACGCGAATTGCGACTTTTTCTTGATGCGTAAACTTGAACTGGTTATACAGCGTCAACGCTGCACCAAGACAATCAAAACCAGGACCTAAGTTAGCCGTTGTCGCCGGAACCGAGACAGAGACAGAGTGAGTCATTGTTGAGTGTGTCATACCACAGACCGACGCAAATCATAGCAGAATTCCTCCACAAACATCGACGTCAATCTTGACTTTTCAACCACTTCTGGCACTAACAAGCGGTACGTTGCTCCACTTAAACTCAGCATTTAAAGGTATTTGAGATTAAAGCAAAAATATCCCCAGCAACAATACCGGATAGGCAGCTACTAAAAACCAGCCTGATGCGCGACTGATTTGCTTTTTTGGGGTTGCCAGTAAGATAACTAATACTAATGCAGCTAGCATGGCGATCGCAGGTTTATGCAGTAGTGAAGCATCAGTAATTGTGAGAGGACGAATCAGCGCAGCGGCTCCCACGGTCATAGTGACATTATATGTAAAAGAACCTACAACCCCAGCTACAACAACTTCTGTGGCTCCTTGACGCGCCGCAGACCAACAGAGAACGACCAACTCAAATGAAGTGGCAAAACCGACAACTGTAAGCGCCAATGTGGTTTGAGTTTCCTCAACACGGGTAATCTGCCGCACTGCCTCGACTAACATAACCGAACCGATTGCCATTGCGACCAAACCCGCTGCTACTAGCAGCAATTCTTTGCCAACGCGACCTTTTTCTGTTTTCTCATGCGCCAGTTCTTCCGCCGCTTCTTCTAAAACTCCTGTTTCTCCCATGGCTGGCGGCTGTCGTTCCACAATCCAGATAATGCCGATATAAAGGATGTAGAGGGCTAGTAAAATAACTCCTTCGAGTCGCGTAACCTGACCATTCCAAATAAAACCTACCGCCGCTACAGCAATTGGAAACCCAAACAGCGCATAGCGCATAACTTGTTTACCAAAGGGAAGCGGTGCCACAATTGCCCCGACGCCTAACGCCACGAGACAAATCGCAATATTTGACCCGATCGCATCGCCAAATGCGATCGCTGGTACACCTCTTAAAGTTGCGGCGATCGTGGTTGCTAGTTCTTCGGGTTCTGCTCCTGCTAACAGTAATGCTAATGCGAAGCTACTAACCTGCAACCGCACTGCTGCTTCTCCCAAATTTTCGGCAAACGTTTCTGCCCCCCAGACAATCGCTGCTACTCCTACAAGAATTACTCCTATCCACAAAATAATCACAAGCCCTAGCCTCCTGGCTACTGCCATTGCCTGCACGCACCTAGATATGCAACACTTGTTGCAAACATACGAGCAGCATAACCGCGATTCGTTAAAAAGGCAACAGATGTTGCAATTATTTTTGTGAGTGGAACTACAGGAATGTCTTATGAGCCAGCAATACTGGAATCTCTTGATCTACCGCGTCCCCGCGCAGCCTTCAACCAAGCGGGTATATATCTGGCGCAAGCTCAAAAGTTGGGGCGGACTTTACCTGCAACAATCGGTCTGCGTTCTTCCTCATCGCGAGGATTTTCAGCGCTATTTAGAAGAGTTAAAGACAGACATTTTAGCAAGTGGTGGCGAAGCAGATTTACTAACGGTTGCGATTGATGACGCTGAACAAAATACGATGCTGATTCAGCGATTTCAGCAGCAAGCAGAGGAGGAATATCAGGAATTTCTGGGGCGCTGCCGAGATTTTCACAAAGAACTGGATCGCGAACGGCAGATCAGTAATTTAACCTTTGCCGAGTTGGATGAGAATGAAGCAGAACTAGCAAAGTTGCGATCGTGGTTGCCGAAAATTCGCGATCGCGATCTGTTTGACACTCCTATCTATGCAACGGTTCTCGATGCTCTTACTGCTTGTGAGGAGGACTTTCAATTGTTTAGTCAACAGGTCTATGATGCCCAAGGCTTGGAAACAGGTGATGCGTAATTGATTACAAATACGCTTGCACTAATTCACCTAATACGGAAATACCCCGCTCGATCTTCTCTGGCGAAAGTGTAAAATTGAGACGTAATGCCCGATAGCCCTGTTGTCCTGGGAAAAATGGCGAGCCTTCAGCAACAAAAACTCCGCGCGATAAGGCTTTTTGACAAATTTCAGCCATTGGTACTGGAGGCATTTCCACAAGAAAGTGCCACCGTTAGGCACTGTCCACGAGGCGGAGGCAGGGAAATACTTTTGCAAAGCAGCTAACATTGCTGTTTGGCTTTGACGATGTTGGGCTTGTAGGTGGGCTAAGTGATGGCGATAGTGTCCTGAGGCGAGATACTCACTGACAATTGCTTGAGACACGGTAGACACGTGCAAATCGTCGAGTAACTTGCGTTCGACTAACGGCTGATAATGCTTTCCAGTAACGACTAAGTAACCAACGCGGATACCTGGCATTAAGGTTTTAGAAAAAGTACCGACGTAAACCGACGTAAGTCGCGATATCTTTACGGTCTAAAGCTTTGATTGGGGCGGGAACAGGTTCAAAATTCAATCCTTCATAGGCATTGTCTTCGAGAATTACGCAGTCGTAGCGTTCCGCAAGTTGTAGCAATTGCTGACGATGTGCTTGCGATGTTGTGATTCCGGTAGGATTGTGCAAAGTGCTGACGGTAAAAATTAACTTTGGGCGATACGTGTGGAGATTCTTCTCTAATAACTCCAAGTTCATCCCCTCAGCGGTCATCGGAATACCAATAACTCTTACCCCCATGCTGTATAACAGTGATAGCATTCCGTACCAAGTTGGACTTTCAACAATCACCCAATCGCCTGGTTTGACGTAGTAGTGGCAGATACTTACATTAATACTACCTACAAGCCTGCGGACAAAAGCAATTTCTGCTGATCTCACTCGTTTCTCTCGATTTAATGCGCAGACCTGGCCGTAATTCCATTAAAATTTCTGCCTTGTTGGGTCAGTTTTGTTAAAATTAAGCATTGGTAATACAAATATCTACTCTGAAGCAGAAAGCAAATTACAAGCTACAGTTATTGGATTTTTTCCTTGATATTCAACTTTAGCTGTGCAGTTGCGGTTATATTGCATATATGTAATGTAACCTATTCATTTTTTGCATCTTTGAAGCAGATTTATCTTGAGTTGTGCAATACTTAAGTGACTAAAATTAACAGTATAGTTAGGCTTTGACAGCTTAAAATTAAATAGTAGGCTTTACAAATATCCGACACATATTCTTCATATGGCTGTCATATGCAGTTGGTAGTTTAATAGTGTTCGGTAGTAAAGCTCTGTGTTGTACGTTATCTGATGATTTAATCAAATCTTTAGATTTGAGCCGTAATTATCTGGGAACTGAGCAAGCAATATCCTTTGATCAACAATTCAAATTTTTAATTTTTAAAAAATTAAATTGTTGTTTGAATTAGCTTTATTGTATTCTCAGGAGGATAGTATGTTTTTTACTCAAAGTTTTAAATACCGCTTTCCTTTAATGATGGAATCTATAACAATATCTTCTTTACGTCGTAGCTTAAAAGATTGGATTCGCCGAGAGATCGTTGATGACGATCCCTACGATGTAGAAAGCTTGTTTCCTGATGTAAATCAGTTTAAGATATTGACAGCAAAAGACAACACGGATTAACTTTGCTCAAGTGTAGCTAAGCAACAAGTAATCTTTTATCCTCCTGCATTAACCTCCTTCCCATCCGTTGCCTGCGTTTGACAGGTGCATGATGACAAGATGTTGCTGTAGTTTTTTTACCAAGTAGAGGCTATGGAGGTGAGTTTGCTCAGATGAGCCCTGAAGCTGTGAATGATAAATTTTTAAGCTCGCAATAAGCAGTTTTTTAGTTATGCCTCATTTGTTCTTTGCATTTGTTTTGGTCAGTTTATTGACGATGTTTGCTTTTACAGCGATCGCCTACTTATTTCCTCAAGATTAGGCAATAGTATGACAAAAAAAAGTGCCCCTTTTCCCAAAAATGAGAGAAGGGGGTTAAGATTATCTAACTTGCTGTTGTATTAATTTTGAGACTGCAACTGTGCAGGGAAAGCACCCGTATTCAAGGCAAGGTTGACATTTCTACCACCACGACGTATTTCAAGTTGTAGTTGTCCCCCGACACTTGTATTTTCTACCGCTCTTTGCACAACTTCAGCGGTTGTTGCGTCTTGACCATTAACACGACGAATTACGTCACCAGCCCGCAATCCAGCACGAGCAGCAGGAGAATTCGGAAGAACTCGCACAATCAAAACACCGCGATCTTCGGCGATCGTGATACCGTTGTTCGGGTCACTATTGATTTCTTGGCGCAAATCAGGGGTGATTGCTACCATCTGAATTCCAACATAAGGATGTTCGACTCGACCTTGCGCAATCAATTGACTCGCAATCCGTTGCGCGGTGTTGATTGGAATTGCAAAGCCTAAGCCTTGAGCGCCGCGCAGAATTGCGGTATTCATCCCAATAACTTCACCGCGCGCGTTTAGTAATGGTCCACCAGAGTTACCAGGATTAATTGCGGCGTCAGTTTGAATAAATTGTACGCGCTTATCAGCAACACCAACTTGATTGCTGGAACGACCCGTAGCACTAATGATACCAGTTGTTACCGTGTTGTCTAATCCTAAAGGGTTGCCGATCGCGATTGCAAATTCACCTGGGCGCAGTTGATCCGAGTTACCCATTGTAAGTGTTGGTAGTCGATCGGCGTCGATTTTAATCACAGCAACATCGGTGACCGGATCGGTTCCTAGTACTCTACCAGTAAAGCGGCGTCCGTCGTTGAGAACGACACTCACACTCCGCGCACCATCAACAACGTGAGCATTCGTTAAGATGCGTCCATCGGAACTAATAATGAACCCTGAGCCTGTTCCTTGCTGTACTCTTTGTTGCGTTCGGGGAATTTGCGAACCAAAGAATCGACGGAAAAACGGATCGTCAAAGACATCAGGAACGCGAGTGGTGACGGTGCGCGATGCGTCAATCCGCACGACCGCAGGTCCAACTCTTTCGACAACATTTGCGACAAAATTGGGGTCAGTTGTGGGGATAGGTGCGGCGATCGCAGGGCTAATCGGTGAAGTTGCAACACTCGACGATGGTTGAAGTCGCGTTGCTAAATTACTTCCTGAAACTGCGATACCTGCTCCTAACAACATCATTGATAAGTAACTCGCACTTTTACGCCAGGGAGCGGCTAGTGAGGTTTTTCGCGTAGCGCTTGAGGAGTTGTGGACTTGGTTTGATTGACTTCTTTCTTTTGGTTCGTTTTGCATATGTCTCACTTACAACAAAGACTCATTGATGACTAGATACAAAAATACAAATACAGTTTTAGCAAGGTTCTTTATATATTGTTGACTGTGTATATACCTTGATAGTTTCCTGTTTAACTTAGTTTTAGTTTAAATTGCTACTATGTCATTTTTGTGACAGGGTTATTGCACTTTAATGAAAATGATTCTACGTAATAATTTTGTTATTCGTGTTGGTACGTTTTGCCGATTTAATAGACCTTTTACGAGTATAAGAACTAGCCTCTAGAATTGGAGGGGGGGGAGACAGCTTGCGCGATTAAGCAACAGATACCTACTTTAGGAGCACGCGCGAAAGTAGTACACACAGCTTTGTTGCGCGTACACGCATAAGGGTTTTACTAACTTTCTTTACGGATAGTACTACTTGCCTTTCTATAAGTTTTGTTATAAAAGAATCACCGAGTTTGTAGTTCTAAAAAGCCAGAATTAGAGTACTAGGCTTGGCATCTTCAACACAAATACACTTTACCAAAATTCCCGAACTTATTGCCGGCTTTGTTGTCGTCAAGCTAGTGAGATAACTACTCACTCTCACATATAAAATAGCATTAATTAGAACGGTTATGACCTGATGACCAAGTGTAATAACATCCTTAAATTGAGGAATGCTACGCTTCAACGCTGTAGTGTCTTAGTGATGATAAAACAGACTCTCATTACTCTTTGAGAAAACGAGGTCGGGCGGAATGTGTAGACTTAAGTTGTTGTTCTAATGCTTCCCAGTTTTCTTGCTCGACGATCGCAATCAAGTCGTCTAGGTGTTGGCGATACGAGTTTAGCGATCGCAGTAGTTCTTGACGATTGTACCGTGCCATCATCACGCCTAATTCTGAATTTCCACCGCCGACGCGACTCGTATCGCGAAATCCAGAACTTGCTAAATTCTGCGCCAAAGTTAAAACTTCAGGGTTACTCTCACTCATACACGCCGCGATTAAATTGCTACTCACCATCACGGGTAAATGCGAAATCCAACTTACCGCACGGTCATGGTCTTCAGGGCGACAGTGATAAATTTTAGCTTGTAGCGATCGCGCGACTTCCTCAACGATTTGTACCGCACCCGCTGGGGTTGACTCAATCGGAGTTAATACATACGGGTTGTTGACAAATAACTCTTTTTGTGCAGCTTCAATACCACTTTCTGTTTTTCCCGCCATCGGGTGTCCGCCCACAAAATTTTGCCACAATGGGGCGATCGCCTCGACAACAGGAACTTTCACCGAACCAACATCGGTGAGAACCGTCTTTGGCGAGAGATGCGGAATCAGTTGCTGTACGGTTGGTAAAATTGCCGCGATGTGCGTACAGATAATGACAACGTCGGTAGTTTTAAGCGTCGCCAAGTCAAGACTCGCGCTGTCAACCGCACCGCAGGCGATCGCTTGTTCGCACGTTTGTTCGCGACGACTCACACCCAAAACATGATATCCTTGCGCTCTTAAATCTAAACCTAACGAGCCACCGATTAAACCGAGTCCGACAATGCCAATATTCATAATGGATGCTTTGTTAACTTAGTAGGCATTAAATCATTTTTGTAAAAGGCGAGGATATAAAAATGAACGCATGGCGCGATCGCTTAAATCGAATGACGGGGCGCACCCGCTTTGTTGTCTGTCGCATCTTTGTTCATCTGGCAGGTTCTGACGTAGCACCGTTGCTAGGAATATTAAATCGTACCGCACGCGAAGCAATTGATGCAGAGGGTGACTTAGAAGTTTTGGGCGAAGGCTTAGTAGAAGTTTGCCAAAGCTTACTGCAATACGATGAATACTGGCTTTCTGCGGCTAATGAGGGCGATGTTTTTTGGGACGAAGGAGAAGCAGGCGACTACTTCAACGAGTTGTTTACTGATTCAGCACAGCGATACTTGAGTGAAGTAGACCTAGACGATGCTGATAGGAATGAACCGCTGTCGCTACCAGTCACGCGCAATGTCGTTGTCATGCTGACTGCGGCTTTTGAAGGCGAAGTTCCCGAATTAGAAACAAATTTAGCAGATATAAGCGCTTTGAAAGCTGGATTGAAAGCATTAATTAATTTGCACTATCAAGACAGACTGCGCGGAATTCAAGTGCATTTTTCGCCAGCGCAATTTGGCGATGAGTTGACGAATGACCAACTGCTGCAATATTTTCCTGAGTTAGTTCCTTTGTAATAAACTGTCAGGGGCAAAAGCCAGCTGTCAGAAGAGTTGAGATCTTGTTAATCTCGAAATAAGCTAATTTTTGAAAATATGATGACAATCTTGCGGCGATTTACACTGATTTTTTTAATGATAACTTTGTGCTGGACGACAATTGCCTGTGGTAGCAGACCAGAGTCGACGGCTTCCCAAGTGCGCAATGTCGCATCTCCCGTGGCTACAAATACGCGGCTGAGTGATGGAGAATATCCCGTCCAGCAAGTGACTTATGATGATGCAACCGGAGAGTATAGTTTATTCTTACTCAATACTCCTCCTGGGACGCCACCAACGTTTACAACAGCTAACTTGCAGATGGCGCGGCTAACGGATGAAGAAATCAAAGCTGGTCAAAAAAGCTATCTTAAAGTAGAAAACGGTCAGCCAGTTCTGTACCTCACTGAGGATTTTAAAATCGAGTACGTTCACAATGTCGCAGAAACGCAGACAAATCCGCAAACCGGACAACAAGAAACCGTAATTGTCCGTCGCGAGACAGGATTTTGGTCGCCGTTTGCAGGTGCTTTAGCAGGTCAAGCAATTGGCAGTTTGTTGTTTAGACCGCAGTACTACGTACCACCACTTTACCAACCAGGGGCATCTGTAATTACAGGTTTTGGTGGTTATGGTAGCTCGTACAGTCAAGCCGTCGATCGCTATCAATCCCGCTATAACGCGCCACCGCTTGCTGAAAGAAATCGACGCTCGAATTTCCGTACAACCGGACGTATTCGAACACCGAGTTACAGCCAACCGACAACGACGACACGACGTAATACGCCCCGCGTAACGACGAACAATCGTCCTACAGGTTCAGGATTCGGTGCAAGTAATTTGCGATCGGGCAATTCGAGTAACCGCCGTCCTTCGTCAGGAAGTTTTGGTAGCAGTCGTTCGTTTGGATCGAGTCGCACTCGGAGTAGCAGTGGTTTCCGCAGTAGTGGTGGACGTCGCCGTTAGATGTATAGCAAGGGTCAGGTGAGTAGCAAAAAGAAAATAAAGCTCTTATTCCACCTTGGCGAATGTATTTGCACCTAGATAAACAAAGTCCACCTTTCGTGTGGACTTTTTGTCTATGTAGCCCCGAAGAAAGTCGCAGCGCTACGCTGTTGCATGATAGGCAGAAAGAGTGGTTTCTGATTTAGGTGCTTCTAAGGTAGCAATTAATTTAACATTGTATTCCGCCTCGAATACGGGTTTTTTGTAATCTAAACTCCACAACTCTAAAGCACAGTCGTCGCCTGGTTGCGATGGAGTGAGCCGCAAGTGAAATTCTTGCGTTTCTGGACGATATTCACTTTGCACTTGCGCGATCGCACCAATTTGACGGCGATCGAGCGCGACGGCTATTCGCAACAATGCACTGAGTTGACTGACCATTTGGCGGTGTTGTTTTGTCGGTAAGTTGCGATAATTCTCGTGTTTTTTCTTTGGGGCGCTACGGCGGTGGTAGCGGGCGATATTAGCAATGAGTTCGAGTTCAGTTTCGGTGTAGCCGAGAAGTTCGCCGTTACGGATCAGGTAATACGAGTGTTTGTGGTGTGAGGAATGACTGACAAAGTGACCGCAGTTGTGTAAAATCGCTGCTGCCCAAAGAAGTTCGCGTTCTTCAGTTCCCCAGTTGTGTAGTACTCCTTGCGTTTGATCGAACAAACTCAAAGCAAACGCGGCAATGCGATCGCTATACTCTAACTTGACTTGATATTTTTGGGCAGTTCTAATCACACTACGTTGGCGTACCGAACCTTGATAGCGTAAGCGATCTTCGATTAAGCCGTGAGTAAGCATCCAGTCTACAATCACACCTTCACGCAGCGCGCGTTCGCAGATTGTGATAGAATCTGCACCTAATAGTGTCATCGCTTCTTGTAAGATAATTAGCCCTGCGACGATGATTTCCGATCGCCGATCGGACATTCCTGGAATTGCAGCGCGTTCGGCATAACTTAACTTGCGCAAGCGGTTGAGGATTTCCCGCAAGTCTTTTAGACTGACTTGATAGCCAGTTAAGGGCGAGGGAACCATCCCTAATTTTTCTCGCGCGTGAATGACGGCTAGCGTTTCAATTGTCCCTGAAGTTCCTACAAGGCGGAGTGTTTCATCAGGTTGCAACTTGGCTAGCAACTCTTCGACAGGACGTTCTAACATCCCGCGCACGTATGCTTGCAAGAATTGAAACTCAGCATTACTGATCGGGTCGGTAGTGACAAATTCGCTTGTAAGCCTTACAGCACCAACTTTAGTACTACTCAGCGATCGCGGTTCGTGGCTGTCACCGAGAATTAACTCTGTCGATCCGCCGCCAATGTCGATAATTCCATGCGGATGGCTATTGAGTTCCATCGCTGACAAAACGCCAAGATAAATGCGTCTTGCTTCTTCTTGTCCGGAAATTAAGTCAACATTAAGGTCGAGTTCATTTTTGACTTGTTGTAAGAACTCTTTACCGTTGGGAGATTCGCGTACTGCACTGGTTGCAACAGCAACAATCGTATCTGCACTGAGACTTCTGGCAATTTCTTGAAACCTGCGTAAAGTTGCGATCGCGCGTTCAATTACTTCCGGTTTTAAATTGCCGTCTGGCGTGCGATCGCCTAACCTTACGGTATCTTTTTCTCTGGCGATAATACTAAACGTTGGCAGTTCCGGTTTAATGCGCACGACTACCATATGCAAGGAGTTTGTCCCCAAGTCTATGGCAGCGAGGATTTTTTCTTGCTGCATTGCCAGAGTAGGAAGACTTATTGCACTGGCTGATACTAAATTGACCATGAATACCCGCTAAAACTCCAGCCCCGATCTGAATAACGATATTCTATAGGGGAAGCCGATCCAAAATTCCTTCTTACATTATTTCATTTTCAGTAAATTTTTTAAGTATGCTGACACAGCAAGAACAATCTGAACCAACGTGGTTTACGATCATTCGCTTATTGCGCTGGGATAAGCCTGAAGGAAGGTTAATTCTGATGATTCCGGCACTTTGGGCAGTCTTTTTAGCCGCGCAAGGAACACCACCCTTACCGCTTGTTGGTGTTATTGTCTTAGGAACTCTCGCGACAAGTGCAGCGGGTTGTGTTATTAACGATCTTTGGGACCGCGACATCGATCCGCAAGTGCAAAGAACTCGCAATCGCCCATTAGCATCTCGTGCGCTTTCTGTCAAGGTGGGAATTGTTGTTGCTTTTGTGGCGTTATTTTGCGCGTTTGGTTTATCGCTATATCTCAACACCTTATCTTTTTGGCTGTGCGTCGCGGCTGTACCCGTTATTCTGTTGTATCCTGGGGCAAAGCGCGTATTTCCCGTTCCTCAACTTGTTCTTTCCATTGCTTGGGGGTTTGGCGTATTAATTAGTTGGAGTGCAGTAACAGGATCGCTATCGCTTCCAACATGGTTACTTTGGGGGGCGACGGTACTATGGACACTCGGTTTTGATACAGTTTATGCAATGAGCGATCGCGATGACGATCGCCGTATTGGTGTAAATTCTAGCGCTTTATTTTTTGGCGACTATGCAGCAGATGCGATCGGGATTTTCTTTATCGGAACTGTTGGTTTACTCGCTTGGTTAGGCATTGAGTTACAACTTCATCTTACTTTTTGGATTGCGCTTGCCCTAGCTACAGCAGGTTGGATTTGGCAGTATATTCGTTTAAAACAAGAAGATATTTCTAATTCAGCTTATGCAGAGATGTTTCGCCAAAATGTTTGGTTAGGTTTTCTTGTCCTTGCTGGCATGATTGCTGGAAGTTTGAGTTAATTAAGGATGACTCGTAAAACAATTATTGGGGTGATGGGTCCTGGCGATCGAGCGACTGAACGCGATCTACAAAATGCTTATCAGCTAGGATATCTCATCGCCCAACAAGGGTGGATATTGCTGACTGGTGGTAGAAATGTCGGCGTGATGGAAGCTGCAAATCAAGGCGCAAAAGCCGCCCAGGGGTTAACTGTTGGTATTCTTCCTAGTAACAATACGAGTGGCGTTTCGGCTGCGGTTGATATTGCAATTGTTACTGATATGGGTAACGCCCGAAATAATATTAACGTGCTTTCTAGTGATGTTGTGATTGCTTGCGGTATGGGTGCAGGAACCGCCTCAGAAATTGCTTTAGCAATTAAATCAAATAAACCAGTTATTTTGTTAAATGATGACCTAAACAGCAAAGATTTTTTTCAGAAATTAGCACCAAAAAATATTTATATTGCTGATAGTGTAGAGCAGGCGATCGCTTTAACTCAAAACATTTTATTCAACTTTTAAAAACTGATAGAATACATATATTATCCACTAATAGGAGTGGTTTAATGAATCCTGCAACAAATATCCGCTGGACAACAGCTGATCTCAAGTTATTTCCAGATGACGGCAATCGCTACGAAATTATCGATGGAGAGTTATTAGTGAGTAAAGCCCCTCACTGGAAACATCAAGAAATTTGTGTCAAAATCGGTACACAATTAGAGCTTTGGTCAAGTAGAAGTAATACAGGGAAAGTTGCTTTCGCACCAGGAATCATCTTTACAGAAGCAGATAATGTAATTCCAGACGTAGTTTGGGCAAGTCATCAACGTTTAGCAGCAATCCTAGATGACGCAGGACACTTAACCGATGCACCAGAGTTAGTCATTGAGGTTCTTTCTCCAGGAGAAATACAAGAGAAACGCGATCGCCAACTCAAACTGAAACTTTACTCGATTCAAGGCGTCCAAGAATATTGGATTATTGATCCTCAAAAGCAGCAGGTAGAAATTTATCGTCGAGAAAATGCAGTACTGAAACTAGCAGCAACTTTGTATAAAGAAGACGAGTTATATAGCCCTCTTTTACCTGATTTCAGTTGTAGTGTTGCGCGGATATTTAACTAGCGATCGCTTCAATTACAATACCGGATTAAATGGAGAGTATTCTGCCAACTTCCACCGTAAATTTGTAGCATTAATAGTTTCTTTAACGCCTTCAATTTGGAACTCGACAAAACGTTCTTTTCCCCAAATGATGCTAGCTTTTCCTGTAAGTTGTAATGTATTGCCACGTTCAAAATCAATAAATAACAAACTGGAATTTGGATTGAGTGCAATATTACCCAGAGTAACGATGCCCATACATTATTTGAATCTACAGTGGATGCGATCGCAAATCTTTGATTTTGCAAAAAGGCTTTTGCTGCTAATTTAATCGTTGCACTAATGATATTTCTCAAGCTTGCAGCTTCTGCTTGTACTCCCGCTCGATTTTGAAGTGCAAGTTCTCCAGCGTAGTAAGGAATTTCCATAATTTTAGTATTGAATAATTGACTTGCTGAACGTTTAGCAAATGAAGGTTATTTTCTCCCCTGCTCCTCTGCTCCCTTGCTACCCAATACCTGGCATACTGATATAACCAGGAAGATCTTTGATACGGTTGATCCAAGCAGTAACGTGAGGATAAGCATCTAAAGAAATTTTGCCTTGTGGTGCTAATGCAATATATGGAAAACAGGCTATATCTGCAATGGTTGGGCGGCTGCATTCTAACCATTCACGTCTACTCAAGTGTTCATTGAATATTTGCAGAATTTGGTAAGCTTTCTGCTGTGCTAAATCTAAATCTAGCTGGATATTAAATAAGAAATGCAACCTAGCTGCAGCTATACTATTTTGAATATTGTTAGCTGTTATCGATAACCACTTCATTACCTGACTCATGGATTTTGCATCTGTAGGCAACCATTGTTCTCCTCCATAGCGCCGCGCCAGATACACTAGAATTGCTTGCGAATCGCAAATTACTACCTCTTCATCAATTAGTACTGGTACTTGCCCTAGCGGATTCAGTTGCAAAAACGCTGCTGTTTTCTGTTCGCCTTCTTTCAAGTTGACGAAAACAAGATCGTAATCGAGTTGCAACAGTGACAACATTAATCGTACTTTATGGCAGTTGCCTGATAGTGGGAAATCGTACAATTTCATAGTTTTAGGTGCATACATTTTATTACCGCTCGTTCGGTACAATACTTTTTCAACGTGTTCTACAACGTTTACCTGAAGAGTTAAGAAAAATCTAAAATGCAAGCATTTTTTTACTATAGCAATCTTAGACTATTCGCGAGAATCTCTCTTTTTGTCTTTTCTTTGTTTACTGACATTGAATTAGAATATCTTTAAATTAACCACTGTAATAAGATTTTTCACTTAGCCTTCATCACTTATAACTTACCATTACCCGTTACCTTCATACCCATATCACCATCAATAAATTCTAAGAAAAGCTCCTATCAATCTCCAGTTTCTGTAATGTTTGATAAGCTTCTACTCGCTCAATCCATTGTTGCCAATAATGTTGAATTTGTGCTGGTTCAAACCAAAAAACTTCGGCTGGTGTGTCTGGAATTGCAACGACTAAGAGTGCATGGTCGAGTTTAATGCCATAATTTTGGTAAGAGTGATTAACGGCTCCAAGATACGCAGCAAGTTGTAAAGGATATTCATAAAGTCGCTCGATCGAACCTTTTGGTTTATCAGCAGTTTTCCACTCGCACAGCACAGGAGTATCTTTGTAACTTGCAACGCAATCGACTTTACCAGAGTAGCCTAAGTCGTAGTGAAAAATTGAACCTTCAACTAGGCGTACAGTGTCAATATCTTGCAATACTGGTTTGATGCTTTCCCAGTAAGAAATGCTATTTTCTGGACAAATACTATCTTTACCCAAAAGATAGCGCTGAATTTGTTTGTGTGTTTGTGTACCTCGACGACTTGCAGTTCCTGCGATTTTATTTGCTTGTTCTGTACCAACACGCTGTCGCCAATTGAAAAGTCTTTCGCGTTGTTCTTGGGGTTTGGTGGCGTTGAGAATTGTGGTGACACTTGGTAGGCGATCGCCTTTCGCATCCACAAAAAATTGTTTTCCCTCTAATCGAATAGATTTTGCTGATATTGCAGGTAACAAATCGATAATTGACGGCATTAGTAAGTGTTGGCAGTAACTTAACTCTATTTGAGCAAGTTTTGCGGTGCAATGGCTATGTTTACGCAACTTTGCTTTAAACTAAATCGTCGTGACTAGCATGAAGACAGAAGTTTTGAGTGAGGGTGGAGCAAATTAGATATGTCTCGAATACGTCAGCTTGCTGGTACACTTTGTATGGTGATGGTTCTTCATAGTACGAGTGCGATCGCATTCTTCGCAGCGCCCAAAGCGATCGCGCAAACACCTCCGACAACATTATCTACTTCTGATGCAATTCAACAGGTTGTTGCTGCGGGGTTGATGAATAATTATGCTGATGGGCAATTTCATCCCGAACGATTTATGAGTCGTGCTGAACTGGCGTCAATTTTAGTCAAAGCTTTTGCCCTCGATACACGTGCAGCTGCTACTCAAGAAAACTTAGTGGAAGTTCAAGATGTTCCGGCTTCGCACTGGGCTTTTAATAATATTCAAACTGTGCTGAAAACTGGTATTATGCGCGGCTATCGGGGAAATATGTTTTTTCCTAACCAAAGGGTAAACCGTGCGGAAGCCTTCGCGATTTTTGCGCAAGCGTACGGAGTTTATCAATTTCCTGATGATACCGTTGCCGAGATTCTCACGCCTTATCCTGATGCAGCATCCGTTCCCACATGGGCAAGAAGATCGCTTGCTACAGCATTAAATGAAGGATTTGTCAATATTGATGCTCAAGGTAATATTAGACCACTACAACCAGTGACGCGCGGTGATATGGCGTATGCACTGAGTAGGTATTTGGCGAGACAACAGCAACCAGGGGTATGAGAGGTCAGGTTTCAGGTATCTATTAAACTAATTTATGTGTAGTTGTGTGCGATCGCTTTGAGTAACTGCTGTGGGAAGTAAAAAGAGTATTGCAATATTAGTGAGTGCTGCGGTTCTTAGTTATACCAGTCCGATTAACGCTGCGCCTGTAGATAACCAACCTTCGCCTGCACAACAAGTACAAGAAGTTGTTTCTCACCTCGATGGTGCGATGGATACTTCTGCACAAGCCCGTGCTAATCCTAAGGCACCAGATGTCCGCATCACAACTTGTCAAGTGACAGTCAAAAATGCTGGTGCGATCGCGCGTCCTCATGCGGTATTTATGTATCAAGAACAAGCACTTTCACAACGCCTTTCCCAGCCATACCGTCAGCGTTTTTTGCGAATTGCACCAAGTGTAGATAACAACAGTATCGAGTCAGCAGTATTTAGACCGCCAACACCGCAAGCTTGGATTGGTTTATGCAATAAACCTGAAGTGCAACGCATCGTTGACGCGAACGATATTGGCACGTCAAACTGTAGCGTCTTCTTGCGTCGCCAACAACAGAATTACATCGGAGAAACATCTGCGTCGGGATGTCCCAGTAATTACAAAGGTGCAGTACGTATCACAAATCGCATCACTTTACACCAAGCAGGTATGGATACTTGGGATCGCGGCTTTGATGCTATAGGTAATCAAGTATGGGGTGCGGAAGGTGAGGCTTATCAGTTTCGTTGGATTAGAGGAAGCAGAGGAAGCAGGGATTTTATCAAGCCTGCTGTAAGTATTTTTCAAACCGCTGGTGCAGTTCTTCCACGCTAAGATTTTCTGTCCAATATTCTACTAAAGCATGACCAAATGCCCATGCGTTACGCTCTGGTGATGAGCTATTTTCCAATAAAAGTGACCAAAGCGAGAGAAGATCGAAGTTACGCTTATTACCAGGCTTCAAAAGCGAGAAAAGTTCATACGCCATTTGTAGCTTACCAATCACAACCGGTAACTGTTCGACAGGAATTTGCTCAGCCAAAATATACGCAAGCGTGGGAGAACCTGTGGAAACTGTGGAAATGAATCGCAAAACAGGACTTTTGAGGAGTGCGGCGAGTCCTTGGGTAGTTGTCAATTGGAAAGTGTAATGGTCAATAATTTTAGCAGCAGCAACCGTGCGGGCTTCTAAATTACGTAAAAAGCGGGCAAGTCGCAGTTGTTTTGCAGGCGAAATCGCCTCGACTAATGCTAGAGATAAAGCGTCGATTCCCCAAGCTGTTCGACCTGTTGTAGGATCGCCTGTAACTACAGGTAGAACGAGATCGCATTCCTTGAGTAATTGAGCGCGATATGCAGTCGCTTCGCGAATCGCAATTTCTTTTGGGCGATTGCCCCATTCCCAATCATACGGTGGTTCCCACTCGCGGATCGGACGCAGGCGATCGACTTGAGTAACAACCGCGATTGCAGGTAAATCGGCAACTTCAGCTTTAATATCTTGCAGAAAGTCTACATCCATTTGCAACGCTGGATCGAGTGCTGGAGTAACGATGAGAAGTAAATCTGCATTCGTGGCATAATCAAGCACAAGTTCGCGCAAATCATCGCGGTTAGCTTGTTCGTACCCTGGAGTATCCCACAGCGTGAGTTCTCCTGCATCTGTTTGCCAATAGTAATTTTGAATGCGATCCGTACTCGGTAACACATCCACCTCGGCTAACTCGGCTTGAAACAGCGTATTAATTAAGCTGCTTTTTCCTGCGCCAGTGCGCCCAGCAAGTAAGATACTGACAGGTTTTTGTTCAACCTCCTCAACAGGTTCAGCTTTCTCTAAGATTTCGCGCAGTGTTTGCGTTTGTGCTTTGGGGAGTGTTGGAGTTGTGGGAGAAAATGTACTCGGTAGTGTCGTACCGCCATAAAGCGCGATCGCTTGTTTGCATAAGTTGCGTAAAGCAGCTTCGCGAAGTAATTGACTCAAATTAACTAATAATTGTTGTGTTGCTTGGTTACTTGATTTTTGCGTTGCTTGTTTCGCGATCGCGACTGCGGGATTTAACAACCATTGCGCCCAGTTCCAAGCCTGCAAAACTTTCCGTGCTGAGGGTTCGAGTTTTTGATAAACTTCGTAAGCTTGATACGCTTGCCCTACAGTCACTTGATTGAGTGCAGGCGATAACTTTTGCATCCACCGATCCATATCGTCCACAGTTCCGCGAATCAATCCGTAGGCTTGGGGGATGTAGATATTAAGTAAAGGATATTTGACTTCGGGATGGTAAATCTGCGCAACAGCAACGACAAGTTCCTGACAGCGTTGCCAAAAAGTTTGCCAATCTTCCCAAATTGGGCGATCGCTTTGTGCTTTTTTCAGGATTTCTTGCAGTATCGTTTCGACGCGACTTGCGCTATCACTTCCATTTGGTAGTACCTCATCACTTGCAGATTGTAGTTCTTGACTCACTTCGCTGACAACTGCCTCGATCTGCGCCACAGCGGGGCTAGTCCACTTCACCAGCAACCAACGCCAACCTACAAAGACAAGAATAAAGACACCCCAAATCCAATTAACGCGCCACTCGTGAATTTGCCACCCAGCTGCAACGAGTAAAAAACCGATGATTCCTGCAACTGGAGTTGCTAATACCACCCATTGCCACACCTTGAGTCGCACCATAGCCTACCTCAATCAGATCTCTATTGTCGATTTTTGGAGTAATGGGTAATCGGTAATAGATATTCTTTACGTTTGACCAATGACCAATTACCAGTTACCATTTACCAACCTTTAAGTTATGTTTATTTTTACTGATGCAATGATTCGTTCGATTCCTGCGCAAGTATCGCACATAGATGAACGTTTTGGGTTATTTGTAATCATCGTACTCGGTGCGGCAATCCTGCTACTTGCTTGAGTTATAATCTGAACGCAGAACAATGCAATTCCCATGGCACTCACTACAGCCAAGTGGACAATAGACGACTATCATCGGATGATTGCAGCAGGCATTTTAGACGAACGGCGTGTAGAACTGCTGCGTGGAGAAATTGTTGAAATACCACTGGAGGGAGAAGCGCACGCTTATTTTAGTAGTGAAGCTGGGAAATACTTAATCCGATTATTGGGCGATCGCGCTACAGTTCGTTTGAGTAAATTGATTACACTCCCTAATGATTCAAAACCTGAACCTGATATAGCGGTAGTTCAAAGATTAGGGCGCGAGTACTTATCGCATCATCCCTATCCAGAGAATATCTTTTGGCTAATTGAATACTCTGATTCCAGCTTAGATAAAGATTTAGAAGTAAAAAGTCAAATTTATGCTGAAGTTGGAATTGCTGAATACTGGGTAGTTAACCTGAGAAAAAAACAACTCATTGTCTTTCGAGACTGCCAAGATGGATACGCTTCCAAGTTTACGTTAGCGGGAGGCACAATTTTTCCTTTAGCATTTCTCTCGATCGCTGTATCAGTAGATGCAATTATTAGTTAGGTAGGTGAGAAATAAGTGTCAGTGTTAGGCTGGTAGATGGTAATTGGTAATTGGTAATTGCTCCTCTGCTTCCTCTGCACCTCTGCTTCCTCTGCACCTCTGCTTCCTCTGCTCCTCTGCTTCCTCTGCTCCTCTGCACCTCTGCTTCCTCTGCTCCTCTGCTCCTCTGCTTCCTCTGCTATATCACCCATCACCCCAAAAACAACTTATACGCTGGATTCTGGCTTTCATCCCAGTAACGATAGCCCAAAGTATCAAGAAATGCTTGCCATTGTTCCATCTCATGAGGCGGTACTTGCATCCCGACAACGATTCGCCCGTAGTCTGCACCGTTGTTGCGGTAGTGAAATAAGCTAATATTCCAATCAGGACTCATTGAACCAACAAACTTCATTAATGCGCCAGGGCGTTCGGGAAATTCAAAACGGTAGAGTAACTCATTGTACGCTAGCGGCGAGTGTCCGCCAACCATGTGTCGTAGGTGTAATTTCGTCAATTCGTCATCGGTTAAGTCAATCGTCTTAAAGCCACAACGTTCAAAAGTTTCAACTAACTTTGCCCGATCCGCACGATTCTCAATCTGCACTCCTACAAAAATATGCGCTTCTTTTTCATCGGCAATGCGATAGTTAAACTCGGTTAAGTTGCGCTTGCCAATACATTCACAAAACTTCCGCAGGCTACCCCGTTGTTCGGGAATTGCCACAGCAAAAATTGCTTCGCGGCGTTCGCCAAGTTCTGCACGTTCGGCAACAAAGCGCAGGCGATCGAAGTTCATATTCGCACCGCAAGCTACCGCAATGAGGGTTTGTCCCTGAATTTGTTCGCGTTCGACATAAGCTTTAGCAGCAGCGATCGCTAATGCTCCCGCAGGTTCTAAAATAGAGCGCGTATCTTCAAATACATCTTTAATTGCGGCACACGTCGCATCGGTATCAACGAGCATAATTTCATCAACATACTGCTGACATAGACGAAATGTCTCTTCACCAACTTCGCGTACCGCAACGCCATCAGCAAATAAACCAACTTGCGTTAATCGCACTCGTTTTCCGGCTTTGAGCGACTGATACATCGCATCGGCATCGACAGGTTCCACACCAATAATTTTAATTTCTGGACGCAACCTTTTGACATACGCCGCAATTCCCGAAATCAGTCCGCCACCGCCAATCGCGACAAAAATTGCATGAATTGGTTGCTGGTATTGCCGCAGAATTTCCATCCCGATTGTTCCTTGTCCAGCAATCACTTCTGGATCGTCAAACGGATGAATGAATGTCAAGCCTTTTTCAGCTTCTAATTGTCGGGCATACGCATACGCATCATCGTAGGTATCGCCATGTAATACTACCTCTCCACCGCGCGATCGCACCGCATCAACTTTAACTTGAGGTGTCGTTACTGGCATCACAATAAATGCGCGCGTTCCCAAATAACTTGCAGCTAAAGCAACGCCTTGCGCGTGATTTCCCGCCGAAGCAGCAATGACACCTTGTGCCAGCATATCTGGTGGTAGGTTTACCATTTTGTTATAAGCACCCCGCAGCTTGAAGGAAAACACCGATTGCATATCTTCGCGCTTGAGGAAAACTTTGTTATTCAACCGTGCGGATAAATTTGCAGCATAATCAAGCGGTGTTTCTTGCGCGACATCGTACACGCGAGCAGTCAGGATTTGTACCAGGTAGTCGCACAGCATGGGATGAGTTTATTTCAGTGCCGAATAAGAGATAATTTTACTTTATAGCGGGCTAGGATGAGGAAGAAAGTGCGATCGCATGTAGCAATGATTCAAACCTTACCAGAACGCATGAGCTTTGCAGAATTTGTCGAGTGGTATCCCGACAACGGCAGACGCTATGAGTTACACAATGAAATTGTTATCGAAACGCAACCTCTGTGTTTCAAGCCGCAGAAATGTAGAGGTATAGTAGGCGATCGCTAGTAGGATAGATGAATATGCAAATCCAACAACTTATCCTTCCGACGATGGGCTGCGGAACTTGGGCGTGGGGTAATCGCTTGCTTTGGGGCTACGACGAAAGCATGGATAGTCAATTGCAAGCTGTGTTTAACCTCTGCGTAAGTAATGGTGTCACGTTGTTTGATACAGGTGATTCTTACGGAACTGGGCGCTTGAATGGACGCAGCGAATTGCTTTTGGGAAGATTCACGCACGAATACCAAGGAATCAATAAAGAAGACATCTGCATTGCAACTAAGCTAGCGGCGTATCCTTGGAGGTTAACACGTCAGTCGATGGTGAAGGCTGGCAAATCTTCTGCCCAACGCTTAGGGCGAGTGGATTTGGTACAGATGCACTGGTCTACGGCAAACTATGCGCCTTGGCAAGAAGGTGCGCTTTTAGACGGTCTTGCAGATCTCTACGAGCAAGGATTAGTTAAAGGTGTAGGATTATCTAATTATGGACCAAAACGACTGCAATGGGTGCATAAAAGATTTACAGAGCGAGGAGTACCAATTGCAACTCTACAAGTACAATACTCATTGCTCTCTACCTATCCTGTGACGCAGTTGAGAGTAAAAGATGTTTGTGATGAACTGGGAATAAAACTAATTGCTTATAGCCCTCTAGCATTGGGTATACTCACAGGAAAATACTCCGAAAAAGGTCCTTTTCCAAAAGGTATTCGCGGGCTATTGTTTCGACAGTTATTGCCAGGAACTCAACCACTTTTGTCATGTCTACGCGAGATAGCGCAATTGAGAAACAAAACGATGTCGCAGGTAGCACTGAATTGGTGTATTTGCAAAGGAACTATCCCGATTCCTGGCGCAAAAACAGTAGAACAGGCAAAAGAAAATATTGGTGCTTTAGGTTGGAAATTGGATGCTAGTGAGATTGCAGAATTAGATCGAGTAGCAGCGAGTGTTGATAAAAAGATGGTGCAAAATATCTTTCAAACCAAGTAATAAATAGTTAAGCATAAAAGTTTGGATAAAAGCGTTTTTTAGTCGAAGCAAGATCGGCATATCGATAACACCATTTCTCGCTAATTACGAACGACAAATTACAAATGTTTCGAATTAGTATCTTGTACATACACGTCCTCTACCACCACATATAGCGTCTGATACTTTAAGTCGCTGACATCAAGCTTTTAGTATTGCAGTTAACATAGTATTCTAGGAGATCTCCTTGAGTGGCGATGTCGCACAACATCTACCCATGTTGATTCACTGGAGGAACTAGAATAGCTAAAACAACGATGAACGCGCAGGAAACACTTGAAAAAACGCCTCTCAACGACTTTGCTTGGTGGTTCTGGTTCGTTGTACCACTCTATCCGTTTAGCAAGCGGCGGACAATTCGTAGAGAAGTTATCAAAGATACCGTTTGGACTTTTGACCAGATTCAAGGCATTTTCTACGTTGTTGTGCCAATTCGCATGACGGTTGTCAAGCTCGATCGAGGCTTGCTGATTTATGCACCTGTTGCGCCTACTCCAGAGTGTATTCGCCTTGTCAATGAGTTAGTTGCCGAACACGGTGATGTTAAGTATATTATTTTACCAACAATATCAGGAATTGAACATAAAGTTTTTGTAGGTCCTTTTGCTCGTCACTTTCCCAATGCACAAGTGTTTGTTGCACCGAATCAGTGGAGTTTTCCGCTCAATTTACCATTAAGTTGGCTGGGGTTTCCACCTCAACGCACGCACGTATTACCCCAAGATAGCAGCCAAGCGCCTTTTGCAGACGAGTGCGACTATGCTATTCTCGGTGCAATTGAACTGGGACCTGGGCGATTTTCTGAAGTTGCTTTCTTCCACAAAAAATCGCGCACCTTACTCGTGACTGATTCGGTAGTGTCTGTACCAGAAGATCCACCTGCGATTGTGCAACTCGATCCTTATCCGCTACTGTTTCATGCTAAAGATAGTGCCACAGATGCGATCGCAGATACCCTGGCTAATCGCCGTAAAGGATGGCAACGCACTGCACTGTTTGCATTGTACTTTCGCCCTAGCGTTCTTGATGTTGTAGGCTGGGGTAAGGTATTTCGCAATGCTGTTAGATCGCCAGATCGTTCGCGCAAAAACTATTTTGGGCTATTTCCGTTTAAATGGACGCAGAATTGGCAACGATCTTTTGATGCACTGTGCGGAAATGGTCGTTTATTTGTGGCACCGATTCTGCAAACACTTATTTTAAACCGCGCACCAAAAGAAACTATCGACTGGGCTAATAAAGTGGCAAGTTGGGACTTTGAGTGGATTATTCCTTGTCATTTCGACGCACCAATTAAAGCGCGATCGCATCAATTTAGACAAGCCTTTACCTTTTTAGAACAACACAATACATTTCCTTTACCTCAAGAAGATTTTCAACTGCTGAAAGATATTGATGCAGGTTTATCTAAACTCGGTATCGTACCGCCGCCACAGCACAAAAGTTAGAACCAACTACCCATTACCTATTACCATTAAGACTTCATCCCCTTAAACCGCGCTTTTGCTGATTGAAACGCTTCTTGCATTACCGCTTGAATTTTCTGCGGATCGGGTTTTTTACCGCCCATCAAGTCGCCAAAGTAAACACACGCGGCTTCTCCTAATGACCAAGTATAAGCAGCAGCCCAGGAAGCGGCGATCGCACTGCCAAAACCAGGAATAAATTTTACAATCTCGCGCCCGATCGCTTGCGCTAAGAAACCACCGGCGATCGCACTAACGACACCTCCCGCTTGCGATGGTGTTAGTGTCTGTCCGTATAATTTTCCGAGTAACCCTACCATTGATACTTGCAACGCAGTTAAGACAGGCATTGTCGCAAAGGGTAATGGAACGGCGGCGAGCGTTGCTGCCATAATTGAAAATGGTAAAATATAGCGTCGTCCTACATCACGGTAGAGATTACCGATTTTGTCGCCTACTTCCCGATCTAACAATTGATGAATCGCACGCGCTTCGGCTTCGGGGAGAAGATCTGCTAAAGTATCGCGCAAAGCTTCTAAGCCATAAAATACCGGAGTATAGCCATCTTCTTCGAGGGTGAAATCAATCAGAACTGCGCGATCGCACAATCCGCTAAATGTTTCTTGCATGGCTGCAAAAGCGCGATTGACTTCGGTGTAGTTGGGTGGATAAGTTGGATGATCTTCAATTCCTGGAGGATAAACCTCGTGCAAGCACGTTACAGCTAGCAAACAGGGAACCGCAGGATATTTTTGACGCAGTTGTGTCGCAATTTCTCGCAACGTATTCGTGGCAAAGTCGTTAATTTTGACGGTGAGGATTAAAACTCGCGCGCGGTTACTTTCTTGCTGTAGGTTGATTAATTCTTCTACAATAGCTGGCGCATCTCGATTGACATCTCCTAATCCAACGGTATCGGTAAAAATCAGCAATGGTAAATCGTTTGAAGGATACGCATAGCGTTCGGTGTGTTGCGTATGCGGGCGAAATCCTTGACCGATAATTTCTGCTGAGACGCCGGTAAGTCCCCGCACAATTGAACTTTTTCCCGCTTGCGGTTTACCGATTAACAGCGCTTCCGTTGTTGGTAATTCAGCGCGGACTGTCGCTAGAATTTCTGCAATTTGCTCGTCACTAATACTAAACCATTTCGTTACAGTTTGTGCGGCTTGCTCGACGGGTAGAACTTGCTTGAAACGTGATGTTGTTCCACTCCAAAAATCCGAAATTCTATTTTTCCAGTCATGCTGCGTTGATTCACTAGGAGGTTGAGAATCTGCGGGTGGCAATTCGGTGTCGCGTTGTTCAGTCATTCGCGTTGCAACAGCAAATATAGAATAAACACTGTGAGGCTGTTACTTTAATTTTAATTTATTGGAATTGACGAATGAATTTGCCGCTAGATCGACAAAGTCCAGCTGCGCGGACTTGTTCATAAATATCGAAAGGTATCTATAATTTTTAGTTTAAATCGGCTTGCTGGGCAATTTTTCTGGCTCGTTCAACTTCGTCTTGTAAGCGATCGCCTTCATCTTGCATTTCCGCAGCCAAAGTTTCGAGATCGTCAGCAATTGATGTCATTGCTTGCTGCTTTTGTTTGAAAGTTGCTAACTCATTGTCATAGTCTCCCGCCACTTGGTCAATTTCTGCAAAGAGTTCTTTGTATTCGTCAGGTGGATTTTCTAACCAATGCTTAAATTCTTGCTGATGTTGCTGTACGATTACTAGCGCCTGTTTCCATGAAGCTTTACGGCGCATATCTAGCGATTTGAGAACCTCGTATTTTGTCTTGAGTTGCTTAATTGTCCTAACTGCGGCAATCTCATAGACTGTGGCTTTGAGTTTTTGCAGGTTCATATTTTTATCCGATTGTAGGTTCGGCTGCTAAGCTTTTTAATTTACGGAGAAATTGCTCGTTGGTTGCTCGCAGTTGCTCATTTTCTGCGGTTAAGCTCAAAATTTGGCGCTCTTTTTCGGCTAATAACGCTCTTGCTTCATCGCGTTCTCTCTTGTATCGTTGCGCGTGTGCAACTCTTCCTCCTAGACTTTGATTGTTTTTAGCAAGTTCGCGTCTGCGCTTTTCAACCGCATCGTACTGCTTTTTGAGTTGCTCTAATTCTTGATGTAGTTCTTCTGCGGCTTTTGTGCTTTCAAGTTCAGATCGTAGCGCCTCATTCTCGGCTGACAACGAAGTTATGCGTGTTTCCAGCTGTTGCAATTTTTGATCTTTACCGAAAAGTTTTTCTTGCAGGACTTTGATAAGACGTAGTAGCTGCGATCTGTGTTTACTTATTTCTTGATAAGAGTCTTCAATCTCTTGAGCGCGATCGCGCAGACAACCAGCCCGATATTGCAGAACTTGGGCGGTACACTCATATTTAATGATCGCAATCACGCGACTGCGTTCTGGTTCGTTTAGCTGTTGCACCTCGGCGCTTTGCCGTAGCAGGTCATAGTTAGTATGTTCGTGACGCAGTACTTGCGTTGGTATGTGTTGGGCTGCTGCGATTTTTTCGTGGTTTTTTAACTGAACTCTGTCGTGCCAATAATCGAATAACGCTTTATTATCTGACATAAAATAACTTTTGTGCTGTTGCCTCTAATGCCACAGTACAAAAAAGCTATGTACAAGCGTTTTATCTTGAAGCAGCTTCAAGAAATCTTTATCGAGTCATGCGAGTTTCCCCGAATATTTTTTATATTTGAGCTTTGAAAGCTGGTGACAAGATTTGAACTTGCGACCGGCTGATTACAAATCAGCTGCTCTACCACTGAGCTACACCAGCACAACCACTAAGTATAGCAAAAATGTGGCGATCGCATCAAGGCTTTTGTGAAAGCAAAGTAGGTGACCTTGCTAAGGTTGGTAATCGGTAATGGGTAATGGGAAGTTACTCAATGCTCTTACCAATTACCAACTTTATTTTTACCCACTTACTAATTGTTACAAAACGACTATCGATGCACTGGGCTAACTGAAAAAAATCTGGTACGGTTTATCTTTATCAGGTAAACGCAGGCAATATCCAGGATCGGCATGGCAGCATTCACAGGACGCGATTTATTAAGCTTGGCTGACTTAGACGCAGATGAAGTGAAACAATTGTTGCAACTTGCAGCAGAATTAAAAGCGGGAAAGCAGCTGCACTGTAACAAAGTCTTGGGATTGCTGTTTTATAAAGCTTCGACGCGCACGCGGGTAAGTTTTTCTGTGGCGATGTATCAACTCGGCGGACAAGTGATTGATTTAAATCCTGATGTCACGCAAGTCAGTCGTGGCGAACCTGTAGAAGATACTGCGCGGGTTTTAGATCGGTATTTGGATATTCTGGCAATTCGCACGTTTGAACAGCAGCAACTCGAAACTTTTGCACGCTATGCCAAAATTCCGGTCATTAATGCGTTAAGTGACTTAGAGCATCCTTGTCAAATATTAGCGGATTTATTGACCGTTCAAGAGTGTTTTGGTCATTTAGAGGGATTGACGTTGACGTATGTCGGTGATGGTAATAACGTAGCGCATTCGCTGATGTTGGGTTGTGCGTTAGTGGGAATGAATGTCCGCGTTGCAACGCCTGCGGAATTTGCACCCGATGCTAAAGTTGTAGAACAAGCAAAAGCGATCGCCCAAAATAAAACCGAAGTCACTGTCACGCAAGATCCGGAAGCGGCAGCAAAAGGGGCGGAGGTATTATATACTGACGTGTGGGCAAGTATGGGGCAAGAATCGCAAGCAACTTCTAGAATTCCTGTGTTTCAACCGTATCAGATTAACGAACAATTATTGAGTCTTGCTGATTCTAATGCGATCGTTTTGCACTGCTTACCCGCGCATCGCGGTGAAGAAATTACCGATGGTGTGATGGAAGGTTCTCAATCACGCGTGTGGGATCAAGCAGAAAATCGACTTCATGCCCAAAAGGCGCTACTTGCAAGTTTGCTAGGAGTGGCATGAGCAGCGAGTAATATTAAACTCAGTTACCTATTACCGACTACCAAATCATCATCTCAACAAAAAATTACTTTATTTGTAGTTTTTTTTGCTATTCGGGGCAATAATGTAGTACGAATGTTCTTATAGACCTTTGTATTTTGGCTTCCGAATTATGATGGAACCTCTCACCGAAGCGCAACAAGAATTATATGACTGGTTAGCCGAGTATATTCGCCAGCACCAGCATTCACCATCGATTCGCCAGATGATGCAGGCGATGAATTTGAAGTCTCCCGCGCCGATTCAAAGCCGTTTGGAACATTTACGCTTTAAAGGCTATATTGAATGGACAGAAGGTAAAGCAAGAACAATTCGCATACTTAACCGCGCGCAACAAAGTGTTCCTGTTTTGGGTGCGATCGCCGCCGGTGGTTTACTCGAACCTTTCACGGATACTGTCGAACAATTGGATTTTTCGCACTTATTTTTACCGCCGCATACGTATGCTTTGCGCGTAGTGGGTGACAGTATGATTGAAGATCTTATTACTGAGGGTGATTTGGTGATTATGCGCCCAGTATCCGAACCAGAAAAACTGCGAAATGGTACGATTGTCGCAGCGCGAGTAGATGGGTACGGTACAACTTTAAAACGATTTTACCGTCGCGGCGACCGCGTCACGCTTAAACCCGCCAATGCTAAGTATAAACCAATTGAAGTGGCGGCAGCACAAGTACAGGTACAAGGTCTTTTGGTTGGCGTTTGGCGCGATTATAACTAAGTAGAGGTCAGGGGTTGGGGGTCGGAAGTCAGGGTTGAAAACCCATTGCGGCAATAACTCTGTGCTTCCGCTCGACTGCTATGGCTGAATGCAGCATCTATATATTTGTGTTAATGAATACATTTTAATTAAGTGATATTGCTGTATGATTAGGAGAAAGTTGGAAGTCGCTGAGAGTTGGGGTTGCATCAGATGTATTTACAACAATCTCCTGAGAAAACCTATGCAAAGCGATATTTCGACTTTCTGCGCGATCGCAACCGACTGCGATTAGTCGTTGCAGAAAACAAAGACGAATATCAAATCAGTAAAGCACCGCGTGGGTGTCCAAGAGTACCAGCAACAATCCAGCTACGCCCGTATCAGCGTCAAGCTGTCGCAAGTTGGTTTGCGAATAATGGTCGAGGAACGCTGAAAATGGCAACAGGTAGCGGTAAGACGATTACAGCACTGTTTATCGCGGCGGAACTTTATCAAAAAATTGGGTTGCAAGTGTTGCTCGTTGTCTGTCCGTATCAGCATTTAGTGACACAATGGGCAAAAGAATGCGAGAAGTTTAACCTACAGCCAGTGTTAGCTTTTGAAAACTTACGTAGCTGGCATTCTACACTATCAACACAGTTATATAACGTGCGTTCTGGTAATCAACGGTTTTTGACTGCGATCGCAACAAATTCAACGCTCATCAGTGATGGTTTTCAATCGCAACTGCGCTATTTTCCTGAGAAAACATTAATTGTGGGAGACGAAGCGCATAACTTAGGCGCACCACGATTAGAAGAATGTTTACCGCGCAACATCGGTTTACGCCTAGCACTTTCTGCAACGCCGGAAAGGTACTTTGATGATGCGGGAACGCAGTCTTTATTTGATTATTTTGGTGCAGTTTTACAACCAGAGTTTACTTTAAAAGAGGCGATCGCCCGAGGTGCTTTGGTGCATTATCTCTACTATCCGATTTTGGTAGAACTAACTCATGCAGAAAGTCTAGCTTACGCGAAGTTAACGAAAAAGATTGGACGCGCATTATTATGGCAACAACGCGACAACGTTGCGCTAGAGAACTTCGATTACGAAGACTTAACACCATTACTCATGCAGCGCGCGAGGTTAATTGGTGCGGCGGAAAATAAGTTAAATGCTTTGCGCGATTTGATGAAGAGTCGGCGCGAAACGACGCATACGCTATTTTATTGCAGCGATGGTACGCAGGGTAGTCGGCGATCGGCGAACGATCAACTCGAAGCTGTCGTGCGAATCTTAGGCTTAGAACTTGGTTATCGAGTCAGTACCTACACCGCCCAAACACCCTTATCAGAACGCGAAAAGTTACGTCATCAGTTTGAGACTGGGGAGTTGCAAGGTTTAGTGGCGATTCGCTGCTTAGATGAAGGTGTGGATATTCCAGCAATTCAAACGGCGGTGATTTTGGCAAGTTCGGGAAATCCTCGACAGTTTATTCAGCGCCGAGGGCGAGTTTTGCGCCCGCATCCAGGCAAAGAACGTGCCACAATTTTTGACACGATCGTTTTACCGCCAGAGTTAGACCGCGAAACTTTAGAAGTTGAACGCAATCTCTTACGCAAAGAATTACGGCGGTTTGTCGAGTTTGCTGATTTGGCGGATAATGCAGGGGAAGCTCGGATGAAATTGTTAGGCTTGCAAAAAAGATATGGTTTGTTGGATTTTTAATTCATGAAGGCAGGAGGCTGAAGGAACTCAGGTTTAGAAACATGACATTGAAGCAAGGACAGCGTGTATTTCTGGCTGGTAGCGTGCATCTCAGGCAAAATTTTTTACTTTACTGCGCATGATACCCACAACGCACATTTTTGATGAAGCTCTTGAACCTTCTGCCTATTACCCTTTGCCTTCAGCCTTTCTTCGCAAAAAACAGACTACCGTAATTTTCAAGTTAATAGAACGCGTGTCCCCTTAGAATCTTATATTGGAGTTACTGCTGATTCTTAAATTGTTGTGAAAGCGATTACTCTTCTTGGCTCTACTGGCTCTATCGGTACGCAAACCCTTGATATTGTGGCGCAGTATCCCGATCAATTTCGAATTGTCGGTTTGGCGGCTGGGCGCAATGTAGAAATGCTTGCGGCTCAAATTCGACAGTTTCGACCAAGTATAGTGGCAATTTGTGTAGAAGACAAACTTCCTGAACTCAAAGAAGCGATCGCCGATCTCGATCCACAACCAATTTTGCTGGCGGGTGAAGCTGGAATCGTCGAAGTGGCGCGTTATGGCGATGCGGAAACAGTTGTGACAGGGATTGTTGGTTGTGCTGGCTTATTACCGACGATCGCAGCGATTGAAGCGGGTAAAGATATCGCTTTAGCTAACAAAGAAACGCTGATTGCTGGTGGTCCGGTTGTATTGCCGTTAATCGAGAAATACAATGTAAAACTATTACCAGCAGACTCCGAACATTCCGCAATTTTTCAATGTCTCCAAGGTGTACCGGATAAAGGATTGCGGCGGATTTTACTTACAGCTTCTGGTGGTGCTTTCCGCGATCTTCCTGTGGAAAAGTTAGCGCAAGTTAAAGTCGCAGATGCCTTAAAACATCCTAACTGGTCAATGGGTAAAAAAATCACGATTGACTCGGCGACGTTGATGAATAAGGGCTTGGAAGTTATTGAAGCGCATTTTCTCTTTGGGCTTGACTACGATCGCATCGATATTGTCATTCATCCGCAAAGCATTATTCACTCGTTGATTGAACTGCAAGATACTTCAGTGTTAGCGCAGTTGGGTTGGGCAGATATGCGTTTACCGTTGTTGTATGCTCTATCGTATCCCGAACGCCTTTATACCGATTGGGAACCTCTCGACTTGGTAAAAGCAGGAAATTTGACATTTAAAGCCCCCGATCATCAGAAATATCCTTGCATGCAACTTGCTTACGCAGCAGGTAAAGCCGGCGGATCAATGCCCGCAGTATTGAACGCAGCTAACGAACAAGCGGTAGCATTATTTTTAGAAGAGAAGATTCGCTTTTTAGATATTCCTCGGTGTATTGAACAAGTGTGCGATCGCCATACTGCAGATAATTGCGCCAATCCATCGTTAGAAGACATTGTGAACGCGGATCGTTGGGCGAGACAAGAAGCGATCGCTGTTTGTGAAGCGTTGGATAGTAAGATGGTTAGCCAGCTGCAATAGGCATTTTGCTTCATTAAATCTACGCTAGTTGCTACAAAGGGAGAAAGCCCCCTAAATTCACGCTGTAGCGGTCAGAGGCTAAGAAGGCGGTATGGATTATACTGTATGTGTTTTGTAGTATGAGTACACTATTAATATCACTTACACCAAGAGACAGCAGAATTATGCCTTGTTTTTGCTGCTTTTGACTGGGGATGGAATATATGCAATTGTGCATAAGACTTGTGAAAAGCTTGAGTTTAAAAATAAAATACGGATAGACTACCCATAAGCATAGGTATCTGGGGATTTACGCAAAACGCAACCAACCAAACAATTCAGCTGCGGGGAGTTGCCAATCTTTTAGCACATCCAAAACTGGTAAGATGTCTTGTGCTTCTTTCAATTCTGGTAGCTGGTTAGGTTGAAATACGGTGACAGATTCATCCTCAGGATCGATAAGCCAAGCTAACTTAGTTCCCTGCTTAAGACAAAGGCTGATTTTACGAATGACGCGATTGGGAGGTTGTTGAGGAGAAAGAATTTCGATTGTCCAATCTGGGTGAATTTCAAACTTATTCGCAATTCTGCCATTAGGAAGTAACGGTATGTGTTGCCATTCAAAAACGGCGATATCTGGTACGATTGAACCACCGCCAAAGGTGCAGCGTAATTCAGTAAAGGCGTAAGCTAGCTTCTGCGGTTTACCAACTCGATTAATTGCAGAGGTTAACTCGGTTTGAATTGTACTGTGTTCTCCTTGGGGCATAGGTTTTTGGTAAACTTGACCGTCGATATATTCACTTGCAGGTTTGGTCTCTGGTAATTGGAGAAACTCTTCTAAAGAAATTGTTGGTGTCGATTGAGTTGAAGTTACCATCGGTCATCCTCCAAGAAATAATCCCAAAGAACTAATTTTTCGGCTTCTTCACTTACGATACATAAGCGATCGCCCATGCGCAAAGCGACGACTCGTTCCGCTTCGCAGTTGACGACTTAGCGTATCAATCGCCGATTGTCGCAATGGGTAATGGTAAATATCATTAATTATGTTGGGTCACGCTCGACGTACGAGATATAACTTAGTTTGTAAAGCATGAGCCAAAAAAACTTAATCGTTTATTGTTTATTGAGGCGATCGCGACAACGCTTGGTAAACTTTGCATCTCAATCAGCAAACGATAAGCATTTTCACCACCCGCATACTGTTCAATTAAATAGCTAGCGCGGAAATCAGCCCGATAGGAAAGTTGTAGCGTTTCGCGCAGCGTTGGTAGCAGCAATAAATTGCGCACTGGCTATCCACGTGTGGGAGACTTTTAGTGATTGAGAACTTTTTTATCTCTTTTCACTCTTCCTCAAGTTTGGGACACAAGATTTGGTTTATGCAGGAGGTTTATCGGTCTCGGCGATCGCCCTTTTTAAAGATATTCCCTTTCTCTATCTATAAATTCACCAATGTTCTGGGAAATTTGATAAGTTATCACTGGGATTAGTTGTCTGTAGTGCCAGTGCAAAATAGCACCACAAATAAACAATAAACCTCATAATTACGTAAAGCTATGAACCGCCTGAAAACCAGTATTGCTATCTTAGGAATTGTCTACGTTTTGGTGAATACGCCAACGGTTGTTGAAGCAGAAACAACACAACCAGCAATCGAAACAAGTATCCAAAACTATTACAAACAAGGTATTAATCAGTACAATAAGGGTGATGTTCAAGGCGCGATCGCAAGTTTTACTGAAGTGATTCGTCTCGATCCTGCTAACGCAGCAGCTTACGAAAATCGTGGTAACGCTCGCGACGATTTGGGAGATCATCAAGGCGCGATCGCCGATTACAATCAAGCAATCAGCATCAATCCCAACAATGCAACAACTTACTACAATCGGGGAATTGCTTACGATAGGTTAGGAAACAATGAAGCCGCGATCGCTGATTACAATCGCGCGATCGCACTCAATCCGAAGTTTGCTTCAGCTTACAACAGTCGGGGAATTCTGCGGTTTGCGCTGGGTGACGAACTCAACGCAATGGCTGATTTTAACCAAGCGATTCAACTCGAACCAAATCGACCTGGATTTTATTACAATCGTGGCAATGCACGGCGACGTCGCGGTGACAATCGCGGTGCAATTCTCGACTACACTCAAGTCTTACAGTTAAATCCTAAAGATGCAGATGCGTATTTTAATCGCGGTATTGCGCGGTACAACGCAGGCGAACACCAAAGTGCGATCGCTGACTTTAACCAAGCCCTACAAATCAAGCCCAATTACGCAGAAGCATACTACAACCGCGCACTTTCCTACAGCGCTTTAGGGAACACTCAGCAAGCGTTGCAAGACTTCCAACAAGCAGCTAACCTCTATGAGCAACAACAAAAACCAGAGTATTATCAAGATGCTCAAGAACGCATTAGAGAACTGCAATGATAAGCAGAGGAAGCAGAGGTGCAGAGGAAGCAGAGGTGCAGAGGAAGCAGAGGTGCAGAGGAAGCAGAGGTGCAGAGGAAGCAGAGGTGCAGAGGAGAAATAGTGTTTGTTTACGTAACTCATCACTCACCACTCAACACTAACTACCTTCCACCACGCGGTAACGAAATTCCTTTAATTTTCTTAAACAGGGAAACTGCGTAGGAATCGGTCATTCCCGAAATATAATCGGTCACTTGTAAAACTTTGCTATACAGTTGTTCAGTATCTTTAAAATTAGGCAATAGTTTTTTTGTTAAATAACTTTTCGATAAGTTATTGTTAGTCACAGCGCTAACAAACTCTTCTAACAATCCTCCAAGCACTTGATAACCAGCAACTTTTACTTCGACAACTTCACAAGCTTCATAAACATTCTTACGTGTTAATTCGATAATCTCCTTTAATTTTAATCCTGATGCAATTTGCGAAGTTAATGGACTGTCAAAAGTACCAGATAAAAGTTGTTCTTCGCAGTCGAGAAAAACTTGTTTTACTTCAGTAATTAATTTATGAATTGCTTTAGCTCGTAGGTACTTAATCTGTTCTTTTTTATCATCAAATTGCTCAATTTTTTCTCCCTCTAGAATATCAATCAACCACATTTTAGCTTCTGCATAGTCAATGTATCCCATCGAGAAGCCATCTTCTAAATCTACGATGTGATAGCAAATATCATCAGCAGCTTCAACGAGAAAAACTAAAGGATGTCTGCACCACCAAGCAATATCTTTTTGGCGACGAATTAAACCAACTTCTTGGGCTATTTGCGCAAATAGTTCTTTTTCTTCTTGAAAAAAACCATGTTTTTTGGTACTCTTGTTATCAGAATTACTATTATATTTATTAAATGAGTTACTGTTAATCCCAGCTTCTCTAGGATATTTAGTAAATGTTGCTAAAGTTGCACAAGTAAACTGTAAACCTTGGCGATGTTGTGGTTTATCAAGTTTTGTGAGAATTCTAAAGCCTTGAGCGTTACCTTCAAAACACTTGAAATCGGCTTGTTGTCCAGGGGTTAATAGCGATAATACTGCTGCTGCGTTGGGCGATTTAAACCACTCTTGAATTGCGTCTTCTCCGGCATGACCAAAAGGTGGATTACCGATATCATGGGATAGACAAGCTGCCGCGACAATATCGCCAAAATCGCGTGCTGTATAGTCGTATAATTCTTTGGCGTGGCGTTTAACAATTTCTTGCCCGACAAGCGTTCCTAAAGTTCTTCCTACACAAGAAGCTTCTAAACTATGACTTAGACGGCTGCGAATATAATCATTATCTACTAAAGAAAAGACTTGTGTTTTATCTTTTAATCTTCTAAAATAAGAAGAGAAAATAATTTTATCGAAATCTTTCTCAAAAGCTGTTCTTCCAGAATCTTCAACATTCAGATTGTGAAATAATCGACTGCGAGATAGCAGTTTTCGCCATTGCATTGATGACATAGTTAATATCCTATCATTTGGAAACAATCAGCAGTTAAGAAATCAACATGCACTCCTCTTCCACTAAATGAGAACGAAAACTTAAGTTTTCTCCTGCTGATGATATGTATCACAGTTAAAATGAAACGATATGAGGCAATGCTTGTGCCAATAGATTTAATTATTTTAATTGCAGCTTTAATTGTAGCTTGGTTGGTATTCACTGCATTAATTAGAGTCGTCAAGACAACACTTAGCACCGCGCTGACAATTGCAGCGATCGTGCTGATTTTACAAATTGGTTTTGGGGTTCAACCACAACAACTTTGGCAGCAGCTCGTGCAGCTTCCGCAAATCATTCGAGAAGTGTTGAATAGAATTTAGCCCCATTCAGCAACTGTTTCTGCTTCAGCTTGTATGAGAGTTTGTTGTAGGTTAATCCAATCGACTTGAGTACTAGGTCGATCTTGAATTAGCTTACCCTGTTGTAAGTGTAAAACGCGCGTACAGAATAACTCTGCAATCTCTAATTGATGATTCACCATCAAAATGGTCGTTTGATGCGTTGTAGCTAAATCAGTTAAAACTTGTACTAGGTGTGACGATTTACCTGCATCTAATGCAGATGTAGGTTCATCGAATAGTAAAATTTTAGGTTGAATGACTAAAGCCCGCGCGATCGCAACTAACTGTCTTTGCCCTACCGAAAGTTGCAATTCATTGCGATCTAACCACTCTGCGGGAATATGCAAGGCTTCCAGACATTGGGAAACGCGTTGTTGAATTTGTCGTTTTGACAATTTGCGCAACACAAGAGGATAAGCGATCGCCTCTTGTACTGTCATTCCCAACAACTTTGACTCTTGGGGTACTAGTACGATTTGTTGACGTAGCTGCAACACAGGAATTTGGCGATAGTCTTGATTTTCAAACCAAATCATACCTGCTGTTGGTTCGCTTAAGCGATTCAATAGTCGTAACAGCGACGTTTTCCCTGCACCAGATGAACCGACAATCGCAATGCGATCGCCCTTTGAAACATCAAAAGAGATATCTTGTAGTAAAGACTGCGAACCAATCGCAGCCGATAAACTCACCTGCTGTAAGCGCAGTTGTGTTGGCACTCCACACCTATTCCTCGAATACAACTGTAATTAAGTTAAACTACCTTGCGATAGTGCAGTGATAATCGTCCAAGCATCTACTAAGAGTAGTAGCACCGTAAACGCTAGCAAAATTAAATACATCCACGGCTGTGCTAGAGGTTTGACATCTGTTGTATCAATACCTGTCTTCGCTTGTACGTACTCAACCAACCTCGCAAAACCTGCTACGCGCATCGGTAACAAGTAGCCTTTTCCTTCTTTACTTAAAAAATAGTATACTAAACCGCCTTGACCTGTCGTGCGTGGCTTTAAATCCTTGACCTCCGTCCAAGGTAACGCCCACCCTTTACGAAAAAACTTGGGTACCCAGCGCGGATAAGTTACTTGAATTTGTTGTTCATCGACAATAACTCGTTCGCACAACGCCGCGTATAACGCTACAGCGCCAATACTAATCCCTATCCACAACAACACTGGCGGTACAGGTGCTGCTGTCATACTTGATAAAAAAGGCAAAGGTACTGTTAAAGCCATGTATAAACTCATCAACGTCACCCGAATAATGGGCGAGATGCGAAACGTCGTATTTTGTTGAGTAGGCGCGTTAACAACCACGATTTAACCACAAGAGTATTTATCTTTTATTATTACCTTGCTGTTACTATTCTTATCGAATGTTGCTCAGCTTGCCTCATGCGTAAAAGCAGCTGGCGTGGATATAGAATGCCAAATTCACAATAAAAAACCGCCACTAGCTAGCTTGATGGCGGTTGCTTGAGCAATCGGAGGGTGTTAACAGCTTAATCTAAACTGATAGTGGCTCATCGTAGCATAGTTTACACTTAAGTAAATACGCTTACTTTCCCACAGCATTGGTATAAGCTCGCATTGGTTCTTGAATCCAGCGGATATAGAGATGTTTAAACGTAGACTGAATGATCCGCGGCATGCCAAAATCAATTGGCACAAGCGCATCGGGTAATTTCCAATCGTCTACCTGCAACGTGGTAGGTTGTAAAAGCGGAAAGTGAATTTGAGTTGTATCTGCACACAATCCAAGACGTGCTTGAGCCGCAATTGTAGGTACGCTTTGAGGTGTCACTTGCAATATATCGACGATCGCGCGATCGAGTGCAAAGACGTTTGTCGCTGCACCAAGTACGCCTAATTGTCGTGGTTCGCCTCCACTAGGACCATTGCCTTCATGACCGATAATGCCATCAATAATTGTTAAATCTGGGTTAATTGTCCGCGCAGTTTCGACAAGCATTTGGGCAAAGCGGTTAAGATCTTTTCCAGCTTCCATATGCCACCAAGCTTTCATCTTTCCTGGAACGCAGCCAAAGAGATTTTTCACGCCGAGGGTTAACGTAAGTTGGCTGTGCGATTTCACCTTGGGTAGATTAATGACGACATCCGCTTCCATTGCTTCTTTACACAGCAGCAAGTGGTTAAACTCTTGACTGACTGTTTGATAGCGTTGCCCGTGAAAGTCTACAATAGGCAAATTCAGTTCAGAAATTAACGGTTGATAGCCGTTGGCGATCGCCACACCTTTAGCACTCCCAAATGCAGGGCTATCGCCTAAAAATGGCTTACCCCCAAGATCCATCACCATCTGCGCTATGGTGTAAACTAACTCAGCACGCGTTGTGCATTCTTTATCAGGGCGCGAACCTGTGAGTAAATTCGGTTTGAGTAACACGCGATCGCCAGGTTTGATAAAACCCTTTAGCCCTCCCCAAGGCTGTAATAATTCTTCTACAGCAGCACGTAACAAGGTTCGCTCGTAAGACTGAGCTTGAATTAAACTAACGATTGGTTGCGAATTCTTCATGTTAGATCAATTTGATTAATAGCAAAACCGACTTGCGTTGCTAGACGCGAAAATAAGCTAATCTCATTTTGCTGCCAAATTCGCGGGCGATCGCACTGATGCGCAATCAGTAACCCAAATAACACGTCATTTTGCACGATGGGCGCGACTAAGTTTGCTTTGACGGCGAATTGTTCGAGTAGCTTGATGTAACAGTCGGTTAATTCGGGTTCGTGGTAGATATCGTTAATCGCGCGCACGTGCCCTTGTTGATACAATTCCACATGGCGATCGTGCAGGCACGGATCGCTGATTTTGACGTGTAAAGTTTGTGGCAATCCTGGGGCGACCGATTCGGCGACAATGTTTCCTTGCCACGTGTTGGTGTCGAGTTGATAAATCACCACGCGATCGCTGCGGATCGCGCGACGAATTGCTTTGACTGCGGTTTTGTATAAATCTTCCGCATCAAAGGCTTTTTGTAACTGTAATGTTACTTCTTTTATGAGTTCTGCTTGCGCGATCTCGTCTTGTATTGGCTCAGTCGTATTGGGAAGTAGCGGTGTTGTGGATCTTGGCGCTAAGGCTAGATTGTTTGTTTTGGATGATGTCGTGTTTTGAGGTTTGGTTGCCGTTGTTAGTGGCATTTGCGTGCGATTTGCTAAGTAAGCTGCGATCAGTCCGCACAACAGCAATATTCCTGCCCCAGTTTCTAGGACAAGATTTAATGGTACCTGTCTTCTTGGGACAAAAGCCATTTCTGGCGGATGCGTGATTCCTGCTTGTTCAGGTGTATTATTCTGGAAGGCGATCGCTTGACGATTTGAATTTTCAGCCCTTGCGCTTGTTGCTAATATTGGCAAGATAAAAAATGTAGTGAATAACACAATAATTTTTTGTGTACGCGGAAGTTGCTGTCTCCACATTTGGCGACGGGACGCGTGCATCGTAAATTTATGCCGCGCTTTTGCAGCATTACTGAAATTTTTAGTATTAATGACAAACATAAAATTTTTATAAATTGAAATTTTAGTAGTGTATTGCACAAAATTACAAAATTTTTCGTTATCTTTTTGCATATCTACTAAGTTTCATAGAATGGTTGCTTAAAGATCTTCCTCAAGATAGTATTGTTTAAATTTTTTTTTTTGCAAGTACGCTGATGGATTTACTCTTAAGACAACTCCACTACACTTATTTTGCTGGTAGAGGATTTCAACAGCTTGCAAGTCAGCAAGTACCACTAGCAGTACAGCAAGTCTTTAGCGATCGCATTATTTCCTACTACTGGGATATATTGAATCCTCCGAGTTTAGGATACCGTGCGGTTTACTTACACCAAATAACTTCATCCCAGACGTTATTTGGCTGGCTATATCATGAAGGAATCGACGAAAAATCGCAAAATGCTATTCCTTATTTCATCTGCTACTACTTAGAAGAAACACTCCTTAGCTTTCATTTAGAAACTATATTTACTTATCTACAAAAAGGACCATTAGTCGTCATTGACCGACACAATCCATCAATAATAGAAAAAAAAGTTATCCCTAATTTGTGGAATTATAAACCTGCACGCCCTGGAGTGCTGATATCGCCAGAAGTTTGTCAGCAGTGTCATACAGCCTTAAGTAAAGGAGAATTAATCAATTTATTTGTTCCACTCTCTGCACAAGAAACAGTTATCGTACCTAGCGAACAAACCTATGAGCAGCAAATTGCCAATCTATCAGTTTATCAACATTACATTATCGAGGGAATTATAGACGATTTAGAAAAGCTATCTCATTCCAATCATCAACAGCCGCAGCAATTGTCTTTAAGCAAAAGCAATACACAAACAAATTCAGTTTTATTAACTAAATTCAGCGAGAATTTAGCGATCGCCCTTGCGCCAAATAATGGTGTTGCTCCATCAGAAAAAAACTCTACACAAGATGAGCCACTTACACTAAATAGTATGCCTCTCGAGCGTAATAATATTCAATTTCTACTACGCATTGGAATTATTGCTACAGCACTAGCGGTCACACTTTCAATTTATAGATTAATTCAATTTAGCATTTCTAACCCAACCACTTCCGAAGTTAGTAGTAATAGTAGTATTTCTGTTTCATACAGAACCTTCGCCGAGGTTCCCAATGTTCCTAAAGGCATATTTAACTATGGTGGTTCGCCGACGTTTGCACCGTTACGTTCTCCAGCTATCCTATCTGCAATTAGTCAGTCGCAAAGACAGTTTCAGCTACGTTTTGTTGAACCTGTTGGTGTTCCTCAAAGTTCTAGCGAGGGCATACAAATGTTGCTTGATGGCGAATTAAGTTTCGCACTTTCATCGCGCCCTTTAAAAGAAAATGAATTAAACCAAGCAAAACTGCGTGGCTTTGCGCTTGAGCAAATCCCTGTTGCTATTGATGGTATTACTTTTTTTGTTAATCCTCGCAATCTTATTGTTGGTCTAAATCTATCGCAACTCCAAGATATTTTTTCAGGAGAAATCAATAACTGGAAAACTGTAGGAGGATCGGATCTTCCGATCGCCGCGTTTAGTTTTGATCCGCAAGTGAGTGGTACTGCTGATGTTGTGCAACAACGAGTTTTAGCTGGAAGAGAATTTGGTAATAATGTGCAAATTGTACGCACAGCTAGTGAAGCTATTCTGAAAGTCGCTGCTACTCCTGGCGGTATTAGTTATGCTTCTGCATCTGTTGTCGTCGGACAAAAAACTATCTACCCTCTACCGCTATCTAGAGCACCAGGAGAAATGTTTATTACTCCTTTTGTTGGTGTCAATGAAACCGTTTTGAATAAAACCGCGCTTGCTAACGCTTCATATCCATTAACTCGCCGACTGTTTGTGATTGTCAAGCGTGATGGTAGTCTTGATGAGCAAGCCGGAGTTGCTTATGCGAATTTGTTAGCAACTGATGAGGGGGAAAAATTAATAGACGAAGCTGGTTTTGTACCCATTCGTTGAATAGATATCTTGGTATTACTTGAAGGTAAGTTAAACGAACCGCAGAGGATGCAGGGAACACTGAGGAAAGGGCTAGAGAGGGACTGTATTACTAAAATATAAATACCTAGAACCAAGAACCGCAGATTGACTGTAAAACTGCCTCAGGTTGATTGCGGTTTTTCTCACGACAAATTAAAACCTCTGCTAAGCGACGTTCGGCATAAAATTGGTGAACAAACCAACCTAAAGGCGCGCCGACTAGCACGCCAATGATTAAACCTGTCAGCAAACTTTGAACAAGATTTTTTCGAGTGATCGCAGTAGTAGCCAACTCAAACTTTCTCCTATTTGTTAGTTTTTCAATGCATTATGTATTGTAAGAAAAAGTAGTTTTTCTTGGGTCTTACTTAATGCATAAAATAGTACCTATCTTTGAGTAGAACGCATTGCACTCATTTGCTCTAGGTCGAGTACTTTGGCTAACTCTTCTGCTGTCATTAATCCGCGTTCGAGAACAATTTGTCGCAGCGATTTACCTGTTTCTAAGGACTCTTTAGCAACAGCGGCGGCATTTAAGTAACCGATATATGGATTTAAGGCTGTAACTAGTGCTAAGCTACCTTCTGCGTATGCTAAACAGCGATCGCGATTTGCAGATATACCTTTAATACATTTTTCGGTTAACGCGGCTAAAGTGTTACCTAAAATTTCGATGCTATGAATCAGGTTGTAGGCAATAAGCGGCATCATGACGTTAAGTTCAAGTTGTCCGGCTTGTGCAGCAAGGGCGATCGCATTATCGTAACCCATGACTTGAAAACACACCATTGAAGTCATTTCTGCCATGACGGGGTTGTATTTTCCTGGCATAATCGAAGATCCAGGCTGTACGGGTGGTAGCTGAATTTCTTTCAAACCTGTTTTTGGTCCTGAATCCATTAATCGCAGATCGTGGGAGATTTTAACGCAATCTTGTGCTAAGTTGCGTAAAGCACCCGAAACATTGACAAATGGTGCCATACTTTGCATTGCTGCCATTAAATGCGGTGCAGGGCGTAACGGTTGGTCGATGAGTTCGGATAAAATTTGCGCAACGCGATCGCAATACTGCGGATGCGTGTTTAATCCTGTTCCCGCCGCGCTTCCTCCTAAACCAAGAATGGTAAGATCTTGGGCAGCCGTTTTGATTCTAGTTTCGTGATCGTGGAGAATTTGCGCCCAAGCGCGAAAATTTTCACCTAATCTTACCGGAACCGCATCTTGTAAATGCGTTCTCCCCGAACGGACAATATCTTGAAATTCTATAGCTTTGTTTTCTAAAGCAGCGATCGCACTTGTTAACGCTGGATAAAGCGTTCTTTTGAGTGCTAATAAACCTCCAATGCGAATTGCTGTCGGAATGACATCATTAGTAGATTGTCCGTAATTGACATGATCGTTTGGATTAACGCGCTTGTAGTTTCCCTTGGCGTCGCCTAAAATTTCCAAGGCTCGATTTGCCAAGACTTCGTTGACGTTCATGTGGTGCGAAGTTCCCGCGCCTGCTTGATAAATATCGACAACAAACTGATCGCGCAGTTTCCCCGATAACACCTCATCGGCTGCTGTCACAATTGCTTGACTAATTTCTTGCGATATGCATTCAAGTTCGCCGTTCGCGATCGCGGTGGCTTTTTTAATCAATACACACGCATCAACATACGTTGGTAAAGGCTTAATTCCACTGATCGGAAAATTCTCTGTTGCTCGTAAGGTTTGGATACCATAATAAACATGGTGGGGAATTTGTCGTTCTCCCATCGAGTCGCGTTCAATTCGTACTTGTGCGTCGTGTTGAGTCATGTTGATAATAAAAATAATTCACTCTCAGGTATGATGCCAGATTTATTGATTTGCTAAAACCTAGCAGTGAATAGCATTTTGCAGTTGGGGCGTTGTGCTCGATAGTTTATATCATCCCTAGCTAACGACTGAAAAATTGTTGATAGTAGATAATTGCTAATTTCCCATTACCGCGTTCCCCATTACCGACGCCCACAGATATCATAGGTGTTTAGACAGAATTAATTATTTAAGGATTGTCATTGTGGATATCTCTGTCCTAGTCAGAACCTTCGTTGCTGTATTTGTGCTTGCGGATGCTTTGGGTAATGCACCGATATTTTTAGTTTTGACGAAAGGGATGGAACCACAGCAGCGTGACCGAGTTGTTGATAAAGCTAGTATAGTTGCGATCGCCGTATTATTAAGCTTTGCCTTTGGCGGTCGATTTATTCTCGATTACTTGCACATCAGTATTGCATCCTTACGCGTAGCCGGAGGGTTGTTACTGCTATTAACTGCGTTAAAAATGCTTGAAGGTGAGTTAGATACACCAATTATTGAACAAGGGCGCGATATTGCAATTACTCCTTTAGCGTTGCCTTTACTCGCTGGACCTGCAACGATTACTACCGTGATGCTGTTGATGTCCGAGTCGCCTAATGCGCATTTCAGTGTTGTTGTAGGTACGATTGCCGCAATGGTGGTGACGTGGTTTATTGTGCGCCAGGCAGGGCGGATTGACAAGTGGATTGGTGCCGAAGGCGCAGTAATTGTCACCCAACTTTTAGGATTTTTGCTTGCAGCATTAGCAATTGAAATTGGTAGTGAAGGAATCAAGGAATTGTTTTTTTAACGTCGCTACACGATTTTGGCATACGCGCGCTGCACTCATTACAGCAAGTTGTACGCTCAATGGAAATCAATCCAATTACCCATTACCCATTACCAACCTTAACGTTCGCAATAATGCAACAACATAATCTATTAAAGCCCACCATCTAATCTTTAACTCTTTGTAATTGCCCAGACATCCAATTGAGATAAGTTGTCGAACCAGCAACAATTGGTAGTGCAATAATTTCTGGAACTTCGTAAGAGTGTAGTTCTTGGATTTTTGCGGATAAAGCCGAAAACTGATTTAAATCTGTTTTAATCAGCAATTGCCATTCGGGTTCTTGACAAAGTTCGCCTTGCCAAGTGTATACCGAAGTAATTGGTACGATGTTAACGCAAGCAGCTAACTGCGATTTGACCAACGAAATGGCGATCGCCTCTGCTTCTTGCTGCGAAGCGGCAGTTACCAGTACCACACCGTATTGAGTTACATCAGAAGCACTGTCCATATTGATTCTATGTCACTCCTGACTTATTGTAAGCCGACACGACTTGTTGTGTGAGGTTTTAAATCTCTCAAAATTTCCCGCGCCGCAGCTTCACCTGTTTCACAGCCTCCTTCCATATATCCTTGATAGTTTAAAGAGCAATGTTCGCCAGCAAACAAGAGGTTTCCGACGCGTTCTCCTTCTCTACCATAAAACTGCGACCACTGTCCTACTAAATACGTAGCATAAGAACCTGCACTGTATTGCTCTCCAGTCCAGTATGCTCGAATAGGTTCGCCTGTACGTTGACTTTCAAGCCCAGGAAAAATTTTTTCTATCTGTGCGTGAAATTTCTGTGCTTGGGCTTCTACAGTTCCTCTTCCGATTTCAAAGCCATAACGTCCGCCGCTATAGTTAGTAAGCAATCCACTTTTTCCTGTAGCGTAGCGCGTTGCTTCCCAAGTGTTTTGAAAACCTAAATCGGTAAAAACTGAGCCAGCTGAGTTATAGCGATCGCGCCAAATTCTTTCCTGATATGCAACGATTAGTTTTGAATTTGTACCATAACACAATTGATTAATCACTTGACGTTTAGCGGGTGGTAAATCAACGGCAAGGCGTACGGTGCGTAATACACTAAAAGGAATTGTCAACAAAACACGTTCGTAGTTACGCTCAAAAGTACTTGTTCCAGCGCGGAAACTAGCACGATAACGACCATCGGGTAGACTATGGAGGGCTTCTAACTCTGTTCCAGTTTCAATAAAATTTGCTAGCGGCTGTGCTAAGCGCTCGATGAGTTGTTGATTACCGCCAATAATCTGATAGCGCTCGTCACTGTAGCCATATATTCTAAAATTTTGAGGATCTGTACCAATCAGATAAATCAAATTCAAACTGGATTGTTCGGCGGCTTCGCGTCCGTATTCAGAAGTGTAAGCGATCGCGATTAGTTCGCGTAAAGTTGGGCTGATGGGTTTATCTGCTAAGTACTGTGTAATGGAAGTTCGGTCTAATTGAATTGCAGCAGGAGAGTTTAGATTGGTGGCGATCGCTGCGTCTTTTTCAATGATGGGCGCTAGCGGTATGAAATCTTGTGCAATTTGTTCTAAAGCAATTTTTCTGCCATCAAAGTACCATACGTCCGGTTCTAATCCGCGATCTGCTGCGCGTAAATCAGCTAAGGTTAAGCCAAGTTCAGCGATCAGCGTTTGAATATTCTTATGTCCTGAATCAATAAACTCGCCGCCTATTTCTACGGTTGTTGAGGTTCCAGCGGCGTTAGCCAGACTGCGGATTCTACCACCAAGATGATTTCTAGCTTCAACGATTTCAACGCCTACTCCAGCTTGATGCAATCGATAAGCAGCAGTTAATCCTGCAATACCTGCACCAACAATTAAAACTTTAGCGTTTGCAGCGACGGCAACGCTACGCCGTGCTTGACTTAAAGAAACTCCAGCGAGCGCACCTGTAGTAAATAATCCTGCTTGTAACAAGCGGCGGCGTGAAGTCTTTGTTTGTAAGATTTCAATCAATTCATCAGTTGGAATTGTACTTTTACGCGACAATTGGGCAATCTGGTAAGCACGCTGCAATGCATTGATTAAGGCAAATCTAGCCATCGGTTTGATGTCATTTCAAGTACGATTGATAGCCTTGCCATTGAGGTTTCAGAAAGTCGTCTCAAGTGCGATCGCTGCACTTTGTTATCTGCAACACAATCGCTGTTGATGTATTCACCTCAAGTTAGCTATACACAATGCAGAATTACAAACATCAAACTACCGCTACCTTAGCGTATGTGTCTATTCGAGAATTTACTGAGACTTTCCTCGAACAACGCCAGTACAGTCTTTAAAATGAATGATAAATACTAAGTTGGGGACAGCGAATAAACTTGACCGTCAACAAGGAGTCGGGTAATTCCCTTTGCTTGAAGATGCGATCGCGTTTTTTGTAACAACCGGCTATCTGGAATTTTGATAACTTTGTCGCGTTTTGTCGAAAAACGACGGGCGACGCGATGATTGTCAAAGACAGGTAAAGTTCTTTGCTGAGTTTCGCCAGTGGGAATTTGTCCTAAATCGCCAAAGTCGCGTAGTGGGCGCGTAATTAGCTCTGATGCGCGATCGATGACTAAATAGCAAGTTTTCGGCAAAGATGCTTCGGATAGTGGTAAAACTTGGACAGCAACTCGACTACCTTTGATTGCTCGCGTAATGGGGAAGGGTTCTTCATCTTCTAAGTCGAGATCGTCGATATCCTCATCATCTAAATCTTCTTCCAAGTCCTCTAGATCGTCTTCTTCATCAATTAAATCTTCCCCAAGTATTTCAGTGATCGTGTCGGTGTCGTCTTCGACATCTTCTACGATCGCTTGTGGAGTAGTTTCATCAGTAAACTGAGGTACTTCGCGTTCTTCTAACGGCGTTGGCGTCGCAGTGCGATCGTCTGTATCTGTACTTAATGTGTCGAGGAGTTGCAGTTGTTGCGCCGCGGGTCTCACTAATTTTGGTTGTTCCTTTGCTGCTGTACGTCGTCTTCTAAGGCTAGGAACAGGACTTGATTCTGGTTCGACTTGCTCTAACTGTGGCTGTGCTAATTCCTCTGGCGTACTTGGCACGTTTTTAGCATCTGAGTGCAAAGTCCGCGCCGCGCGTTTTAAAGCAATCAGCGATTCGTACTCGTCTTCTGGTAAGGTAACTTTGAGTAGACGGCTAATTGTCGAATTACTGACTCCATAGCGCTCCGCCAACGTGGAGGTTGTTTCTCCAGTTTCCCGATATAGTTTGAGAATTTCGTCCTTGTCAGTACTCGATAGTTTTTTCACGGTCATACCACAGTTTTTTCCTTAGCCCGCTGTTGCTTACCATATGTTCGCAGCAAAGTCGGATTAGTACTTTATGTTATATAGCAGCGCTCAGCAACAGACAATACTGTATCAGAAATAGAAACAACTTCATCAAACTGCGCTTGTAACTTGCAATTTTACTGGTGTATTTAGATTAGCCTAGTTACAAAGTCATGCTAGATCGCTGCTATCAATATTCTTTGCCAAAGCTAGGCACAACCTCCACCATTCAACACCACTAATTACTATTATTGTAGCGATTATTTTGACGGTTGCAGAGGTCGCGGACGATTCGCGGGTGGAGTTACTGTCTGTGCTGTTATTCCGTTTTCTCTTCCTCGCCGACTGTCTGATAGACACAGCTAAAATTTTGATACTATGAGTAAGGCTTGTAAAAATTAAGAAAACACCACACTAGGGTGTCTTGCTGCTAAGATAGCAAAGTAGTTTTCATCCTGCCGTGGCCGAGTGGATGAGGCAACAACCTTCTAAGTTGTATCACGGGGGTTCGAATCCCTCCGGCAGGGCTTAATAAATAGAGTAAATGAGACGGTAAAGTCACGGAATGAGTCCGAAAAACTGAACAACACTGTTTCAGCGATCGCACTCAAGCTAAACTCGACAAGCGCCGGACACAATAAAGGCAATATATCCAAATTTTTATGTTAAACAGCCTCCGCAAAGGGGGCTTCCTATTTTCCAAGGAAGTTTGCATCAAAGACTAATTCATCCCTAAAACTCTTCGCAACAGCAGCTGGTCTTCTAACTTAGCTTGAAAACGCCCATTTTCAATATCGCGAATCCAACTTTGACTTTTACCGGTTAGCTGTGCCAAATCTCTTTGGCTTAATCCGAGTTTTTTTCTTGCCTCAAGAATGTATTCTGTAGACAGCGTGGTAGCAGGTTTTAACTGTGTTTTGCGATTCGTACTGCGCGGCTTTTTCTTCGACTGGGCGAGTGATTCCCAAGCAGGTGGTAGTTCAAAATATAAGATGCGGGCATTCATTAATCGATTCCACTTGCCACGTGGAGCTGCATCGGTTAAACGCGTATTGTTACTGCCATCATCGATCCAAAATTCTAACGCGGCGTCTGCATCTTCGGGAATATCACTCAGTTTCGCCCACAACGGTTGAATTTCTGGTGGATAGGTAACTGGATCGAATACTGGTTTAAGTCCATAGTGATTGAGTACCTCTAAATCGCTTTCAAATATTCTCAGCAGGCGTTGGCGATTTTCTGGTTGTAAAGCTGCTTGATTGAGTTTGCGATCGCCGTAGGCGACTCGCATGAGTGTGGGAACTGTCACGCGCTGTTCTCTACCCATTTTGGTTTTAAACAACAACCACAGCATCATTCGCGCCGCCCCCTCATGTTGCTGCCAAATACTCATGACGTTGCTCAGTAAAGCTTTAGGTAGAGTACCATATTGATAAAATGCAGTTCGTTCTTTGCAACCTTGCCGGTTTAGAAAATATTTTGCCCATTGACCTGCTTTAATTTTGAAAGTTAGCCCGACAAGATGTTTGCATCCAAGTTCGTCTTCTTGAAAGTGGTGTTCGATATCCAACAAATGCCATAAGCGGCTTTTTTCAAGGTTAACTGGTTTAATTTTTCCTTGTTGGGGTAACCTCAGACACGCAATGAATTTACAAGGTTGTTGTGCAAGTTCTTTAATTAAAGATAGCTTAGTTAATTTGCCCAAATCTTTGCGCTTATCTAGTCCTAGATATTCCTCTATTTGGCGATCGCTAATGATAAACTCTTCTTCCCAAGGTTTGTCTAGATTGGTAACATAAGCAGCATAGATCAAGTGCAGACATGCCGCTCTAATATCAAACGTTTCCATTACTGATAAAGCCTGTTCGCCTTTGAGGGCGACTGATGATTCGGATGCGATCGTGTCTGTTACGCGGAAAGCGATCGCTCCCTTACCGCCGTTAATTTGCCGTTGATAGTACAGTTCACCCGCAGCATCCGTTTCCCAACGCAGCGATTGTCGCTGTGCAAGAATGTTGCATAATTCCCAAATTGCGATCGCAGAAGCAAAAGGATGGCTCTTCCCGTCAGGAAATAGATTTGGACTAGGAACCGTTCTTGCATCTACCTTGCATCTACCTTTTTTTGCTTGCCAAGGTACTGGCGAATCAACCGGACAAGATACTACACATTGTGGTGCAACGTAACCTTGACAATTGTTGCATAAACTAGGGTCGATCCAGTAGTCGCCTTCCATAACTTTGATCGCACCTGTCGGACACTGAGGAAGACAGTTGTCGCACTGAATACAGCGCTTAGTAATGGCGTAGGGCATAGGCTTGGTTGGTGTTCAAATTGAAATACTAACCTCAGCTGCATAGATGTATGATGTTCAGCTAAAGATGGATTCCTCACACTACTTGTAGCGCTTCTGAAATAACTCGATACTGCCAAGTGACGCGATCGCAAGAGAGTATAGAAAAAGCGCGATCGCTACAGATTTCCTAGTTGCAATTTGATCTTAGTTCTAACCGAGAAAATCTAAAATTTTTGTTCACCTTGAGCCATTCAAGAAAATCTTAATATTTCCATAACCTGCTTGGCTTAAATAACAAATTTTTCTTCAATTTATCGACTTTTAAGTCATGAGATTTTGATACTTTGGCAAGCATTGCAGCTTGATATTGTAAAACGCTGAGCTATCTAAAAACTAAAAATCCAATAATTCGGCTGAGCTGATATACTGCCGGATTACTGAGCTTTTGTTGGATTGCAAAACTATTATTTTTCTGTGCGCAAATATACAAAGCTCCCTAAAAATATTAAGGATATCTGACAAAAATGCTATTGAACATAGGGTTTAGTCGCGAGTACAAAAACACTAGTTCCCCTATCGATAAATACTCATACCCTAGTTGATAAATACTAGAACCCCCACCCTCAAAAAAAAGTTAATTTCTTAGGCTGCAGGACTTTAAGTAGCTGAGTACAAGCTTAATTAATTTAATTAATTTGAGCGTTAATCAAGCAACTACTAGAGACGCAGTAGCTGATATAAAACTGTTTAGACAAAAGTCAATATTTTCAATAAAGCTGAACTAATTATTCCCAAGATGAAACACAAGCAGAACACTCTATCAGTTTGTTTACTAGCATTATTAGTAACTTTACCCTCATTAATAGTAATAAGTATTGTTTGGCAGAAACATCTTGATTTTGTTGAGACTCAGTATTTGCTATCTAGTCATCAATCAAATCAGAATGAGGTGAATTACATCATTAATTTGTTTTTATCATTAATAGTTTTGACTCCTCTTATTCTTGGTTTAGGAATTTATTTATACGAAAGGTATGTTATGTATCGTGCGGCTGTGTTGCAAAGAAAAATTGAAATGTTGGAAAGATTGTGGCAGCAAAAAGCCTATTCGGAGGAAATTATTTTATGAAACAAATTCCAATTAGTATTTTAACTTTAATCGCTGGGATCTTAGTAACTTTGATTAGCTTATGGGTAGGGCAAAATAACTCTCTTTTACCCGAACAGGCTTCTATCCAAGCACCTTTAGTAGATAATTTCTTCAATGTTATGGTAGCAATTGGTACTGCTTTGTTTTTAGTAGTCCAAGGGGCGATCCTTGTTTCTATTATTCAGTTTCGCCATCGTCGCGGAGATAGCGGTGATGGACAGTGGATAGAAGGTAACTTTCCGCTAGAGATTTTGTGGACAGTTATTCCAGGAATTATTGTCATTGGTTTAGGAATTTACAGCGTAGACGTTTACACCGAAATGGGAGGAATTGCCACAACGCATCACGCAGTTCAAGCAATGCCCGTACAACGCGATAGTTCAATTGGAATTAATTCTTTACCCACAAATGCGGGCGAACCAGCATCACTTGTTGTGGATGTGAGTGGAATGCAGTATGCATGGTTGTTCAACTATCGCGATCGCAATATTGTTGCAGGCGAATTGCACGTTGCTGTAGGTCAAGATGTACTCCTCAACATCTCTGCCAACGATGTGATTCACTCGTTTTGGGTTCCGCAGTTTCGATTAAAGCAAGACGCGATTCCAGGACAAACAACGCATTTGCGGTTCGTCGCGACAAAAACTGGCACTTATCCGATCATTTGCACCGAACTTTGTGGCGGCTATCACGGTAGTATGCGTTCTTCAGTAGTAGTGCACGCTCCCGAAGAGTTCGATCGCTGGCTGGAAGAAAACCAGGTTGCATAGCAGGAAATAATTCGTAGTTCAGAATTTTACGTCATAGTCCTTAACTTTTAACTCTTATGACACAGTTAGAAACTCCGCAAGTCACCGATAGTGCGACTGATCGCAACTTACCAAAAGTATGGAAATGGTACGACTACTTCACCTTCAATACCGATCACAAAGTTATTGGTATTCAATATCTGGTAACAGCGTTTGCGTTTTATCTCATTGGCGGATTGATGGCGGTCGCCATGCGCGCCGAGTTATATACACCTGATGCAGATTTGCTCGATCCTAATTTTTATAACGCTTTGATGACCAATCACGGTACGTTGATGATCTTTTTATGGATTGTACCAGCTGCGATCGGTGGATTTGGCAACTTTCTTGTGCCGTTACTAATTGGGGCGCGCGATATGGCGTTTCCCAAGTTAAATGCGATCGCTTTTTGGCTCAATCCGCCGGCGGGTGCATTGTTGCTAGCTAGTTTCTTGTTTGGTGGTGCGCAAAGCGGTTGGACTGCCTATCCACCTTTGAGTTTAACGACAGCAAATACAGCCCAGTCAATGTGGATTCTCAGCATTGTTTTGGTGGGAACTTCCTCAATTTTAGGAGCGCTTAACTTTGTTGTCACCATCTTAAAGATGAAAGTTCCGAGCATGAAGTGGACGCAATTGCCGTTATTTTGCTGGGCAATTTTAGCAACATCAGTGCTAGCGCTACTTTCTACCCCAGTCCTTGCAGCAGGATTGGTACTGTTGTTATTTGATATCAACTTTGGCACTTCTTTCTTTAAACCCGATGCAGGGGGAAATGTCGTCCTTTATCAGCATCTATTCTGGTTTTATTCGCATCCTGCAGTTTATCTCATGATTTTGCCAATTTTTGGCATTATGTCTGAAGTGATTCCGGTGCACGCCCGCAAGCCAATTTTTGGCTATAAAGCGATCGCCTACTCTAGCTTGGCAATCTGCATTGTTGGTTTATTTGTCTGGGTACATCATATGTTTACTAGCGGTACGCCAGCTTGGATGCGGATGTTCTTTACCATTTCTACGCTGATTGTTGCGGTTCCTACCGGAGTCAAGATTTTTGGTTGGGTTGCGACGCTTTGGGGAGGAAAAATCCGCTTTACAAGTGCCATGCTGTTTGCCATTGGTTTGCTGTCGATGTTTGTCGTTGGCGGTTTAGGTGGCGTGACGTTGGGCACAGCGCCTTTTGATTTGCACGTCCACGATACTTATTATGTTGTAGGTCACTTCCACTACGTCTTGTTTGGTGGTTCGGTCTTCGGGATCTATGCCGGAATTTATCACTGGTTTCCCAAAATCACCGGACGAATGATGAGTGAAATGTGGGGAAAAATTCACTTTGCGCTGACTTTTATCGGTACGCACCTCACTTTCCTACCGATGCATCTGCTGGGATTGCAAGGAATGCCGCGACGAGTTGCGATGTATGACCCGCAGTTTGCTCCTATTAATCATCTTTGCACCTTTGGTGCCATTGTTTTAGGAATATCTGCGATCCCGTTTTTCCTCAATGCTGTTTGGAGTTGGCACTACGGTGTTAAAGCTTCTGATAACCCCTGGGATGCGTTGACTTTAGAGTGGACGACGAGTTCTCCACCTCCAATTGAAAACTGGGTAGAATTACCCGTCGTGACTTGTGGTCCCTATGATTACGGCAGTCGCGATCGCAATATTGCAGAAATCCCGCAAACCGCGTAGCAGTATTACCTATTCTCCTCTGCTTTGGTTTTATATCAACTCTACTCTCAAACTGCCATATGCAAGAAGATTCAACTTTTAATTCATCCGAGGTTATATCTCACGCAGAACATCCAGACTTTCGCGTATTTGGGCTGTTGACGTTTCTGGTTTCTGAATCGTTGATGTTTGCTGGTTTTTTTGCAACTTACTTATTTTTGCGCGAGACTGCCAAAATTTGGCCTCCTGAAGGGACAGAAGTCGAGTTACTCGTACCTACAATCAACACGGTGATTCTTGTCTCTAGCAGTTTTGTGATTCACTGGGGCGATACTGCGATTAAAAAGAACAATGTTGCTGCAATGCGGTTGTGGTACGCCATAACTGCTGTGATGGGAACTATTTTCCTTGCTGGTCAAATTTATGAGTATCTAACGTTGGGATACGGGTTAACAACGAACGTCTTTGCCAACTGTTTTTACTTAATGACAGGCTTTCACGGTTTGCATGTATTTGTAGGATTGTTATTGATTTTGGGTGTTTTGTGGCGATCGCGTCGTTTAGGTCATTACTCTGCGACTAAACATACAGGCATTACCATGGCGGAAATCTATTGGCACTTTGTAGACATTATCTGGATCGTTTTATTTACCCTGCTGTACGTCCTAACTCGATAGTTAAATCCTCATTCCTCAAAAACAACTATGACAGGACAACACCAAGACTATCTTCATCTCATCGATCAGCTACTTCGCTGTCCCAACGGTGCGGAACCTGAAATTTTAGACGCCCAGCCAAACTTACTCGATGCAGATTTGGTAAAAACAATGATGCAGGTAGCAACACTCATGGCACACGAAGGCAATCAAGATGCTGCCAAATTTTTAATTCATATTGCGCGTGAATTAGCTAAGTATTTAGGACTTTATCCTCAATTCGATACATCAGGAGCTTGCGATGGCAATCACACTAACTGAAGCAGAACAACAAGCCTTTGCTTTTCTTATGCAAGATCTAGAAATCTTCCCTGATTGCCAACAATGGTTTGCGATTCTATCTTCTCGCTTCATCAAAGATTGGTATGTTGTCGAAATCGGCGTTGTCGGATTACCCGATAAGTGGATCGTTCAAGTTTACGACTCTGGAGAGTGCGATCCTAATTATACCTTTAGCTCTCCTCTATTTGTTGAAGATACTGTCGCCTTACCGCAGCAGATTGCGGATCTATTAACATTAGAGCGCCGCACTGGAGGGTTGCGATGATTTCTGACGAATACTTAGCGAGAGAATTTACAACTGTCGTCAGTCGCGTTTACCCAAAAACTGGAGAATTACTCCGCCACTGCTATGTGAAAGTTATCAACTCGTATTGGGGAAAACCTCCTCGGCGTTTGCAATACGTGGGGATTTATTGCTCTGAGAGGATGATTAAGGCTGTACAAACCCAAAAAGACGTACTTACAGAAGTCGCAAAAGACATGGGACTTGTTGAAGTTGTTTGTTTGAATGCTACGCGGCTACTGCGCGATCCCATGTCAAAGCTGAAGCGCACTGCACCGCGCTTTTGGTTGGAATTGTACTGGGTTGCTACGCAAGATCCGTAATTCTGTCTTGTTGGATCGTTTTTACTAAACAGAAATTAAATTGTTGTAATTACTACCATCGTTTGGAAATTTAATATTCTGCTGCTTAAAGTATTTGTTATATAAATTTACTTTCTCCATGTTTTTAAAAACTAAAATACAGTTTCTACAAAAAAAAACTTATCGCTACCATAAGTAAAAGTTTATTCACAAGCAGAAAACAAAGTGATTTGATATACAATTGCTCGCAGCGAACGCGAGAAATATTAAAATAAACTTAAAAACTTACGGCATTTATTGAAAATAAGTTTCCCTAAGAGAGGAGTTGTCCAACAAACTCAAGTTCTGAGTCGAAGTAGTTAACGATACAAAAGAGTGAAAAAGGTAGATATTATATAAGCTTTAGTAAACACAACTACTTTTTCGCAAGTCATCATATGACAAAGTAACGAAAGAAAGCCTAAACAATTAATTAAACAACCGAAAGCTTAACAGCAGATGAAAATCTTAAAAACCTGAGAAAGTCTCTACAAAAGTTAACATCTTACAGCTATAGTTGATGACCAATTTAAAACTCTGCTAAACTGCAAAGACTGAGCAGTCTCTGAAGAGAAAGTAATATTGATAAATAGATTGCTAAAGTAACTTAACTTAAATAGTCAATTAAATTGCTAGAGAAAAAATAGGCAGAAAGTTAAAAGACTAGCGATTTATAATAAATTATTGGTTGTCAACTTAGAATCAGATTTTTTATAAAAGGATTCTATCTTTAGAGCATCTCGGTCATCAACTTAAGTGAGGTGATACGTTAATCCAGAGTTAGAAAAATAAATAGCAATCCGTCGAGTTTATCTAGATTCAGTAATGAGAAAACATGCTTTTCCATGCGTTCCCTACTTATATATCTACCTTAGAGTCAGTTTTTTCAGCTCAGCGTTTTGTTAAGCATGAAATAAAAGGCAATTGATGTAAATTCGTAAAACTTGAAAGGAAGGAAGGCATATCAGTATGGTTCAAGCGATCGCTTCTACACTTCAAGCAGGTCCTTTGTCCGCCGAGGAACTCCGCAAGATGAATGCCTACTGGCGGGCAGCAAATTATCTGTCGGTGGGTCAAATTTATTTACTCGATAATCCGCTGCTGCGCGAACCACTGAAAATAGAACACGTCAAGCCAAGACTCTTAGGGCACTGGGGGACAACACCAGGACTCAATTTTATTTACGTTCATCTCAATCGCGTTATCAAGAAATACGACCTAAACACCATATATATTACAGGACCTGGTCATGGCGGTCCTGGGTTAGTCGCCAATACTTATTTAGAAGGAACGTATAGCGAATATTACCCAAACATTACCCAAGATGCTGAAGGAATGAAGAAACTCTTCAAGCAGTTTTCCTTTCCTGGAGGTGTTCCTAGTCACGTTGCCCCAGAAACGCCTGGTTCGATTCATGAAGGCGGTGAGTTAGGGTACGCGCTTTCACACGCCTATGGTGCTGCCTTTGACAACCCCGATCTACTTGTTGCTTGCGTAGTGGGTGATGGCGAAGCAGAGACGGGACCTTTAGCAACAAGTTGGCACAGCAACAAATTTCTCAATCCAGTTCGCGATGGCGCCGTGTTACCGATATTGCACCTCAACGGCTACAAAATTGCAAATCCGACAGTATTAGCGCGGCTTTCGCACGAAGAGTTGCAAAGCTTATTTGTTGGCTATGGCTACAAGCCTTATTTTGTGGAAGGGTCTGAGCCAGAAACGATGCATCAGCTCATGGCGGCGACGTTGGATACCGCGATCGCAGAAATTCAAGAAATTCAGAACGAGGCGCGCACTCATGGATTCACAAAACGTCCGCAATGGCCCATGATTATTCTGCGATCCCCAAAAGGCTGGACAGGACCTAAAGAAGTTGATGGCAAGAAAACTGAAGATTACTGGCGATCGCACCAAGTTCCCTTGGCAAACATGGCAAGCCAGCCAGAACACGTCAAACTGCTAGAAGCGTGGATGAAGAGCTATAAACCCGAAGAACTCTTCGACGAGAACGGTAAGTTTGTCTCTGAATTAGCAGAACTAGCACCGCAAGGACAGCGACGCATGGGTGATAATCCGCATGCTAACGGTGGCATTTTGCTCAAAGATTTAAAAATGCCCGATTTTCGCGACTATGCGGTAGAAGTGCCCCAACCAGCAATAGTAGAAGCAGAAGCAACGCGCGTTATGGGAACATTCCTGCGCGACGTGATGAAATTGAACTTAGAAAAGCGCAACTTTCGTCTTTTCGGTCCTGATGAAACCGCATCAAATCGACTCAACAATGTATTTGAGGCAACAGATAGAACTTGGGTAGCCGAAGTCTTGCCAGAAGACGAGCAACTCTCTCCAGATGGTCGCGTGATGGAAATTCTTAGCGAACATACTTGCCAAGGTTGGTTAGAAGGATATCTCCTAACAGGTCGTCACGGCTTATTCTCGTGTTATGAAGCGTTTATTCACATCATCGATTCAATGTTCAACCAACACGCCAAATGGTTGAAGACAACGCGTCATATTCCTTGGCGCAGACCAATTGCTTCACTTAACTACTTGCTCACTTCGCACGTTTGGCGACAAGATCATAATGGCTTCTCGCACCAAGATCCTGGTTTTCTCGACCATGTCGTCAATAAAAAAGCCGAGATCATCCGCGTTTATCTACCCCCTGATGCAAATACACTCCTTTCAGTCACCGACCACTGCTTAAGAAGTCGCCACTATGTCAACGTGATTGTTGCAGGGAAACAACCCGCGTTGCAATACCTCGATATGAATGCAGCGATCGCGCATTGCACTAAAGGGATCGGTATCTGGGAATGGGCAAGTAACGATCGCGGCGGCGAACCTGATGTCGTCATGGCGTGTGCTGGTGACATCCCCACTCTTGAAACTTTAGCCGCAACAGACCTTTTACGGCATCACTTCCCCGATCTCAAAGTCCGCGTTGTCAATATTGTTGATTTGATGACATTGCAGCCAGAAACCGAACATCCGCACGGTTTAAGCGATAAAGATTTCGACAGTATCTTCACCACCGACAAACCAATTATCTTTGCGTTTCATGGCTATCCTTGGTTAATTCACCGCCTAACGTATCGCCGGACAAATCATAAAAACTTGCACGTGCGCGGTTACAAAGAAGAAGGAACCACAACTACACCGTTTGATATGGTTGTCCTCAACGATCTCGACCGCTTCCATCTAGCAATCGATGTCATCGATCGCGTACCGAAACTCGGCTATACCGCAGCCTATGTTAAACAAATGCTCTACGACAAATTAATCGAACACAAGCATTACGTCCATAAGCACGGCGAAGATATGCCAGAAATTCGCGACTGGAAGTGGCGATACTACGGTGCTGATGGCGATCAAACACCGCCGCAACGCATTGATAGTGGTACTAATCCATCTCAGGAAGGCGCTGAAGGTGCAGCAACGCGGGCTTAATAGAAGCAGAGGAAGCAGTATCTGTTTCCTCTACCCACAACTTTAGGGGGGCTTATGAATCAACTACTTAAAGTCCCCTACTTGTGGGGGATTTAGCTGAGGTCTTGTACCGTTCTCAATTAACCCGACAGTCCACCTGGGAATTAATTCCCACGCTCATAGCTCAAGCTTACTCTAAGTGGGCTAAAAGGCTGATTTAGTCTGATTCATCAGATGGTTGTTAGCGGTGAGAGAGTGGGTAATAGATGAAATTGGTGCAAGGTATCAGTTTAGGAAACTTCTAGACAATAATCTATACGCTAAAGCTATGAGTGAATCGTTCGAGCATGATTACCGCAGATTGGCAAGCGAAGATATGCAACTCAAAACAGAAAGCACCAATCTGAGTAAGGAAGCGCTTAAACGTGCTTTTGCAGAAAATCTGTATCGCGTTCAAGGTAAAGATGAATATTTCGCGACACTCCACGATTACTATATGGCTGTGGCGCATAGTATCCGCGATCGCTTGACGCAACGCCGCATTCAAACCGCAAAAACTTACGTTCAACAAGATGCTAAAACTGTCTATTACCTCTCAGCAGAATTTTTGATGGGTCGCCACTTAGGTAATAGCCTAATCAACTTGGGTCTTTACGAACAAGTCCGCCAGATTTTACACGAGTCTGGGCTAGAGTTGGACGATCTATTAGAACGCGAACGCGAACCAGGGTTAGGAAATGGTGGCTTAGGGCGGCTAGCCGCTTGTTTTCTCGATTCCTTAGCAACACTAGAAATTCCCGCAGTCGGCTATGGCATTCGCTACGAGTTTGGTATTTTTGAGCAAGCCATTCAAAATGGTTGGCAACGAGAAATTCCTGATAAATGGCTAAATTTTGGCAATCCTTGGGAAATTCCCCGCCCTGATTATCGCGTTGCTGTTAAACTCGGCGGTTATACCGAACACTATACCGACGAACACGGTCATTATCGCGTGCGCTGGATTAATGAGCAAACTGTTTTAGGAATTCCTTACGATACGCCTGTTCCTGGTTACGACACTAATACGGTTAATACCCTACGTCTGTGGAAAGCTGAGGCGAGTGAAGAGTTTAACTTTCAAGCGTTTGATGCGGGAGACTATTTCGGCGCAGTCGCCAATAAGATGTTTTCCGAAAATATCTCGAAGGTTCTTTACCCTAACGACAATACCATCCAAGGACGCGAACTACGCCTAGAACAGCAATATTTCTTTGTGTCTTGTTCGTTGCAAGATATCATCCGCTTGCATTTACGCACGCACGATAGTTTAGAGAACCTACACGAAAAAGCCGCACTGCAACTTAACGACACTCACCCGGCGATCGCAATTGCGGAATTGATGCGCTTGTTAATCGACGAACATCAAATGACTTGGGAGCAAGCTTGGCATATTACGCAAAATGCTTTTGCTTACACCAATCATACTTTGTTACCAGAAGCTTTAGAGCGGTGGTCTGTGAGTCTCTTTGGTCGCATCTTACCGCGACATCTCGAAATCATTTATGAAATTAACTACCGCTTTCTTAATTACGTCTATACCCGTTATCCTGGTGAGTTCGATCGGATCGCGCGTTTATCGCTCATTGAAGAAGGTCAAGAAAAGCAAGTCCGCATGGCACATCTGGCGTGTGTGGGAAGTCATGCAATCAATGGTGTTGCTGCGTTGCATACCGAATTACTGAAAAACGAACTATTACGGGATTTCTACGAACTATTTCCCGAAAAGTTTAGTAACAAAACGAATGGCGTGACACCGCGTCGTTGGCTATTGCTAGCTAACCCTCGACTAGCTAACTTGATTACCGAAAAGATTGGTAAAAACTGGGTTAAAAACCTGGAAGACCTCCAGCAACTCGAAGCGTTTGTCGATGATATCGATTTTCGCGATCGCTGGTGGCAAATTAAACTTGCTAACAAGCAAGATTTAGCCAATTATATTCAACAGCATTACGGTATCGCCGTCGATATCAACTCGCTGTTTGATATTCAAGTCAAGCGCATGCACGAATACAAGCGGCAGTTATTAAACGTATTACACATCATTACACTCTACAACCGCATCAAACGCCATCCGCAAATCGAGATTTTTCCCCGAACTTTCATCTTTGGAGGTAAAGCCGCGCCTGGTTATTACATGGCAAAGCTAATTATTAAATTGATTAATTCTGTCGCCGATGTCGTCAACCGCGATCCCGATGTCGCAGGTCGTTTGAAGGTTATCTTTTTGGCAAACTACAGCGTATCGCTCGGTCAACGAGTTTACGCTGCTGCGGATCTTTCCGAACAAATCTCAACTGCGGGGAAAGAAGCTTCTGGCACTGGTAATATGAAATTTGCCATGAACGGTGCACTCACAATTGGTACTCTTGACGGTGCGAATGTCGAAATTCGTCAGGAAGTCGGCGCAGACAATTTCTTTCTCTTTGGTTTAACTGTTGATGAAGTTTCTGCATTAAAAGCATCAGGATATCACCCACAGCACTACTACAAAACGAATCGCGAACTGCAGGAAGTATTGCAATACATTGCACGCGGCTACTTTTCGCCTGAAGATCCTAATTTATTTAGACCAATTGTCAACTCACTGCTGCATCACGACGAATATCTGCTGATGGCAGATTATCAATCTTACATCGACTGTCAAGAACAAGTTAGTCAAGCTTACCGCGATCGCGATCGTTGGATACGAATGTCTATTCTCAATACCGCACGCACGGGAAAATTTTCGTCAGATCGCACAATTAAGGAATACTGTGAAGAAATTTGGCGAGTCAAATCCGTCAAGGTCGATATGGATGCTTATGAACGTGCAGATTTACAAGTACAACCATCTGCATTTCTATTGAGCGATCGTATGTATAGATGAGCAGAGGAAGCTTCAGGTGCAGAGGAGATGTAAACTTATGTCATTATCTATTGCCAAAGTCTTATTGTTTCTCAATTCTAATTTTAATCTTTTTTGGTGTTGATGCTAATAAAAAAAATAAACTCATTTTTTACTTAATTCTTCACACTTTTCTAATTAAGTTAGAATATTTATATAAGATGGCACATCATAATTATACTTGATTATTCAGATATCCATTTGTTGAGTCATGCTCGAACTAATGTAAGATTGATTGCCAAGATGCAGTATATTAAAATTTATCGCAAGCTAGTGAAAATAGCTTGGTAACTGGCTTTCAGGTTTTGCTTCTAGGTTAATTTCTTACTTGCAACTTTCTTGTGACAGTAGATAAAGCGAAGAGCAAATTTAGTTAAAAAATAATAAATTAATTGTTTTATAAAAATATATAAATTTATATTTACAAATTATCAAATGAGTCTTTTATTAGCGAAAACAGCCATAAAATAGAGGTGGCTATAAAGAATAGAGAGTTAACCGAAGAAACGACTGATTTACTGTTAGTAAATTGAGGATGGTTAAGTCTATGACGCAATGGCAAGGTTTTATACCAGGCGAATGGATGGAAACAATTAATGTTCGCGATTTCATCCAAAAAAACTACAAACCCTATGAAGGTGACGAAGCTTTTTTAGCATCTGCTACAGATCGAACTCAAGCGCTGTGGAATAAAGTAAAAGCGCTGATGAGTGAAGAAAGAAAACAGGGAATTTTAGATACAGATACCAAAGTTGTATCTAGCATCACTTCGCACAGTCCTGGTTACATCGATCGCAATTTAGAACAAATTGTTGGTTTGCAAACGGATAAACCTTTAAAACGAGCAATTATGCCGTTTGGTGGGATTAGAACAGTCAAAGCATCGCTAGAAGCTTATGGCTACAAGTTAGATCCGCAAACCGAAGAAATCTTCAAAAAGTATCGCAAAACGCATAACGATGGTGTGTTCGACGCATATACTAAAGAAATGCGCTTAGCACGCCACTCTGGCATTATTACAGGTTTACCCGATGCTTACGGTCGCGGTCGGATTATTGGCGACTATCGACGCGTTCCACTTTACGGAGTTGATTTTTTAATTAGCGACAAAAAGCAACAACTCGAATCTTTAGACGTCGATTGCATCGATGCGTGTATCATCCGACGTCGCGAAGAAATTTCCGAGCAAATTCGCGCCTTGTTTGAACTCAAAGAGATGGCGGCTAGCTACGGATTTGATATCAGTCAACCAGCAGCTAATGCACAAGAAGCAGTACAGTGGCTGTATTTTGCGTATCTCGGTGCAGTCAAAGAACAAAACGGCGCGGCGATGTCTTTAGGGCGAGTTTCGACGTTTTTAGACATCTATTTTGAGCGCGACTTGCAAAATGGTACGGCAACTGAAACGCAACTGCAAGAATTAATCGATCATTTCGTAATGAAGTTGCGAATGGTGCGTTTCTTACGAACTCCTGATTACAACGAACTATTCTCTGGCGATCCGACTTGGGTAACAGAAGCGATCGCAGGTATGGGCGAAGATGGCAGAACTTTGGTAACAAAAACAAGTTTCCGCTTTTTGCACACGCTGTACAACTTAGAAGCAGCACCCGAACCTAATTTAACCGTTTTGTGGTCAGAACAACTACCAGCGAACTTCAAGCGCTTCTGTGCCAAGGTTTCTGTAGATACTAGCTCAATTCAATACGAAAACGACGATTTGATGCGTCCGTACTACGGCGACGATTATGCGATCGCTTGCTGTGTTAGCGCCATGCGTGTTGGTAAACAAATGCAATTTTTTGGGGCGCGGGCGAATCTTGCTAAGGCACTACTTTACGCCATTAACGGCGGTAAAGACGAGAAAACTGGCGAACAAATTGCACCGCAATTCGAGCCGATAACTGCTGATTACTTAGATTACGACGAAGTGATGGCGAAGTTCAACCAGATGATGGACTGGTTAGCCAAGCTATACATCAACACTTTAAACGTCATTCACTACATGCACGATAAATATTGCTACGAACGCCTAGAAATGGCGTTACACGATCGCGATGTTTATCGCACAATGGCGTGTGGAGTCGCAGGGTTATCGGTAGTAGCTGATGCATTATCTGCAATTAAATACGCCAAAGTTAAAGTGTTGCGCAATGAAAGTGGTTTAGCGGTTGATTACGAAATTGAAGGCGATTATCCTAAGTTTGGTAACAACGACGATCGCGTCGATCGAATTGCCACAGATTTAGTCACAACGTTCATGAATAAACTGCGGGCGTGTAAAACGTACCGCGATGCTGTACCCACGCAATCAATTTTGACGATTACCTCAAACGTTGTGTATGGCAAGAAAACGGGAAATACCCCCGATGGGCGTAAAGCAGGAGAACCCTTTGCACCAGGCGCAAACCCCATGCACGGAAGAGATACCAAAGGTGCGATCGCAAGCCTCGCTTCTGTTGCCAAACTTCCCTACGAACACGCACAAGATGGCATTTCTTACACCTTCTCAATTGTGCCACAGGCGTTAGGAAAAACTTCCGAAGCTCAAGTTAACAATTTAGTCGGAATGTTAGATGGTTACTTCCACGATGGCGGTCATCATGTTAACATCAACGTGCTGCAACGCGAAACCTTGCTAGAAGCAATGGAGCATCCTGAAAAGTATCCGCAATTAACAATTAGGGTATCAGGATATGCAGTCAATTTTATCAAGTTAACTCGCGAACAGCAGCTAGATGTGATTAAGCGAACCTTCCACAATTGCCTTTGAGTTTGCGCCCTCGCCTTCTAAACTTCCTATATGTGGGGGACTTTGAGAGTAGAATCGTTAGTTTTTTCATCAAAGGCTATGGTATACAAAAGTGCTGAGGTTGGTGTTTGAGGTTTTCGCGCCCCCTAAAGTCTCCAATTCTAGGGAACTTTGAGAGTAGAGAACTGTGTGTGGAATCGCTAAATTTGTTCGCGACTGGCTTTAAGAATCTGTTGGAGAACTTTATCTAAGTTGGTCATAACTTCTTGATTGCGAAATCTTATGACTCGTAAGCCAAATTGCTGAAGTTTTGTAGTACGGGCAGTATCATAGTCAACACGTTGCTCGTGAATCTCGCCATCAACTTCAACAGCTAACCGACACTCAGCACAGTAGAAATCAACAACAAATGAACCAACAGCGTGTTGACAGCGAAACCTTAAGCCATCCAGTTGTCGATTTCTCAAAGCTTCCCACAAAATCTTTTCCGCAGATGTAAGGTTCTGTCGCAGTCGTCTTGCCGCAGCAATAATACCAGGAGTAGTGCCTCGAATGCGCTTAGATTTCATCGCTAAAAGTTCGTCATATCCCCTTATTAAAGTACCCAAAACGCTCACTAATACTTCTTCAAAGTCCCCCAAACTTGGGGATTTAGGGGGCAAAAACCTCGGTATCTACCAGCAATACTTCAAAGTCTCCCACACATGGGTGAGCCTCTCCCCGTTGTAGCAACTGGCGTGGACTTAGGCGACGCAAATCTCAACCTTAAACACAACGTACTCGTATGACTACCATCGGCAAAATTCATTCCATCGAAAGCTGCGGTACAACTGATGGACCTGGTATTCGCTTTGTTATTTTCACCCAAGGTTGTCCGCTGCGCTGTCTTTATTGCCACAATCCTGATTGTCGAAGTATCACAGATGGCAAGCCAGTTAGTGTTGATGAATTAATTGCCGAAATCAAAAAATACACTTCCTATATTCGCTTTTCTGGTGGAGGTGTCACTATAAGTGGCGGCGAACCATTAATGCAGCCGCAATTTGTTAAAGAAATCTGTAAACGCTGTCAAGAAATTGGGCTTCATACCGCGCTAGATACTTCCGGTTTTGTTGATTTGGATACTGCAAAAGATGTATTAAAATTTGTAGACTTAGTTTTATTAGATATCAAGTCTTTCGATCCCGAAATTTATCGAAAGGTAACGAGTGTTTCTCTGGAACCTACTTTAAAATTAGCCCGTTATCTGAGCGAAATTCATAAACCTACATGGATTCGCTTTGTCTTAGTTCCTAATCTAACTGATGCTCGTCATAACGTTACAGAATTAGCTCATTTTGTCTCAAGCTTAAGTAACGTAGAAAAAGTAGAAGTCCTCCCCTTTCATAAAATGGGAGAATACAAATGGGAACAATTAGGGTATGAATACCAACTCAAAGATACGCCACCACCATCACCAGAGTTAGTACGAAATACAATCGACATTTTCAGAAGCTACGGTCTTAACGTCAACTGAAGAATGAGGAAGAGTATAATGGCTACAAATTTTCAAGAACTAGAAGAACTCATTCAAAGAGTAAAAGCAGCACAGATAGAATACGCACATTTTACTCAAGAACAAGTTGACAATATATTTAAAAAAGCTGCGCTTGCTGCCAACGCAGAACGAATTCCTTTAGCAAAAATGGCAGTAGCCGAAACAGGTATGGGAATTGTGGAAGATAAGGTGATTAAAAATCACTTTGCTTCTGAATACATTTACAACAAATACAAGCACGAACGAACTTGCGGCATTATCGAAGAAGATCGGACTTTTGGCATTCAAAAAATTGCCGAACCAGTCGGAATCTTAGCAGGAATTGTTCCAACAACAAACCCTACATCGACGGTCATTTTTAAAGCTTTACTAGCACTGAAAACACGTAATGCAATTGTCTTTTCTCCGCATCCCCGTGCAAAAAAATGTACGATTGAAGCCGCACAAATTATCTTAGATGCTGCTATGGCTGCTGGTGCTCCTGCGGATATTATCGGTTGGATTGATGAGCCGACAGTACCACTATCACAAGCTTTGATGCAGCATCCAGATATTAAGCTGATTTTGGCGACAGGTGGTCCAGGAATGGTGAAAGCCGCCTATTCGTCAGGTCATCCTTCATTAGGCGTGGGTGCGGGTAATACTCCGGCGGTGATTGATGAAACTGCGGATATTAAAACAGCAGTCAGTTCAATTTTAATTAGTAAAACTTTCGACAACGGAATGATTTGTGCGTCTGAACAATCCGTTATTGTTGTTGATGAAGTTTATGAAAGCGTCAAACAAGAATTTCGCGATCGCGGCGCGTATTTCCTCACTCCAGAAGATAAAGAAAAACTAGGAAATAAAATTCTTATTGACGGTCGTATTAATCCAGAAATTGTTGGGCAATCAGTTGAAAAAATTGCGCAAATTGCTGATTTAAAAATTCCAAAAGCAAAAGTTTTAATTGGCGAAGTAGAAGACATAAGTAAAAATGAGCCGTTTGCCTATGAAAAGCTATCGCCAATTTTAGCAATGTACCGTGCTGAAAGTTTTCAAAAAGCAGTAGATAAAGCTGTTCAATTAATTGACTTTGGCGGACGCGGTCATACTTCGGTTCTCTACACAGATCCAGCAAATAAAGAACATATTGACTACTTTGAGTCAATGGTAGAGACCGCCCGCGTTTTGATTAATACGCCTTCTTCCCAAGGTGCAATTGGTGACTTGTACAACTTTAAACTCGACCCCTCGCTGACTTTAGGATGTGGTTCTTGGGGAGATAACTCAGTATCAGGAAACGTCGGCGTACACCATTTATTAAATATTAAAACTGTGTCAGAAAGACGCGAAAATATGCTATGGTTTCGCGTTCCGCCAAAGATCTATTTCAAATATGGTTGTTTGCCGATTGCCTTACGCGAATTAGAAAGTAAAAAACGCGCGTTCATTATTACTGATAAACCTCTATTCGACTTAGGAATTACAAAAAAAATTACCAACATTCTAGATGAAATTGGGGTAGATTATTCAATGTTCTACGAAGTTGAACCTGACCCCACACTTTCAAATGTCAACAAAGGTTTATCACTACTGCGGAACTATCAACCGGATGTGATTATCGCCGTTGGTGGTGGTTCGCCAATGGATGCGGCTAAAGTAATGTGGTTAATGTACGAACAGCCAGAAATTGAATTCGAAGGTTTGGCAATGCGGTTTATGGATATCCGCAAGCGCGTTTATGAACTGCCAGCGTTAGGTAAAAAAGCGACGATGGTTGCGATTCCTACAACTTCAGGAACGGGATCGGAAGTGACACCATTTGCAGTCGTTACTGACGACTCAGTAGGCATTAAGTATCCACTAGCAGATTATGCACTCACACCAAACATGGCAATCGTTGACCCCGAATTAGTGTTAACAATGCCTAAAAAACTCACAGCTTATGGAGGAATTGACGCTTTAACTCATGCACTCGAAGCTTATGTTTCAGTTCTAGCGACAGAATTTACTGAAGGACTAGCATTAGAAGCGATCGCACTCTTATTTAAATACCTACCGCGTTCTTACAAAAATGGCGCAAACGATCCCGAAGCCCGCGAAAAAGTCCACTATGCCGCAACGATCGCTGGAATGGCTTTTGCCAATGCCTTTTTAGGAATTTGTCACTCGATGGCACATAAACTCGGTTCAACGTTCCACGTACCGCACGGTTTAGCCAACGCGCTGCTGATTTCGCACGTCATTCGTTACAATGCTACCGATGTTCCCTTCAAGCAAGCAATATTTCCCCAATATAAATATCCTAATGCAAAAGAACGATACGCACAAATTGCCGATCATTTGCGCTTAGGCGGTAATACACCTGATGAAAAAGTAGAGAAACTCGTCGAAGCCGTAGAAGACTTAAAACGCTCCTTAGACATCCCCGCTACAATCAAAGAAGCCTTACCAGAAGACGAGCAAGAATTCTACGCACATCTTGAAGAATTAGCAGATCGCGCCTTCGACGATCAATGCACAGGTGCAAACCCCCGCTATCCCCTCATCCGCGACTTAAAAGAACTCTACGTTTTAGCTTACCGAGGATGTCGAGTCGATGCTGCTTTATATCATCCAGAAGTGGTGGGATAAAGTGCAGAGGAAGCAGAGGAAGCAGAGGAAGCAGAGGAAGCAGAGGAAGCAGAGGAAGCAGAGGTGCAGAGGTGCAGAGGAGAGAATGGTTGTGTTGCTTATTTAGTGAAACATTATGCAAAAATTTATGTCATCCACGATCGCAGTAGGTACGGATCTTAGGCAACGCCATCCTCTTGATGCCATCTTTGCACCAAAAACCGTTGCTGTCATCGGTGCGACGGAAAAACCAGACAGCGTTGGACGAACGGTTTTATGGAACTTAATTAGCAATCCCTTCGGAGGAACAGTATTCCCAGTTAATCCCAAACGAGCTAGCGTTCTGGGAATTAAAGCTTATCCTCATATCGCCGCCGTTCCCGAACCTGTCGACCTTGCTATTGTTGTCACTCCTGCGGCAACTGTACCTGGTATCATTCGTGAATGTGCAGCGACGGGAGTTAAAGGTGCAATTATCATCTCCGCTGGGTTCAAAGAAACGGGTGCAACAGGAATTGAACTCGAACAGCAAATTTTAGCAGCACAAGCATCATCAGGGATGCGCATTATAGGTCCTAACTGCTTGGGTGTGATGAGTCCCATAACCGGATTAAATGCTACTTTTGCCCCACACGCGGCGCTTCCTGGTAGTGTAGGATTCATCAGCCAAAGTGGTGCTTTATGTACATCCATTCTTGATTGGAGTCGTCGCGAAAATGTCGGGTTTAGCGCTTTCATTTCGATTGGTTCGATGCTGGATGTGAATTGGGGCGACCTAATTGATTACCTCGGTGACGACCCTCACACTAAAAGTATTGTGATTTACATGGAATCGATTGGCGATGCGCGTTCTTTCCTCTCAGCAGCAAGAGAAGTCGCGTTGACTAAACCCATTATCGTGATTAAAGCAGGTCGAACAACCGCAGCAGCTCAAGCAGCAGCCTCGCACACTGGTGCTTTAAGTAGTAGTGACGAAGTTTTTGATGCAGCATTCCGTCGTTGTGGTGTCTTGCGCGTTAATAGCATCGATGATTTATTCAGCATGGCAGAAGTTCTTGCCAAACAACCACGTCCCAAAGGAAAACGACTGACAATTCTCACCAATGCTGGCGGTCCTGGCGTGATCGCCACTGATGCTTTAATTACCCAAGGTGGCGAACTTGCAGAACTCGCACCAGACACGATCGCCGCACTCGATCGAATACTACCACCGCAATGGAGCCATCATAACCCCATTGATATCTTAGGCGATGCTGACCCCGATCGCTATGCCAAAGCCATAGAAATCGCGGCACAAAACCCCAACAGTGATGGATTATTGGTTATCTTAACACCTCAAGCGATGACCGATCCCACGCAAACCGCCGAGCGATTAAAGTCTTATATTGAAAACAATCAGCAGGCGATCGCATCTAAAATTGGAATGCCGATTCTTGCTAGCTGGATGGGCGGTGCAGATGTAGCAACGGGAGAAAAAATTCTCAATTGCGCCCGCGTTTCGACTTTTGCTTTTCCTGATACGGCTGCGCGTGTATTTAACTATATGTGGCAGTACAGCTACAACTTACGCGGATTATACGAAACACCAACCTTACTCACAGGCGATTCAGGAATTTTACACCGCGCTGGTGCGGAAGAGATTATTCATAAAGCACGTCAACAAAATCGGACTATCTTAACAGAATGGGAATCGAAACAACTGCTTGCTACTTACGGTATCCCAACGGTAGAAACTTATGTCGCAACCACCGTAGAAGAAGCTGTTAGTCTTGCAGAGGCGATCGCGTATCCTGTTGTACTTAAGTTATTTAGTGAGACGATTACGCACAAAACTGATGTCGGTGGCGTGCAGTTAAATTTACAAAATGCAGACGCGGTACGAGTTGCTTATCAAAAGATTCAATCATCTGTGCGAGAAAAAGTCGGTATTGAGCATTTTATGGGCGTTACCGTTCAACCCATGATTACCCTTGATGGTTACGAACTCATCATTGGTAGCAGCATCGACCCGCAATTTGGTCCAGTATTACTATTTGGTACTGGCGGACAACTTGTCGAAGTCTTTCAAGATCGAGCGCTAGCATTACCACCGCTGAATAGCACTTTAGCACGGCGGATGATGGAACAAACGCAAATTTATCGAGCACTCCAAGGCGTACGCGGTCTTCCAAGTGTTGATTTAGCTGGTTTAGAGCAACTTTTAGTTCGCTTTAGTCAACTCGTAATAGAACAGCGTTGGATCAAAGAAATTGACATTAACCCGTTGTTAGCTAAGCCAGGACAAAATAATGGTTTAATCGCCCTTGATGCGCGAGTAGTTCTACACGAACCAACAATCGCAGAAGACAAACTACCAAAACTCGCGATTCGCCCTTATCCGACGCAATACGTTTCAACTTGGCAACTTAGAGATGGAACAAACGTTACCATCCGCCCGATTCGTCCAGAAGATGAACCGTTGATGATTCAGTTTCATCAATCACTTTCCGAAGAAAGCGTTTACTTACGCTATGCTCACGTGACAAAGTTAAGTTATCGCACTTCGCACGAACGATTAACGCGCATTTGCTTTATCGACTACGATCGCGAAATTGCTTTAGTCGCCGAATACGAAGATCCGCAAACACAAGTCCGACAAATTATCGGCGTGGGACGATTAAGTAAACTACACCAATCGAACGAAGCCGAGTTTGCTTTAGTCGTAAGCGATCGCTACCAAAATCAAGGATTAGGTACGCATTTACTGCAACAGTTATTACAAATTGGTCGAGATGAAAAACTTAGCCGCATGACTGCTGATATTCTCCCCGACAATCTAGCAATGCAGCATTTGTGTAAAAAACTCGGTTTGCACGTCTTTCGCGACTCGCAAGCAGCAATGATCAAAGCAGAAATTGAACTTCTTGGTTAAATTGTTACCCCGATCGTAAACTTAAGAGATTAATTATCTGTTGGTCTTCAAAGTACTGCAAGGTTTAAAATGTACATTTCTCTACCTAGCTATTTGTGTAACTGATTTCACTACCATAGCTCGAAAGTCGAGAGTTCTTCGACTAGCTTGTTAACACTAATATTTCTTCTTTTTGCCAATTCTTTTAATCGTTCGTGTTTCTCGTCAGGTAAGCGAATCATCTCTTCAGGTTTGAGAATTGACAATTCGGGAAAAGAAAGTTCTGCTTGCTTAAAGTCCTGAGTATTGTGAGTAACAATAATGCTTGCATTACCAGCAATCAAATTAGGTCGCCACAAGTAGTAAATGTGCATCCACTCACAGATATTCATAAATGAAGCCAAAAGCATTTCTATTTCTTCAACTGATAAAGGACACAAGCGTAGAATCTCATCTCTACTCGTAACTTGTTCGTACTCAGCAAATAACGCATTGCCCATTAATGGTTGATACTTCAATAACAAGCATTGCCTTAAAAGCTCTCGGCTTGCTCCTTGCGAACTAATCAACGCGCTAATAAACACGCTTGTATCGACCACTACGTCCCATAAAAAATAGTAATAGCATATGTGCTATCAATTAAACCTAGATATGCGAAAAAGTTCCTTGAGTTATGGCAACTGTAAGTTGGCGCGATCGCCTTTCAACTAAGTTGTGAGTAATAGACAAGTATCTCGCGACTCACTATCAATCAACCGAAATTGATCTAGGAACGCGAATTCTGGTGGATTTAGCAGCGGAATGGGCATTTAAACTATAAAAAATCAATATCAATCAGTGTTTCAAAATTGAGTTGTTTGCTAATGATGCGACAGCCTCAGAGAAAGACACTAGGTAAACAGTTATACTTAGTTAATAAATACACTTATTTAGTAACCGAATTAGATACTTTAGATGCCACTATCAAGGACGTAACAACCAGGAAATAACACAAAAGACTCACCAAATAATTTTCTCATCCAGAGCGAAGTCAGCAGGTAAAGGCTGCAAGTTGGTACAAACGTTACGAAGATAATCTTGTGCTGATTGATTCTCGTCTGTTTGTAGGGTTTGCACAACTGCCTCTAGGTAACTCTTGTGAGACAACTTCCTCATTTTTACACTGGCAATTTGGCACTCTATAAGATGGGGATAAACTTGCTCAAATAAATGACTCCCTAGAGTAAAAAACTCTACAAATTCAAAAACTACTTGTCTAGCATCGAATTGCCATATTGGTCCGTGCAGCCAAGCATAACGCGCTGCACCAGGAATTTTCCAAACCTCTTGATCCTGAATGTAAAAGCGCCTTTTGGTTTTATGAGTAGAACTGTTGTATAAGATCTCACCCATATTTTGTTGACAGACAATGACGATATAGCAAAGATTGTCAGCAGTATAAGTACCCGCAACAAAACCACGAAACAAATGCCAAGGGGGTCTTGGTATGGTATTTCCTTGTAGGTCGGTTGTGAACTTGCAAGAAGGGAAAAGTGGGCTATTTGCTAGCTTCAGTAAGCGTTGCAGTTCGCTAAGACGCGGACTCTTTTTCGGCAGATACTTTTTAACCTTGCCATTGTTGAGTAATGGTTTAAGTACTTCAATGTACTGACGCTCTAAACTATCTAGTTCTGTAACTGGAGCTAAAACATAACTGATGATAATCTTATCTAATCCTTTCCTAGCAAGCTGCTTATAGCGATGATGTCCGTTTCCCGCCCAACGATTCTGTAAGTTTGTCGCTTTACCAATATAAAGTAAGTAATTGCGTTCGTTAGTGACAAAATAAATGCCAGGAGCACTAGGAAGCAAAGCGCGTTGGCGTAACGTATATTGTCCTGCTAAAACTCTTAAAGCAAGAATATCGTCAAAACTATTTATTACCATTAATTTAGTATTAAATAATACTGTTGAAATACTTTTGTACTGAGCTGGGAGATATTTCCTAACTGCTCGAATATAACCATCCACTAGACTGAGTTACTTTTTGAACGCACTCAGTAACTGTTGCTGTAACCGTCACAGGTAGCAGCCTTTACTAATGGGAAACACTGTCACCTTCTTGCACAGAAACTTGTTTTGCGTACAGTCTTACTGTGAAAGTCTCGATTAGCCTGTCCTGCCTGTCATTATCTATTTGAGCTAGTTCACCACTGATAAGCTTAGCCAACTCTATTGGAAGTCCCCGCATTTGAAGTAGTGCTGCAAAGGTGTTGTAGTGCTGAGCGTTGTATGACATTGTTTTTAGGTTTGAAGATAAAATGCTGTGTAAAAATTATAACCTATGGTTTTCGTACAATCCACATGAATTACTTCTTGCTATCACGTCTTAGCTAGTTGAGTATAAATCTTAACGGCTGTAAGAGCGATCGCGTTTGTCCCAATCTGGGTTTGGGTTCAAAAGTAACTCAGAAACCTGTAAAACTAATTCATACCAGTTTCATCACAAGCGGCTAAAGCTTCAAATACTTAATGCACAAAAATTCAACAGTTGCGCGTGACTTTCAAGTCAGTTGAATTGATAAAACCGATATCCGTCAAAATTCACAACAATGCTTCAAACAATCACGCATCGGTATCAATGTTGACGATATCTATAAGGGTAAATCTTTGATAATTCGTAATGAACTAGGGCAGGGATCAGAGTTAAATGCTATATAAAGCAATGGTTGGTGTTATGTGCAAAAGTTTCATTGTACATCAAAATTAACTGTAAGGGATCTAGAAAGACGTCCTAGAGAAAGGGACACTCTTAGATGTTTTCCCATTTTTTAAATCTTTCGTTTTCTGAAAAAGAATTGTATTTCAAAATTGAAATTACTAAACAATTCTTAATTTTTAAAAAGTATCTTGATTAACACTTAGAAAAATATTTTTGTGCAATGATTTAAATACTAAAAAAGTAACAAATAAGGATTAAAGTATGAAAATTAGCGCGCGTAATACTCTAAAAGCAACTGTGAAAAAAATTGTACCAGGAGTTGTTAATACTGAAGTGACGTTAGAAATTGCACCTGGAGTAGAAGTTGTTGCAGTTATTACAAAATCCTCGGCTGAAAATCTAGGACTTGCAGAAGGTAAAGAAGCTTACGCAGTTGTGAAATCATCAGATGTCATGGTTGCTGTTGATTGATTCTTTGCAAGCAACAATGTGAAAGATATGCCAGTACTTCTGTTCGCCTAAAGCTGTTGTCCCAGGGTGTTCTTCTTCTTGCAGTACTTCAACAGTAAATGGTTGCAATAATTCTTCGACTTGCGATCGCGTGTGATGACTCATATTTGGATACGTCGCCCACGAATCGCGATCGCCAAAAAGTTGACCGCAAAATCGCCCCCCGACTCGTAACGCTGCAACAATCTTATTCCACAACTCAGAAAAATGCTCTGGCGGACAGAAGGGTAGACAAAAGCTAGCATTAACTAAATCCACCGTTGGTAATACCAAGTTTTCAAAGCGCATCACGCGAGTTTCTAGGCGATTGAAATCGATATTCGGGCGACTTTGGAGGCGGGCGATCGCTTCAGCTTCACCATCAATTCCAAGAACCCGCCAACCTCGCTTTAGTAGTTCTACTGTATCTCTTCCATCTCCACAACCTAAGTCTATTGCAAATTGAGGGACTTCAAACTTTGCTAGCGCCATCAATAGCGTTTCACGCGGCGGACGCCCTTCTACTGCTTGATAGTAGTCAGACCACTTGCGTTCAAAAATCTGGTTCATTAGTTGTTTATAGGGCTGAACAATTCAAGCTTAGTGACTAAAGTCGCAGCTAATCAAACGATACGACATGAATTGTAATGGTTTTCCAGTTTAGTTTTGTTCAAACGGGCTATGAGTGTAACAATTTTTGGGACAAACTCTAGCGCAAGCTTGACAACCAATACAGTATTCTGGATGGATAATTGACATAACTTTACGCTCGATTTCTTCTGCTTCCTCATCTTCGACAAACTCCCCATCTTCATTGAGTGCTTGCAGTAGTAGTACATTACGACCACACGCCTTAAAGCATCTACCACAGCCAATGCATTTATCTTGGTTAATGTCTTGCACAAACTGGGGTGTCCAAACATTACCCCCTAAAGTTAAACCAGTTAGCGTTGCCATAGTGTTATCCTCGATCGACTAATTGCACAAACGAACATAAATTGCGTTAGCGGTTTTTTGGCAAAGATTCCAGCGATCGCCACTCAGTACGATGGTGTAAACAGGCGATCGCTGTTCTAGAGTCACAGTTGCGCCACACACAACGCCCATTGCATGGAGGTTTTGTACTGTAGTTGCATCTACGCTCTCGATTCTCGTCACTACGCCGCGTTCTCCAGGTTGGAGTAAACTGAGAGAAGAGCCAAACACCGTAAACTTTTCTATAAACATTGCAACCGCAACCTTTACAAGTAATTCCTAATTCCTCTCCCTCTGCACCTGAAGCTTCCTCTGCCCCGCTACACTTTTACTATTAAACTAAATAAGCCTCCTGATGCGTGCGAATCGTACAATCAGAACGGGGATAAGCGACACAAAGAAGTACAAAGCCTTTAGCAACTTGATCCTCATCCAGAAATACTTGATCCGATTGATCGATGTCACCTTCAACAACTTTACCGACGCAACTCGAACAAGAACCAGAATGACAGGAAAAAGGTAAATCGAGTCCTTCGTTTTCTGCTGCATCAAGAATCGTGGTATTTTCGTCAACAGGAATTGTGACGTCAAGCGATCGCTTTTTATTAATTAAATGAACTTGATAAGTTGTCATTGTCATATCCTCTAAAATCAGCTACAAGGTACGCCAGCAGGAGTGCAATCACCTGCTTGAAACGATTTCCCACAGCCACAAGTATCAGTAGCATTAGGATTGCTAAACTTAAAGCCACTCTCCAGCAAGCCATCGACAAAATCGATTACAACACCTTCGAGTAATGGGGCGCTTTGCGCGTCGATGTAAATCTGTAACTTTCCTTGCTGCATCACAATGTCATCTGCCTGCGGCGCACTGGTAATATTTAAGGAATACTGGTAGCCACTGCAACCACCATCATTAACCGCAACACGAATACCCCATTGACTAGCATCTTTGCTAGAAGCTTGAAGAAAGGTACGAAGCCGAAATTCTGCTGCTTCGGTTAAGGTTAAAGTCATAAGATCTCCTTTTTGGGAACTTTATTAAGCCCTGGTGTAATACTGTTTCACTTTGAAGTTGCTACAAATCGGTAGCAGAGGGGCTTCAGGAGAAATTAGTAGTTCTTACTCAGTAAAATCGTGTAAATATCTAATGAGTAGCGATCGCAACACGATCTACTGGTAACGAGGTAGAATAATGCGAACCACCACAAACTGGACAATTAGGATCGCGATAAGAACGACGTTTTGCAAACATCAGTTGGTTCAAATCCATCGTCAATAGTTGCGATAAAAGCGGCTGACTAAATCCAGTAATCAGCTTAATAGCTTCTAACGCCGTCAGACACCCCAGCGTACCAGAAACCGCACCTAGTACCGAAAAGCCACGTCGATCCCATTCTGGTTTTTCGGGAAATAGGCAAGATAAACATGGTGTCACGCCAGGGATAATTGTCGTTAGGTAAGCTTCCATTCCATCCATTGCGGCTTCTACCATTGGTTTATGCCAACGCACGCAAGCTGCATTCAACAAGTCACGTTCCAAAAAGTTGTGCGCGCAGTCGAGAGCAATATCCGCAGATTGAACTAACAAGTCTGCATTATCAGAAGTAACATAATCAAATACAGCGTCAACTTCAACATCAGGGTTGATACTCTGTAGCGTTTCTTTCGCTTTAAATACGCGCGGCTTACCCACCCAATCGTCACTCATCAGAATCTGTCGATTCATATCATCTCGCCGCAACTCACCACCACGAACCAGAATCAGCCGCCCCACACCAGCTACCGCTAAATACAGCGCTGCTGTACCGCCTAATCCTCCTACACCTGTCACGAGTACTGTTGCTGATTTGAGTTGCTGCTGCGCCTCCTCACCAAAACCAGGGAGCATAATTTGGCGACGGTAGCGTTCTAATTCGATCGCTGTGAGTACCATTGTTTTCTCCTAATTTGTCGCAATTTCTGTTAACATGACAATGTTTTTAGGCTTCTCGTTAAATACTTTGAACAACTTTTGTTCGAGAGGTGTTGACTTGAGGAAAACTTCATAAGCTTGTTCGAGGGCTTGACGATACAAACTCAGTTTTTCTGTTTGATTCAGTTCTGGATTATTTGCATCAATTTCACGAATATATTGCGAAAATAACTTCAAAATATGGAGGCGATTTACTTGCACAACTCGAGCATCATAAGGTAGTCGAAAAAACTCAAAATACTCTTCTGTATTGACAAGTGAATTAAACGTATCAACATCCCATTTCATCGTCTTTTCTCCCAATCTTTTAACTGAGACTTTAGCTCGTGTAACTGACGATAAATTTCATATGTTTGGGCTGCTAACGTCGTCAGTTTTTGGTAATCTTTGGGCAAACCTTCAGCTAAATCGTGAAGATCCATCTTCATTTGTCCAGCTTTACTATTAAGTCGCTTGATTTGCAGTTTGAGCTCTTCAATCGTTTGCTCAGTAAGCTCAGTTTCTGTTGCTTGTACCATAAACGAGTAGATAGTAGTTAGCGATCAGTGAAAATTGGTTATGCTTTAGCAACTTCAGTGTATTTCTGTGCTAATTCAATGCCTTTTTGGGTCATCTTTTCTCCCTCAGCTAACAGTTTTTCTAAGGAATCAAAGCCAAAACGTTGAGCATCGCGTAAAGTTCTCGCAACGAGTAACAGACGACCAGAAAAAATCAGCGCCCAGCCAAAACCTTCATGACTCAGGTCAATTACAACTTGCGAAATTAAGCCTGTTTCTTGCTCAATTTGGGCAGCGATCGCCCGATAAAACGACATAATTCGAGCTTTTGTAACAGGATCGACATCGCCCTCGACAGAAATTTTGCGTTTAGCTTCTTTACTGACAACATAAGGTTTGAGCATCAATTCATTCGACCAATTGCGATAAAATCCATACGAATCTTGAGCGCGAATTTGTCTGATTAACTCTTGCAAAAATGGAGAGTTGAGAGTTTCTTTAGAATTAATAGTTTCCGTGCTCATACAGTTACTTCCTCTTCTAAAAAGTTTGATGATTTTTGTTGCAAAGCTTTTCTTAACCAAGGCGGAGGACTACCTTTCAATGTTTGAACTAATCTTTCCAAAACATCAGTAATTTCGTCATCCTCAGACCTTGCCTTAATTGGTGTAATGCGTTTTTTAATTAATCGAGCTGCTGCACTTCCACCAATAGCTGATACATAAACAATCGTACAATCAGCTAATGCTTCAATTTTTGGTACTAATTTATCTTCATTACCATCTTCTTTCAGATCGCCATCAAATCGCAGAGTTTTGACAAACTTATATTCATCCGGCGATACTTCATAAATATCAATCTTTCTCGCCCAACCAAAATGAGCATTAATATGAACTTGGTCATTTGTTGTGAAGGCAATCTTCATAATTATCCTCCAGTAAATAAGTAATTGGTAATTGGTAACTGGTAATTGGTAATTGGTAATTGCTCCTCTGCTTCCTCTGCTCCTCTACTCCCTTGCTTCTTCTGCTTCCTCTACCCCTCTGCCCCTCTGCTTCTTCTGCTTCCTCTACCCCTCTGCCCCTCTGCTTCCTCTGCTTCCTCTACCCCTCTGCCCCTCTGCTTCCTCTGCTTCCTCTGCTTCCTCTGCTTCCTCTGCCCCTCTACTCCCCTGCTTCCTCTGCACCTCTGCACCTCTACTCCCTTGCTTCTTCTACTTCCAAAAACAAGTTGCCGATATCAAACAACAGTTGCATAGTTCCTCGATAGCCGACAGTACAACGCTGTCCGTTACCTAATCGATCAAAGATAGGAAAACCAAGGCGATAGAAAGGAGTATGCAAACGATGGGCGATCGCTTTTCCATGAGAATTCGCAATCAACAAGTCAGAACCGACTGCAAGTTGCTCAAAATCTTCCAAATCGCCAACTGTGACGCTTTCAACAGGAAGTTGCTCTAAAAGCGGTGATTTTGTCGTTGTCACAGCCGCGTGAATTTCAGCACCCATCGACTGCAAAAACCAAGATATCGACCACAGTAAATCGGGTTCAAGGGCTAACGATACTCGCTTGCGCCCGAAGTAAAAGTGAGTATCAAGCATCGCATCTTGCAGCTGGCGGCGTTGGTGACAGTACTTTTCTGGTACTGAATTACCACTGAGATCGATTAATCCTTGCAAAAAGTCATCGACTGCGGCTAATCCTGTTAGTTGCCCAAACACCTCATAAGGTATGCCAAACTGTTTTTGCAAGCTTTCTGCTGCACCACGCATGCTTTCACCGAGTGCAAGGGTAAACACCGAACTACCCATTTGTCGTAGTTCTGCCAAAGTTGTTCCACCACCTGTCACTGCACTGTAAGAATCATCCAAGTGACCGTCAAGTGAGGTAGATAAATCCGGTACAACAATCGGCTTTAGTCCAAACGCAGACACGATCTCTTTAATCTCGTGTATATCCCCTGGAGTAAACGCCGAACTCGCTAAAACGTTGATTTGGTCTAACTTAATTTCTCCAGGCTGCGGCAACTCTTTAACAATACTTTCAATCGCGGCGGCAAAACCATCTTGCAATGCACCTTTAAAATCAGGCGTAGCCGCAAAGACAATTGGTAAATCGTATAATTCAGGGTGACGGTTGCGGATACTTCTGAGGATACCCTCCATATCATCACCTCTAGTTTCTGTAAGTCCAGTCGTACACAAACCAAGAATTTCTGGCTTTGATTTCTCCATTAGCGTAAGAATTGCTTGTTCAATGTTGTCCTCACCACCCAAGATTGTGCTCACTTCAGTCATTGCTGTAGTTGATAGGGGAATCGCTTCGCGAAAATGCCGCACTAACATCACTTTGGCGAAAGCAGTACACCCTTGAGAACCATGAAACAGCGGCATCACGCCTTTTAATCCTAGAAATGCTAGGGCTGCACCCAAAGGTTGGCTTTGTTTTAAAGGGTTAACCGCAACTGATTTTTTAGAATTTTGGACTTTGGATTGGTAGTTGGTAACAGGTAATTGGTCATTGCTCCCCTGCCCCTCTGCGCCTCTGCTCCCCTGCTCCTCTGCTTCCTCTTCCCAAGGTGCAGATTTACGTATTTGTGCCCAAACAGGGCTATAAAGGGCTTCATCGAGTTCTCGTGCCATTTCAATCATGCCTACATATCCGGCGTAAGGATGGTGGCGTTCTTGATTGATATCTAAAAACGGGATACGAGCTTTGAGTGCGGTGTATTGATTGCGACCGCCAGCGATTAACATATCGGCTTTGGTGTGGGCGATCGTCCGCAGAAGTTCTTGGGCATTGCCTTTTTCAAGCATGATGCCATCTTTACCGAGTAACTCTTTAATGCGGGCTTTGTCTTCCTCGGTGCTTTTTTTCGTGCTAGTGGCGACGACTTCCATCCCCAAGTCTTTAGCCGCAGAAATAATTGACCAACTTTTCACGCCTCCGGTATAAAGGACAACACGCTTACCTTTGAGTCGAGCGCGATAGGGAGCTAAAGCAATATCTAAAGCTGCGGTTTCTTCAGCAATTAATTGTTCTACTCGCGAATTAATCGTAGCATCGCCCAGTTTTGCTGCAATATTTCGCAAACAGCGATTCATATCATCTACGCCATAGAAAGATTCTTCGATATACGGAATGCCGTAATTTTCCTCCATCTTTCTTGCCACATTAATTAGGGCTTTGGAGCAGATCATCACATTCAGCTTGGCGCGGTGAGCATAGCAAACTTCGTTGTATTTGGCATCACCTGTAATCTTGGCAAGAACGCGAATCCCGACTTTTTCGAGTAAGGGTAAAACTCCCCACAATTCTCCGGCGATGTTGTACTCGCCAATTAGGTTGATGTCATAAGGAGTTGTATATTCCGGTTCAGCGCTGCCAATAACATATTCGAGTAAAGCTTCCCCACCCACGCGATTGCCCAGATTTTTACTGCCAATAAACCCTGGAGAATTGACAGGAATCACAGGTATACCTGTTTTCTGAGCAGCGGCTTCACAGACTGCGTTTAAATCATCGCCAATCAAGGCTGTAACGCAGGTAGAGTACACAAACACTGCCGCAGGTTGATAGCGTCGCTGCACTTCTAAAATGGCATTGTACAGCTTTTTCTCGCCGCCGAAAATGATATCGTTCTCACTCAAGTCAGTCGTAAAACCCATTTTGTAGAGCTGAGAACCAGACGAGAGACTACCACGACTTCCCCAAGAGTTTCCCGCACAAGCGATCGGTCCGTGGACTAAATGCGCTGCATCAGTAATCGGGACAAGAGCGATCGATGCTCCATCAAAAGCACAACCTCCTTGAGCCGCCCCTGGCTGTGCTTGTTGTTGACAAGACTTATTTTTCTTTTGCCCGTGCTTGTGGTGATTGTGCTCGCAACCTGGCTCGCTGAGCAGTTCGTTAATTTTGCCTTGGGTGATTTTCATGACTCGACGGGTGATATTGTGTAGTGTTGGAAACTCAGGTGAAGTCAGCAGAGGGGCAGAGGGGCAGAGGGGATGGAGAAGGAGCCAATTAAAAGCCATAAAGACTTGAAGGTTTATCAAATGGCATTCGATGCTGCCATGCAAATCTTTGAATTTTCTAAAAAGTTTCCCGTTGAAGAGCGTTATTCATTAACCGATCAGATTCGTCGTTCGTCACGCTCTGTTTGTGCAAATCTCGCAGAGGCTTGGAGAAAGCGTCGCTATGAAGCAGCATTTGTCGCTAAACTCAATGATTGTGAGGCTGAAGCAGCAGAAACTCAAACTTGGATTGAATTTGCTGTTAAGTGCAACTATCTAAACATTGAATCAGGTAGAGAAATATATGGAATCTACAACCAAATTTTAGGTGGTTTAGTAAGTATGATTGCTAACCCTTCGCCTTGGTTAATGAAACGCTAATATTATCTCCTCTGCACCTGAAGCTTCCTCTGCGCCCTCTGCGCCCTCTGCCCCTCTACTATATCTACCGAATCAAGTCGTACGAAATATCTGTCTTCGCTGGAACAATTGTGTTGCGATCGAGTTCGTCAAGCAGCGTGTTGACAATCCAGTTGAGGAGATTGATTGCACCTTGATAGCCAAATGTCGCGTAACGATGCAAGTGATGGCGGTCAAAAATTGGATAGCCGATGCGTACGAGGGGAGTGTGCGTGTCGCGCCACAAGTACTTACCGTATGAGTTACCGATGAGCAAGTCTACAGGTTCGGTAAACAGAAGCGATCGCATATGCCACAAATCCCTACCACCCCAAATCTTGGCAGTACTACCAAAGGGACTCGCATCTAAAATCGCCTGCAACTCTTGCTCAAATATCTCATTACTGTTCGTTACAACTATATGTACAGGTTCCGCGCCAACTTCGAGTAAGAATTGCACCAGTCCAATTACTAGATCGGGATCGCCATACAGTGCGACGCGCTTGCCATGCAACCATGCTTGTGAATCTGTGAATGCATCCACCGCCCGTCCGCGTTCGTCTTCGAGTTCTTTAGGAATCGGCTGTCCGGTGAGTTCTGAGAGTTTCATCAAAAACTCATCTGTACCTCGGATACCGACAGGGCGACAGACAAAGGTTTTTTGTTTCCACTCTGCTGCAATATACTCCCGTGTCTTGGTCGTAGAGTAGGCTTGAAAGGCGATCGTTGCTTCAGCGTTAATTGAATCAGCTGCATCTTCTAAAGTTGTCCCGCCCTGATACATCCGAAACTCACCATCATTAGGCGAATCGAGGTAATCAGAGTTATCTGCAAGTAGCGTGTAATTCACACCCATCAACGAGGCTAACCGCTTTACTTCCCGCAAGTTGCCAATATAAGTTTCAAAACCAGGGATAAAATTAATCTTGCCGTTGGTTGTTGCTTGCTTCTTGCCTTCAGTCAAATTCGATAGAATCCCCTTCATCATATTGTCGTAGCCCGTAATATGCGAGCCGACAAAGCTAGGAGTATGGGCGTATGGTACAGGAAAATCTTCAGGCACCGAACCTTTCTCTTTAGATGTCTTGATAAAAGCACCCAAATCATCACCAATAACCTCCGCCATGCAAGTAGTACATAGCGCAATCATTTTGGGCTTGTAGAGGTTGTAGCTATTCGCCAAGCCATCGATCATGTTATTGAGTCCGCCAAACACTGCTGCATCCTCAGTCATCGAAGAAGAAACCGCCGAGAATGGTTCTTTAAAATGACGGGTAAAGTGCGTGCGGAAGTAAGCAACGCAGCCTTGCGAACCGTGAACAAAAGGCAAAGTCCCTTCAAACCCAACAGCAGCAAGAATTGCACCCAAAGGTTGACAAGCCTTAGCAGGATTAACCGTTAAAGCTTCACGGGCAAAATTCTTTTCGCGGTACTCCCAAGTTTTCGTCCACTCAGCAATGCGAGCAACCTCTTCGGGGCTATGCCCGCCTTCAAACTCTTTCTTCGCCTGAAATAACTCTTGATACTCGTCTTGATGGAATAGCGTCGCGTGGTCTTGAATATTGTCTACGTTATTTTGAGCCATGACTGTTCTCCAATATTAAAAGTTGAGAATAAGGAATTAGAGATCAATACTTTTCAGTTAGGAGCAGATCGAGTTTTCAAATGATAGGGGCTTCAGGAGAAGATTACTTTTAATTTCTCCTCTGCTCCCTCTGCACCTCTGCTCCCCTGCCCCCTCTGCTTTCTAGCTCTTCTTCCACGGTGCGCCAATTAAACTCCAAGTAGGGCTATTCAGTGCTAAATCCATATCTCTAGCAAAGATGGCAAAACCGTCATAGCCGTGGTAAGGACCAGAGTAATCCCAGGAGTGCATCTGACGGAAAGGCAATGCCATTTTCTGGAAGACGTATTTTTCTTTGATCCCAGAAGCAATCAAATCCGGCTTTAATTCTTTCACAAACTGCTCAAATTCATAAGCAGAAACGTCATCATAAATCAACGTACCGTTTTCGATGTAGTGAGTAGTACGCTTGTAGTCATCATTGTGACCAAATTCATAGCCTGTACTGACCAACTTCATACCCAAATCGTGGAAAGCAGGAACAACGTGGCGCGGACGCAAACCACCAACCATGAGGGCTACAGTTTTACCTTCTAAGCGCGGGCGATATTTTTCAATAACGGCATCGCATTGTGCCTGATATTTGGCAATAACTGCTTCTGCCTTTTGTTGAATTGTTTCGTCAAATCTAGATGCAATCTCCCGTAAGGATTCAGCAATCTTCGTTGGACCAAAGAAGTTATACTCCAACCAAGGAATACCATATGCTTCTTCCATATGGCGGCTGATGTAGTTCATCGAGCGATAGCAGTGAACTAAATTCAGCTTCACGGTCGGAGTCAGCATCATCTCGTTGAGAGTACCGTCTCCAGACCATTGAGCAACTACGCGCAAGCCAATTTCTTCTAATAAGATGCGGCTAGACCAAGCATCACCGCCAATGTTGTAGTCTCCAATAATTGCGACATCGTAAGGTGAGCCTTCAATACCCAATTCTTTTTTCTTCTTGTCAGCTTGCGGAAAAACCCAGTCACGGATCGAGTCATTAGCGATGTGGTGTCCGAGCGATTGCGACACACCTCGAAAGCCTTCGCAGCGTACAGGTACAACAGTTTTACCAATTTCTTTTGTTGCTTTCTTGGCCACGGCTTCAATATCATCACCGATTAAACCAATAGGACATTCAGACTGAATCGAAATGCCTCGGTTGAGTGGAAAGAGTTCTTCGAGTTCGGCAATCAGCTTGGCGAGTTTTTTATCACCGCCAAAAACGATATCGCGTTCTTGGAAGTCGGAAGTAAACTGCATTGTCCCGAAGGTGTCAATTCCTGTCGTACCAATGTAGTAGTTGCGACGACCAGACCACGAGTAATAACCGCAACCTACAGGACCGTGACTAATGTGGATCATGTCTTTAATCGGACCCCAGACCACACCCTTAGAACCTGCATAGGCACAGCCACGAGTCGTCATGGAACCAGGAACGGACTTAATATTTGATTTAACGCCGCAGTCAGATTTGCCTTCTTCGTAGACGTTGAGGTGTTTTTCCCGTTTTTTCTTCGCTTTGTCTGGGTAAACTTCTAAGACTTCTTTGATGAGTGCTTTCTTGTCAACAGTGGTCGTTGTTTGTTCTAAAGTGTCTTCTGGAGGTGTCATATTCTGCCTCTCTTTGTTAAGAATGGGGAATCGGAGGAAAAGAGCAGAGGAAGCAAGGGAGCAGAGGGGCTTCAGGAGCGAATAATTCAAAACTAACCACTAGTCACTAGCTACTCTCTGACTCACCCCTCACCCCTGTTGAATTACACAACGGCAACTTCTTCCGCTGTCTTGCCGATGAGATGTTCGTATTCTTTGTCGTCGCCGAGGATACCGAATTCAACGAGTAGCTCTTCTAATTCGTCCATTGAAATTGGGGTAGGAATCGTGAGCTTTTCGTTTTCCTTGATTTTCTTGGCAAGGGCGCGATACTCGTCGGCTTGACTGCAGTTCGGTGCATACTCAATGACGGTCATGCGGCGGAGTTCTGCGTGTTGCACGACGTTGTCGCGTGGTACGAAGTGAATCATCTGGGTGTTGAGCTTCTCTGCTAATGCCTCGATCAATTCGACTTCGCGGTCAACTTTACGGCTATTGCAAATTAGCCCTCCCAAGCGTACGCCACCCGAGTGAGCATACTTGAGAATGCCTCGTGCAATATTATTGGCAGCATACATCGCCATCATTTCACCAGAGCATACGATGTAGATTTCTTGAGCTTTACCTTCACGGATGGGCATGGCGAAACCACCGCAAACGACGTCACCTAATACGTCGTAGGAAACAAAGTCAATATCTTCGTAAGCACCATTTTCTTCTAGGAAGTTGATCGCGGTGATGATTCCCCGTCCTGCACAACCTACTCCAGGTTCGGGACCGCCTGACTCAACACACTTGACACCTTTGTAGCCTGTGAGTAGAACTTCTTCTAACTCTAGATCTTCAACTGCACCGCGTTCGGCAGCTAAGTGTAGAATAGTTGTTTGGGCTTTGCTGTGCAGCATCAAGCGGGTGGAGTCAGCTTTGGGGTCGCAGCCTACGATCATGATGCGTTCGCCCATTTCTGCCAAACCGGCAATTGTATTTTGGGAAGTGGTGGATTTACCGATACCACCTTTACCGTAAAATGCAATCTGTCTAATATCGTCACTCATGGTTGTTTCTCCTGAAATTAATGAATCGTTTGGGTGTTATCGATGCGATCGCTCAACAGCAAACTTACGGGTGGCGATCGCTCAACGGCTAATACATGAGGTCGGAAAGAAAAATTATGCATATTGCTTATTACCTGTAGTGCCCAAAGGCTAAACTGCTTCTACTAGCAACTTTTGGCTAACACGTGCTTGCAACTTGGCTTCGATTGCAACTTTGAGCGTTGCTGTACTGCTAGAACACGAACCGCAAGCACCTTGCAATGTCACCTGGACGAGATCGCCTGCTACGTCGTACAATTCAACATCTCCCCCATCAGCAATCAGTAGCGGTCTCACTTCTTCATCTAAAACTTTTTGAATCAAGGCAATTTTCTGTACAGTAGTCAGCGGACGTTGCGATTGTTCCTGCGCTGTTGCAATATTTGTGGCGATGTTTAAGGCAGATTCCTTAGTCACCGCAGCAATTAAGTCATCAATATCTGCAAGACACGAACCGCACCCACCACCCGCCTTTACATAGTTTGTTACTTGTTCAGCAGTTGTGAGGTTGTTTTCTTGAATGACACGGCGAATCTTGGACTCGCTGATTCCAAAGCAACTACAGATTAATGCTCCTTCATCTTCTTCATGCGCGTCTATTGGAATACCTCGGTACTTGAAAATTGCGGCTTCTAGCGCTTCTTGTCCCATGACTGAACAGTGCATCTTGGCTTCTGGTAGTCCGCCAAGGTATTCTGCAATATCTTTATTGGTGACTTTGAGTGCTTCATCTAAAGTCAAACCTTTGATTAACTCAGTTAATGCTGAAGAAGAAGCGATCGCACTCGTGCAACCAAAAGTTTGAAACCGCGCATCTAGAATTTGATCTTTAGCTATGTCTATTTTGAGGTGCAGTCTTAGGGCATCTCCGCAAGCGATACTACCGACTTCACCAAAGACAACTGCGATTCCTGGTTCTTGATTGTCTTCTATCAATCCCTGGTTTTTCGGATTGTAGAAGAGTTCCATGACTTTATCTGTATAGTCCCACATAATACTTCTTAGTAATTGGTAATTGGTGATTGGCAATTTTAATGACTTACCTGTTACACATTTCCCACTGCTAGTGACTCTTCCCGTCCTTGTAGCCAGTCGGCTCGATCGTTGTTGAAGGGAGAAAGGGCGCGGAGGCGTTCGACAATTAAAGGCATAACTTCTATAACGCGATCGATCTCGGTGGCGGTTGTGTAACGCGACAAACTAAACCGAATTGAACCGTGCAAAGTCGTGTAAGGTAAGCCCATTGCCCGTAGAACATGAGAGGGTTCTAAAGAACCAGAAGTGCAAGCAGAACCCGATGACGCACAAATACCGTATTGATTGAGGGATAGTAAAATCGCTTCGCCTTCGATGTATTTAAAACCGATGTTGGTGGTGTTTGGCAATCTGTTTTTGCGATCGCCGTTAACTTCACAATCTGGAATTGTCTCTAGTAAAGTTTTTTCTAAGCGATCGCGCAGTTGTTTTTCGTGTTTGACATCTTTGATATATGTCTGCGCTAATTCTGCGGCTTTGCCCAAGGCAATAATACCAGGAACATTCTCTGTGCCCGCCCTGCGCCCTCGTTCTTGATGTCCTCCTACTAAGAGAGGACGGAACCTCACACCACGCCGCACATACAAAGCACCAATTCCCTTGGGTGCGTGTAACTTGTGACCTGACAACGTTAATAAATCAACGGTGCTAGTCTTCATATTTAAAGGTACTTTCCCTACTGCTTGTACCGCATCGACGTGGAAGAGCGCGCCAAACTCTTTTACTCGCAACCCAATTTGTTCGATAGGAAATACCACGCCTGTTTCGTTGTTGGCATACATAATCGTCACTAACGCCGTGTTACCTGTCATTGATGCTTCTAGTTCATCAAGATCGATTTGTCCTTGGCGATTGACTGAAAGATAGGTAACGCTATACCCCTGCGTTTCCAACTGCTTGCAGACATTCAACACTGCGGGGTGTTCTACTTGCGTTGTCACAATGTGTCGCTTTTCTGGCTGAGCTTGCAATGCGGCGCGAATTGCGGCGTTGTCTCCTTCTGTACCGCAACTTGTGAAGACAATTTCCGAATCATCTGCACCAATTAAGGCTGCAACTTGTTGTCGTGCTTGTTTTACTGCTTTGCCGACTTGCCCACCAAAGGTATGCATACTCGAAGGATTACCGTAATATTGAGTTAGGTAAGGCAGCATTGCCTCTACAACTTCGGGGTCTACTTTTGTGGTGGCATTGTTGTCGAGATAAATGCAAGTTTGCATGGTGAGTTCCTACAAATTTAGTGCAAGGACTTGTCGTTAGGGGAGCAGAGGAAGCAGAGGGGCAGAGGAAGCAGAGGGGTAGGGGAGAAAGAGGTTTTAAGGTTGTCTGCACGGATTTGGGGAGGGGATTTAATTAGCCGGAGTTGATGTTAAGGTTAAGTTGCGATCGCGTTGAGATTGCAACACTCCAGCGAATTTTTGCGAGTAAGTATCAAACCAACGTTCCCAGTAATCTTGTTTTTTAGTTAACTTGCCAACTAAGCGGTTGTAGGTCATAAACCACGACTCCCAGTAATCGCTAGGTTGTTCGATACATCCGTCATAAGTGGGACAACCTGCAACACATTGAGGAACGCTGTAAGTGCTACCAACACAGTTTGTACAAAGCGTAGAATCAATCCAGTGTTTGCCGTCGGTTACTTTAATCGCGTTGGTAGGACAAACTGAAAGACAGCGATCGCAGGAAATACATTGGCTAGTAATTGTGTAAGCCATGACTATTCTCCTTGCTGAGTTTGCAAATACTGTGCGTAAAATTCACTGGCAACTTTTTCAATCACGTCGTAAGCTTCAACTGTTTGAATTCCAGCTTTGTGCAATTCTTCTTGCGGACAGTGACCAATCTTAGAAACTAAAACTGCTTTGCAATCGGCGATCGCTTTGATAATGTGTTCTAGCGTTGCTGCTTCGCCGTATCCGCTTTGGCAATAGTGGTCAATTTTACGATGTCCGACAAATTTAGCTTCGTTCGCATCAACTTCAAATACTTGAAATTCCTTCGCGTGACCAAAGTGCTGGTTCACCAACCCACCGCCTTTGGTAGCGACTGCAACTAAGATTTTTGGACTGTTAGCAGTTTTCTTAGCGGTTTTTGTTTGTTCTTTGACAGCTTTGATTCGTTCCTTCGACTTTTCTATCTCTGCATGAACTTCTTGACGTTGCTCTAAGTTGTATTCTGGAGTCATTTCCATGAATTTCTCTTTGGTAAATTCTTGACTCCGGTCTTCGCCTAACAATCCCACCGCATCGGCGCGACACTGACGACAATGGCGCATCATTTTCATGTTGCCAGAACACTTATCTTGCAGCGCTTTAAGTTCTTTGGGTGTAGGACCGCGTTGACCTGTTAAACCAAAATGCGTACCGTGTTCGGGTGCAGAAATCAGCGGCATAATATTGTGCAGAAATGCACCTTTAGCGCGAATGACTTCGTCTACTTCGACTAAGTGTTCGTCATTAATTCCTGGAATCATTACCGAGTTGACTTTGCACAAAATGTCAGCTTCTTTAAGGGCTTGTAATCCCTCCATCTGCTTTTCGTGCAAAATTTTTACTCCTTCAATACCTCTGTAGCGCTTGCGGCGATAGTGAACCCAAGGATAAATCTTTGCTCCAATTTCAGGGTCTACCATATTAATCGTGATCGTGACGTGATCGACGTTGAGTTGTTTAATGCGGTCGACGTAATCGGGAAGCATCAATCCGTTGGTAGATAGGCAAAGTTTAATATCGGGGGCTTTTTCTGCAATCAACTCAAACGTGCGAAAAGTCTTTTCTGGATTCGCTAAAGGATCTCCAGGTCCCGCAATTCCCAATACTGTCATTTGGGGAATTTTGCCTGCAATCACTAACACTTTGTGTGCTGCTTCTTCTGGTGTTAACAATTCGCTGACAACACCAGGACGACTTTCGTTTGCACAGTCATACTTGCGGTTGCAATAGTTGCATTGAATATTGCAAGCTGGTGCTACGGCAACGTGCATTCTTGCATAGTGATGATGTGCTTCTTCGCTATAACAAGGATGTTTCTCAATCCGCGCTTTGGTTTTTTCGTCTAAATCAGTTGCGGTGTTGGTACTGCTGCAACCACAACTGTTGGATTTAGTAGTTTTTGCCGTAGGGGCAGTTAAAAGTCCTGTAGGTGGTGTCATTGAATTTCGCTACTAAGGTTGAGGGCTAGTATTTGAGAAGATACTCTAGTACATCAAAAAGAATTAAAATGGCGTTGTCTTTGCTGAACCTGCCTGCGCTGGTTATGTAACCCTTTTGGGTGAGTGTGCTGACAACTGCGACTTCGTTTCCTTTAAGAGTAGGAGGGGTACTGTCGCATCTTTAACCGTTTATCGCTTCGACCTTTGATTACCTACTAAGCTTTTTGTTAGTGCATTAGGTGTTTAGCGATATGTGTTTTATATCAGGTGTCTCGAGAGCGAATGGTGCAAGTGTTTAGGATAGAATTTATTGAATTGATTAAACTTGCACTCAAAAACTGAAGCGTAGAGCAATCGAAGTTTGAGTAGCTTCTGAAAAAAGTTTTTGGGTAGGGGTGCTAGTATTTTTTTGACAGGGGACGAGTATTTATGATGAAGGGGTTCAAGTATTTCTGTACTCGCCTTGAACTGTATCCTAGTAAAGGTTTGAAGTAATTTAAGGTGTTTTTTGAGTTTTTCTATTCTGTACTCAAATTACGTTAAATAGTTGCCCAAAGTTGTGTAGTACTTGAGCTTTTGAGAGATAAGAACTGGAGTAGCTAACTAAGAACTACCCCAGTTGCTTAGCGAAATTCAATTCTGTATCTAAAATATCACTTTTTTGCTGAAATAGCTAACTTAATTTTATTTTAATTATTTAGAGGGGGTTAAAGTTAGGCGACAGAAGTTGCTACTTCATAAACGTAGTTCGCCTATGCGAACTTGAAAAATAAAATAATAAACTGTACTTTGATATACAGAAATATTTTTTATAAAATTGCTATGTGAGGGCAAACGAGTACAAATTAATATAGCTAAGGAACTACCATAAAAATACTTGGAAGTCCTTACAGAATAAAAGTTTAGGCGTGAGTACATAAATACTCGCTCCCTTCTGAATAAATGCTAGTACCCTGAGTTGAAAAATACTAGTACCCTATCCTGAAAAAAGTTTTTTCAAGTTGTAAATTGTAATTAATATCGTAGTTTAGAAGAATTGAGTACACATTTAATCAATTCAATAAATCCAACAAACATTGGCGGTATGAGTGTCGTTAGAGTTGCCTGATATAAGCAGATAGTACACAGATTCAGTCATCTACTCCGATGCAACACTCCAACGTCTTTACTGCACAAAAAACTGATAAGCAATTTAGCTTATCATTTTTACAACCATTATTGACAGATTTTCAGATTATTTTTGAACGCGATCCAGCAGCACGTAATTGGTTAGAAGTGCTTTGTTGTTATCCTGGGTTTCATGCGATCGCACTACATCGCTTTGCGCATTGGTTGCATTGTCGTAAAGTTGCATTCATTCCCCGTTTGATTTCTCACCTGGGGCGATTTTTGACAGGAGTGGAAATTCATCCAGGGGCGCAGATCGGGAAAGGTGTATTTATCGATCACGGTATGGGTGTTGTGATTGGTGAAACTGCGATCGTTGGAGATTACGCGCTGATTTATCAAGGTGTTACGCTTGGCGGAACAGGAAAAGAAAGTGGTAAACGCCATCCTACGTTAGGTAAAAACGTTGTTGTCGGTGCGGGTGCGAAAGTCTTGGGGAATATTCAAGTTGGCGATCGCGTTCGTATTGGTGCAGGTTCAATTATTTTACGCGATGTCCCTGCCGATTGCACTGCTGTAGGAGTTCCTGGGCGCAATATTTGCCATAAAGGAGTACGCGACTGTCCTTTAGATCACGGAAAACTCCCTGATGTAGAAGCAAAAATTATTCGTTCCTTAATCGAACGCATCGAGAAACTCGAACAACAATTGCAACTACACAATATAGAAATTCATTAGCGGTTCTTAAATTTTCACTTATCAAAATCACAGATTATCCAATCTATATTTTTCATTTATAAACTACACAAAAACTCTCTATATTTCTTTGTGACCTTTGTGTTCTTTGTGGTTCATTATTCAGATTTTTTTAACACTTAATAATTGACAAAAACTTTCAAAAGGATTGCAACCCATGTCTCAACACACCAACTCCAAATTTAAGACTCAAATTGTCGAGATACCGACAAGCGATCGCTGGCGAATTCATCACCGCTTACAAGAATTAATGATTCCTTCTTGGTGTCCTGCGGATGGTTCTTTAGTCGTCGAAATTGATAGTGCGATCGCCGCAATTCTCGTACGCAGTACCGTACAACAATTTGTCGCCACTCGTCAAGAATTACTCAATTGGTTAGAACGCTGTTGGACAGCAGAAGTTATTTCTTAATAGGTCATTTGTAAGTTACCTATTACCAATTACCCATCACCCAAATAAAAGGAGAAAAGTAATGACACAAGCAACTATATTACGTAACTTTGGGGAAGTTTTAGATAACCCCATCGGTTTAGGACAAGAAGTTACTGTTCCCGTTTGTGAAGGATTAAATATTGTTCTCGCAAGTTTTCAAGCGCTTTATTTGCAATATCAAAAACATCACTTTGTTGTGGAAGGTGCAGAATTTTATATGTTGCACCAGTATTTCAACGAAAGCTACGAACAAGTTCAAGAACACGTTCATGAAGTAGGCGAACGCTTAGATGGATTAGGTGGGGTTCCTGTCGCTAGCTTCAGTAAACTTGCAGAATTGTGTTGTTTTACGCCAGAAGCAGACGGAGTTTTTTCATGTCGCCAAATGGTAGAAAATGATTTGCAAGCCGAACAAGCAGTAGTTGATTTGATTCGACGTCAAGCATCGCAAGCAGAAAGTTTAGGCGATCGCGCTACTCGTTATTTGTACGAGCAGATTTTATTAAAGACTGAAGAACGCGCGTTTCATCTAGCGCACTTTTTAGCAGAAGATAGCCTAACTTTGGCTTTTGTTCCATCTTTTAATGGCAGGAGTAATGCATAATTCAATCGAATAATTCATAGGAAGGGAGCTAGAAGAATGAACAAGCGATACAGTCACACAGAATTTATCAATTTTTTGCAAACTGAGTTAGCAATTTCACCAGCGGATATTGGTGTTATGTTGCGCCATCGCGAGTCAGAGTCTGCTCCCTTACCTATGATTCTTTGGCAGTACGGGCTAGTTTCCTTAGAGCAACTCACGCAAATCTTTGATTGGATAGAGAACAAAAACTATGTTGGTCTTTATTCATGGGTAATCGAAAAAGAGATTCCTTAGTCAACTGCTATTTTGTATAAGCTATTCATCACAAAAAAGAAGGAAAATATCATGTTCGCAGTAGTTATTGCCGGAATTAGTTTGCTAGTTATTCCCGCGGTTATCAATGTCTATTTTGCTTATTTCTTACTACGAGCCAAAAGATAAATTGCTTGCCTGACTTTGGGCAACATACTCAACAACAAAACTAACTCAAAAAGACTAAAGTGTGACAAAAGGTGTTGTGGATATGAGCGGAATTACGATCAATGACACTACGCTACGGGATGGAGAACAAGCAGCAGGTGTTGCCTTTAATATTGAGGAGAAAGTTGCGATCGCCCAATTTTTAGACGCAATTGGTGTCGATGAATTAGAAGTCGGTATTCCTGCTATGGGTGAAGTGGAAACCCGCGCGATCGCCGCAATTTCTAACTTAAATTTGCAAGCGCAACTTTTAGGCTGGAACCGCGCAAACATCTTTGATATTCAAGCTTCGATTGATTGTGGTTTGCAGCGCGTACATATCTCCGTTCCTGTTTCTGAGGTTCAAATTGCTGCTAAATATCACGGACAATGGCGCGTGATGTTGCAAAAACTCAAAGAAACGATGAGCTTTGCGCGCGATCGCGGACTTTGGGTAGCAGTGGGTGGCGAAGACTCTTCTAGAGCCGATGCAAACTTCCTTATCGATGTCGCGCTTTATGCTCAAGAGTGGGGCGCGTCAAGATTTCGATTTTGCGACACGGTAGGAATTCTCGATCCGTTTACGACATACACCAGAGTTAAACAATTGGTGATGTATTTAGCGATTCCCGTAGAAATGCACACGCACAATGACTTTGGTTTAGCAACCGCAAATGCTTTAGCAGGATTGCAAGCTGGTGCTTTATCAGTAAATACCACCGTTAATGGATTAGGGGAAAGGGCGGGTAACGCTGCTTTAGAAGAAGTAGTGATGGCGCTCAAACGCCTGCATGGAATTGACTTAGGAATTGATACAACGCGGTTATTAGAACTATCGCGACTCGTAGCAGCTGCATCCGGTTGCAAAGTTCCGCCTTGGAAGGCGATCGTTGGTGAAAATACGTTTGCGCACGAGTCTGGTATTCACGCGCATGGCGTTTTGCAAAATCCTGTAACTTACGAACCGTTTGCACCCGAAGAAGTCGGTTGGGAAAGGCGCTTCGTTGCGGGTAAGCACTCAGGGCGACACTTAGTAGCGAATCTATTACAGCAACAAGGAATTAATGTCAATTTCGATGAAACTCAATCGCTCTTAGATGCAGTACGACAACAGTCGATCCAGAATAAGCGCAGTCTTGATATGCAAGAACTTTTGAGTTTATACCATTGCACTAAATAATCTCTCGTCTGCTTTCTGTAAATACAAACCTTTAAGTAAAACGATAGGATTCTATGCAATCAGATGAATTAGAACTTGATTTACCTCCAGCGTTTGACATTGGTACAAAAGTTAGAACGCGCAAATTGATCCGTAATGATGGTACTTATCCTGGGCAAGAAATTGGTGCAACTCTCGCGAAAAAAGGAGAAATTGGCTACGTCATCAGTATTGGTACGTTTTTGCAAAATTCCTATATCTATGCAGTGCATTTTATCGAGAAAGGTTTCATTGTTGGTTGTCGTAAAAAAGAACTCGAAGCTGTTGAGGAAATCAAATGAAAGTCATGCTACGTCAGAATGCTGCGGGACATTTAGTTGTTTATGTTGCTAAAAAAGACCTTGAAGAAGAAGTCGTCAATCAAGTTGATGGCGACCAAGGTAAAATTTTCACCTTAGCAAACGGTTGGGAACTCGCAATTCCAGATTTACCTGAACCTTTACGATTACCACAGACGATTGAAGCTAAAAGACTAGCTTAAAGGAAGTAGAACATATGAGTGACGGTCAGCGCGACCTGCGATCGCCCTTTCGCCTCGAAGGAAAATTTTCAGGCTTTATCACTGATGGATATGGGATACCTAAATACTTGCAACTCGAAATTGCAACAGGAAACCTGACTATTAAACTAGCAAAACGGTCGCGTCTTCAGCTTGGTTTAAGTTTACAACCCAACGACTGGATTGAAGTTTTTGGCGAAAAGAAGCTGAAATACAAAACAGGTGAATTACGTTGGAAAGCCGACTGCGTTAACAAGCTGACAGCATCAAATAGTCATAACGTAGAAAATAAAATCAAAATTGTTGCTTGTTATAAATCAGGTTGTCTGAAAAAAGGTGGTAGCAAGTTGTTGTCAGATTTAGAAAGGACATTGCACGAGCGGGGTTTGAGCGATCGCGTTGTCATTCAAACAACCGGCTGTTTAAAACGCTGTTCCCAAGCGCCCAATCTCCTCCTCAAGCCAGGAAACGTTCGCTTAAATGGCATGACACCTGATGCGATCGCCGTTATGTTACTCGATAAGATGAGGACAACAATAACATATGTCGGAGGCAGTAATGGGTAAGCAACAATGACCAATTACCAGCCCTACAGCGCGATCGCATTCACATTTTAATGAGTAACTGCCTTCATATCGACCGCCGCTTGCAACTCATTCGCTGTCACCTGATGGTTGCGCACAGCGCGAAACATTCCAAATCGGCAAAGTCCTGTGCCAAATGCTAACCGCATCAGAAGTAGAGTCGGAACTTCGCGCAGCGACTTGAGGATTCCTGGTAAACCAAACCGCACCAAACCTTCAGGTCGAACCACACCTTGCCAAATCGAATCTAGCCAAGATGGTAGCGTTGGTTCTGTCCAATCAGCAGTAACAACCTCGCCTTCCACAAATCCCGTTGCTGCCAAAAGTTCAGCAAATTCTTCAATGCTGGCAAATTCAGGATGCGACCACTGATCTAAAAGTTGCCGCATCACGGGTTTTTCCCAAAAATTGAGCGGCTTTTGACGCGCATCGCGCTGATTCCAATCCGCAACAACTAGCACGCCCCCTGGCTTGAGTACTCGCATCAATTCTTTAGCAAAGATGGCTTTATCAGGCATATGCGGACCTGCCTCAATTGACCAAACAACATCAAAACTCGCATCAGGAAACGACATCGCCATCGCATCATCTACCTGAAATTGCACATTCAGTTCTGCGGGCGTAAGTTGCTTGGCGCGGAGTACTTGTTGAGGGCTAATCGTAATTCCAGTGACCGCAAATCCGTAATCTCGTGCCAAAATGCGGCTGCTTCCGCCAATTCCACAGCCAACGTCTAAGACAGTCGTACCAGGGGGAAACTTGTCTAACCCGCCCCAGCGTACCATTTCATGAACAAAGTCAGATTTCGCAACGAGAAAATCCTTGCGTCGCGGTGGCGAACCATAATGCCCTAAGTGAATGTGTTCGCCCCAATAAAACTCTAAAATTCCGTCTTCCGTCCATTGGTCGTACGAGTTAGCAACCGACTCAGACGATTGATAGCGACGAGCGGTAAGTAGGTATGCGATCGCTGCTATCAATAAAACAGAAAAGATTGCCAAAACAATTAATAAACGCATGGAGATGAAGTTTGATTCAATGCTTCTATCATGCTAACTAAAGCCCGTGACGAGGATTGAACTCGTGACCTCACCCTTACCAAGGGTGTGCTCTACCACTGAGCTACACGGGCAAAAATTGAGGTGGGCCGAGCTGGATTTGAACCAGCGTAGGTATAAACCAGCGGATTTACAGTCCGCCCCCATTAACCACTCGGGCATCGACCCTTTTTATCCACGATTTATTATAATAGCGCAAGCTTTGGAAAAGTGGAAGTAGTGTTTGACAATTATTTGCTTTCACAGTGAAATGTTTAGTGATGAGTCATTGGTAACTTGAAAGAAAACCCATTACCTAAAAAAGTAGTACTTCTAAACGCAGTGACTTAGTTCAAAAGTTCTCCCGTTTCTTGTAGTGAGTGTAGACGGCGGTAAATACCTTGTTGGCGAAGTAATTCATCATGACTTCCGACTTCGACGATTCTACCTTGGTCGAGAACGACAATTTTATCAGCTTCGCGGACAGTACTGAGACGGTGCGCAATGACGATCGTAGTCCGCGTCCCTAAAATTGAGCGCATAGCAAGTTGAATCGAACGTTCCGATTCGTAATCAAGACTTGACGTTGCTTCATCAAAGATCAAAACATCAGGATCGACTAACAGCGATCGCGCGATTCCGAGTCTTTGTCTTTGTCCGCCAGATAACCGCAAGCCTCTTTCACCAACTACGGTATTGTACCCTTGCGGCATTTGTTGAATCACTTCATCTAACCTGGCAATGCGGCAAGCTTCCTCAACTTGTGCAAAACTCACGTGCGGATTACCATAGGTCAAATTATCAAGCAAAGTGCCATTAAAAACATCAACTTCTTGATGCACAATCGCCAAGCGGCGACGATATCCAGCAATGTCTAAATCGCGAATATCTTGACCGTCGATGAGAATTTGACCTTGATTCGGTTCAAAATAGCGAAACAGTAGCTTCACCAAAGTCGATTTACCCGAACCCGATCGCCCGACAAGTGCGACAGTTTGATACGGTTCGATTAATAAATTAATATCCTTTAAAACCGGACGATTCGGGTCGTAACCAAAAGATACGCGAGAAAACTCAACTTTACCTGTAAAGTCATACATCGCGGTATTTGCGGATGTATTCACTAAACTTGCCGCATCTTTGCCAGTGGGTTGCTGCATAAATTCATGAAAGCGCAGCATCGACGCATAACGACGCGCAAAAATCTCTGCTAAGGTGCTGATTGGTTCAAGTTCAGCATATGCCATGCTAGAAATCGTTAAGGTTGTAACAAAGTGTCCCAGCGAGATTTGTCCGCCCAAGGTAGCTGCAAGTGCTAAACCTAATACACCAAAAACACAAAACTGAACGACAGTTCTTTGCCAAGTCGATAACTTGATGTAACCCAAGTGAATGCGATAAATGACGACGCGTAGTTCGCGATCTAAGCGTTGTCGTTGGCGTTTTAACTCAACAGCTTCAGTTGCAAAAGCTTTGACGGTTTTGATATTGGTAATAATCTCTGACGTGCGGCTTTGCGTATTTTCCATATACTTATCTAACCGTCGTTCTTGATCCATCAACCGCTTTAAGTCTTTGAGACTAAAGCTGAGAATGAATATGAAAGAGACAAGAAACAACAACGCAATCCGCCACTCAATAAACCAAATAATCAGGAATATTCCCAAAACGCGGAACAACTTCGGAATTAATTGTCCGGCAATTTCTGGATAAGTCCAAGTATGGTTTTCGAGTCCTCGCGCGACGCGTCCTGCAATTCGCCCAGGATTATTTTCGTCATAAAATTCTAGTGGTAGCGTGAGGATTTTCTCTAGCGTTTTTTGCGCGTGATCGCGACGGGTACGTAAAGCAATATCCCAGTGAAACCACCAGCTTAACCAAACTTGTAGTGGTGCGCGAATCACAGTCACTACGAACACTAAACCTAGTAGAACCGCCAGCGAAAACGATCGATTGACAGGCGATCGCGTTAGCTGAGATAGTGCAACTACCATGCTTTGTACTATCCCGTCTACAGGTTGATTCGATAGGACATTCAAAATTTGTCCGATCGCATACGGCACAACCAGATCGATAATTTCAAATACGCTCGCCGCCGCAATACTAAAAATTGCGATCGCTCTGTAGTTTTTGTAGTAATTGAGGATATCGCGCAAATCTGCCATATTGCTGTCCCGATTTCTGCATCGCTGCGATCGCAGCTAGTAATACATCATAATACAAATACTACAAAAAGAGAGGTCAGAGTTCCGAGGAAGATCTTGAACCCCGATCTTCAGTAGAGGTAAATTCTAATCGATAGCGATACAGCGCGACAGGTCGAGAAGCCGCCGCAAAGTAATCGGGATCTTGGGGAGATAAATAGACCGCAGTCACCTGGTCAGCTGTAATTGTCGGTTGAGATTGGGGAAAATAGTGATAAGCAGTCGTCGATTCCACTTCGTTGAAATAAGGACGCGAATCTTGAGTGCGAAAGAACTGCTGAAATACTTCAGTTGTGATAAATTGATTTTCTCCTGGCGTTTCTGTAGCGCGACCTGAGACAATCGAAACCAGCTGGCGATCGCCTTTGAGTAAAGTAATCTGACGATTCGGAGACTGAGGATCGACTTTTACCGCAATGACTGCATCACCTAAATAAGCTTTTGCCAAACTCAACCCATTAAAAGCGCGATCGGCAACTACCCCAGACTGTATTGTAGTTGGAGTAAAAGACCGAGATTGAAACAATTTCTTTTCCTCAAACCGGACAGGAAAACTAATTGGCTGCTGTAAAGTTTGACGATTACTCTCAAACCCAGGAGACACAATCTCAGGCGCTAACGGTGCAACCGCATCAACCAGCGTACTTGTCACGTTCCAACTACCAGCCATCCAATCAGGATAAACTAAATCCCCCTGCGCCACCTGCACGACAAGTTTATGCCAATGCGGAAAACTTGCCAATCGTTCAGCTAATTGCCCAGCTACAGCCTCGCTACCGCCCAAGAACAAAGCAATAACAAGACACAAACCCCAAAAAACTCTCACTACTCTAATCTTTGTGTTCTTTGTGTCTACCCTGCAAGAAGGCGACGCCAATGTGGTTCAATTCTTACTACAAACTATCCACCAAAGCCGGTTCCCAAACTTCCCCGTATTGCGCGCGCAAAGCTTGCCAAGCCTCAACTTGTCCTGGTTCATACTCTCCAGGTTTACCCCATTGCAAAAACGCACTCAGCGCCGGTTTTCCCTCTTTATCCAAAAATCGAATAGCGTACGTTGTAAAATTACCGCGTTTCGCTTCACCCGTTTCAAACTTCACTTGCTGAATTTCATCCATATTGAGATGAAACTCAAAACCCTCGGCGTGCATATTCGCATATTTGCCCTTCGGCAACTCGGCATAAAATATCTTCTCCAGTTTGCCACGCACTTCTAAAACCGCTGCACTACTCGTTACAATCAAGCGCAGGGTAGATAAGGACTCACAAGCTTCCAGAAATTCTTTTAATGTCGCACTCATAAGAGATCGGTAATTGGTAATGGGTAACTGGTAATAGGGACTTATTTTTCGTATTGTTCGTAAGCTTCGACGATTCTTTGAACGAGAGGATGGCGCACAACGTCTTTTTGCGAAAATTCGCAGAAGCCAATACCTTCAACATGGCGTAAGATATTGAGCGCAACGGCTAGTCCTGATTCTTGGTGTCCAGGTAAGTCAGTTTGCGTCATATCTCCAGTTACGACCATACGCGAACGAAAACCAAGGCGCGTTAGCACCATTTTCATCTGCGCTGGTGTCGTATTTTGAGCTTCGTCAACAATCACAAAAGCTTTATTTAAGGTACGCCCGCGCATGTAAGCTAAAGGAGCAACTTCAATCACGCCGCGTTCCATCAAGCTGGGCATTTTTTCAGGGTCGATGAATTCATGCAACGCATCGTAAAGCGGGCGCAGGAAAGGATTGACTTTTTGCTGCAAGTCTCCTGGTAAAAAGCCGAGTTTTTCGCCTGCTTCAACGGCTGGGCGCGTGAGAATGAGCCTTTCGTACTGATTCGCTAAAAGTGCTTGCGCCGCAATCACAACGGCAAGAAAGGTTTTGCCTGTACCAGCAGGTCCTGTGCAAAAAGTCAAGTCATTTTTATAGATTGCTTGGACGTACTGACGCTGTTTAAATGTCTTCGCTCGAATTTCTTCGCCTTGACGGGTTCGTGCTAGAACACTGCGCTGTAAGTCTTGCAGATCGTTTTCGCGGTGCGTATCTAAGGCTTGACGGGCGGTGAGAATATCGGCGACCGCAATACTGTTACCTTTGAGCCACAGATCCGATAGCGATCGCACGAGTTTTTGCGCGAGTTCGATTTGCTTTTCAGTTCCTGAAATATGGAGCTCTTGCCCGCGCAGTACAATATTTGCGCCAGTTTGTCGCGATAGAGTTTTTAAGTTTTCTTCATGCTCTCCAGAAAGCGCGATCGCACTTTCTCTACTCGGCAGCTGAATCGTTGATGCCTCTGCCATAAAATTTGATTCTTAATTAAGATTTAATGATTAAATTTCAGGGGTTAGTTCTAGCAACTGAACCAACCCCTAACTTGTAACTTCGTGCTGCTGTCATCAATTAACGCTCGATCGCGATCGCTGTCTAACGTTAGGCTTAGTTGTTTTGCGCTTTTCTAAAGATGAGGTCACGTCGACTCGTTCTCTAGTTACAACAGTTGGTTCATCCCGTTCTTGAGCTTCTCCACCATAGATATCTAGGTAAACTGATTGCTCTGCTATTGCCCCTGCTGCTGCAATTACAGTTCTAATTGCCTGAATATTCCGCCCGCCTCGACCGTAAACTCTACCTTTATCATCACCTTCAAAAGCTACGCGTATCCAAACTTTCTTGGTACTACGAGACACTTCACAGTCTACGCTTAAGGAATTGGGATTTTCTAAAAATGGCTGAATTAGAAATTTGACTAATTCAGTATATTGGGGGCTACTGGTTTGCTGAGGCACTGACTTGTTCAAAGACATTTGCTTTTTCAAGGATGCGACGCACGGTATCGGTGGGTTGAGCACCCTGTTGAAGTCTTCTCACGATTCCTGGAACATCCAACCGTGTTTCATCAGTTCTTGGATTATAAAATCCCAATTCTTCTAAGGGGCGACCGTCACGACGAGAGCGGCTGTTAATGACAACAATCCGGTAACTCGCTTCCCGTTTTTTACCGAATCTCTTTAATCGCAGTTTGATCATGTTAGAAATTAATTTCTCCTGTTCCTAGAAATCAGCTACCAGTTTGTACTTTGTGATTGACTGAATAAATTATAATACCACTTCCTCAGCTTTAGCTTCAAGCAAATGATCGCGATCGGGGTTAGGTAGTGCCTTATCTCTGACCTCTGACCTTTGATCCCTATCGATAGCGCAGCAGAATTGTTTATAATCTGATGCATAAGGTATGAAGTTTTGTAAAAAACATTGACTGCAACTTATAGATCAGCCGACAACGTAAGAGCGACAACTTGGCACCGTCTAACACCACTGTGGCAAGGAGGAGAAGAATTTGTACAGCAAGGCTTACCACATACTCAGCTAGCGCCTGCTTGGCAGTTGCTGTTGTTGGGGGATGGTTCTCCGACAAGACACCTGCAACTGTTGACAGGGGAACCGACTGAAGTTGACGTAATCGATATGTCTGCGATCGGCATGAACTTGGATGGCGCGCCAGCGCAAATTCAAGCTGTTCCTGGACCTCGTTTGCGGCGTCAAGTTTGGCTGCGGACTGCTTCGGGACAAAGACTCGCGTATGCGACTTCTTGGTGGGAAGCAAGTCACGTAGATGAGTACTTACAAAACCGCAATCTACCCATCTGGGCTAGTTTAACTCGCTTGCGTACCGAATTGTATCGCGATGTCCAAGGGCTTTACTACGGTCACTCAGAAGCTTTAGAGTCGGCTTTTTCTGAGTCGGGTCCATTTTGGGGTCGCCATTACCTATTTTGGCATCACGGACAGCCGCTAACGCTCATCTATGAGGTTTTCTCGCCTTACCTGACGAAGTACCTCGGCGCAACGCGTATAGATTGTGGCAACTAGAGTCACAGCTTAATCAACGAGTACCACATCAACTGATCTATTCTATCTACAACCAGCAGCCAAAGGAATTAAGTTAAACGACGACTTTCTCGAGCATAAGTTTAGAACGCTTCACGTTCTCAGGTACGGGAATGGGGTATTCGCCGTTGAAGCAAGCTGTACAGAAAGTATTTGTATCTTCCTGAGTGACTTTGAGCATTCCTTCTTGAGTGAGGTATGCAAGCGAATCGACTTCGATTTGTGCGGCAATTTCGGCAACAGATTTAGTTGCGGCAATTAATTGATCTTGACTGTCTGTGTCAATACCATAGAAACAAGGATGCGTAACTGGGGGTGAAGAAACGCGCATATGCACTTCTATTGCCCCTGCATCGCGGAGTGTGCGGACGAGTTTGCGACTGGTTGTCCCGCGTACAATCGAGTCGTCTACAATCACAATTTTTTTGCCTGCGAGGACATCTTTGAGGGGATTGAGTTTCATTCGCAAACCTGATTCGCGCATTGTTTGCGTTGGTTGAATAAAGGTGCGTCCGACATAACGGTTTTTAATTAGCCCCTCAGCATAAGGAATTCCCGATGCTTGCGCAAAACCAATCGCCGCCGGAATCCCTGAATCAGGAACACCAATGACAATATCTGCTTGAGCAGGAGATTCTTCTGCTAGTTGTCTTCCTAAACGCAGGCGATAGGTATACAAACTCTCATCGTGCATGACGCTATCAGGTCGCGCAAAGTAGATCATTTCAAAGATACACAGCTTGCGTTGTGGCTGTTGTGCCCAGTGAAAGGAAGCAAGTCCTGCTTCGGTAATCCAAACGAGTTCTCCTGGTTCAACATCGCGGAGATAATCTGCACCAATAATGTCTAAACCACAAGTTTCAGAGGCTAGCACGTAGCGTTGCGGACGATCGCCCAGAGTGCCAATCACGAGAGGACGAATTCCATTAGGATCGCGAGCACCTATCACGCCCGCTGGAGTACCGATGACTAAGCTAAATGCGCCTTGACAGCGTTGAAAAGCCGCGATCGCACCCTCTAACCAAGCTTTACCGCTGTTGACTTCATCGGCGATCGCTAAGGCAATTAGTTCTGAATCGGTCGTGGTTACTAAGTTACAGTGCGCTTTTTGTAGTTCTTCACGCAATTGAACCGTATTGACTAAATTGCCGTTATGTGCTAAAGCAAGCGAACCTAAACGCGTGGGGACGACCGCAGGCTGGGCGTTAACAACGCGGCTCGAGCCTGTAGTGGAATAGCGGGTATGTCCTACGGCAATATCACCTGGTAATTCTTGTAAAATTGATTCGTTAAAGACTTGGGAAACAAGCCCCATTTCTTTATGTAAGTAGACTCGATCCCCGACAAAGGTCGCAATTCCTGCTGATTCTTGACCGCGATGCTGTAGCGCATACAATCCGAAGTAAGCAAGTTTGGCAACATCTTCCCCTGGTGCATAAACACCAAAAACGCCACAGGCTTCTTCAGGTTTATCAGGACGCGCGATGCGATCGCTATCTATTGCTTCAGTGTCAGCCAATAAATGGGAATGGTTGGGAATCATGCTGCTGCTTTGCTCCTGAGCGGGGTGTTGATTCAGTAGAGTCGATCTATAACCGAAATTTCAGAATGTTTAACTGAGCTTAATAAATCGTTAACTATTCCTCTTACCACAGTAGCGTAAGAATGCTCATTGTAGAAGAGGTCAGGGTTATTGTCTCGGACTTGAGCTAGACATTTAGACGTCTAGGAATCGCATTGCAGTAGCGATCGCGCATCAGTTCGATTGTAACTTCGATTAATAGCCGATCGGATGTAGAAATCCGTAAGAATGTATCGGATTCGACCAAGCCAATTTTTTGCCAATGCGCAACCGAGTGCTGTTGTAAATAAGATTCCCATTGCGTTTGTTGTTCTGGCGAGATAGACACGAGTATTCGTGCACCACCTTCACCAAACAGAATCTCATCCCAGCGCAATTCGGTGTCGGGAACGAGTGTTATGTTTGCGCCTAAGTTACCGCTAATACAACCTTCAGCAAGGGCGATCGCTATTCCACCTTCTGCACAATCATGCGCTGAATTGATCCAACCTTGACGAATTCCTTCGCGACAAGCCGCTTGTACTTGACGTTCTAAATCAAAATCAACTTGCGGTGGTATTCCAGCAACCATGTCGTGAATTGTGGCAAGATACTCAGAACCACCCAAAGTAATGTGCGATTTTGAAGATGAGCCGAGAAGATAAATAATATCGCCTGGTGTTTTCCAGCCTTGAGAGCAAATTTTTGTCAAATCAGGAATTAACCCTACCATTCCTACAACAGGAGTCGGGTAAATTGGTTGTGGATTACCAAAAGAATCGAGCGTTTCATTGTAAAGTGACACATTACCACCTGTAACAGGTGTTTGCAATTCTCGGCAAGCGTCTGCTAACCCGCGACAAGCTTCTGCTAATTGCCAGTAACCTATAGGTTTTTCTGGACTACCAAAATTTAAATTGTCCGTGACGGCTAAAGGTTCTGCACCGACACAGCTAAGATTTCGCGCGGCTTCAGCAACAACGGCTTTTGCTCCTTCATAAGGATGAAGATATACGTAACGCGGGTTACAATCGACTGTAGCGGCTACTGCTGAGTTTGCAGGCGTCGATTGTTCTTGAGGGCGCAAGCGGATAACCGCTGCATCAGCCCCCCCAGGAAGTATGACAGTATTATTTTGGACTTGATGGTCGTACTGGCGATATACCCAACGTTTTGAGGCGATGGTTGGCGTATCTAGTAGTGCAAGTAAAATCTCACTCCAAGCGTGATTGTCTTGAATTTCAATACCCGATGCACTACATGGCGGGAGGCGATCGCTTGTCCATTCCCACGCTTGACGCGCATATTCTGGCGGTTCTTTGAGTAATTCGCGGTGATAAATCGGTGTATTTTCAGCTAAAGCCGTTGCGGGAATTTCGGCGGCGACTTTACCTTGAAAGAGAATGCGCACGATTGGTTCGCTAATCACTGTACCAGCAACAACTGCGTGTAGTCCCCAACGGTGGAAAATATTTATTAATTCTTGTTCTCTACCTTTTTCGGCAACAAATAGCATTCTCTCTTGCGATTCGGAAAGTAGATATTCATAAGGAACCATTCCAGTTTCGCGTACCGGAATTTTATCTAAATCAAGTTCAATTCCTACTCCACCTTTCGCCGCCATTTCTGACGTCGAACACGTAATTCCCGCTGCGCCCATATCCTGCGCTGCTACGACTGCACCTGTTTTAAACGCTTCTAAACAAGCTTCAATCAACGATTTTTCTAAAAAAGGATCGCCAACTTGCACTGCGGGACGATCTTTTTCCGATTCATCGCTGAGTTCTGCACTTGCAAAACTTGCACCGCCCATCCCATCGCGTCCTGTGGTAGAACCAACATACAGCACTGGATTTCCTAAACCTGACGCACCAGACTTGACGATTTCCTCAGTTTCCATGAGTCCTAATGCCATGACGTTGACTAAGGGATTTCCTGAGTACGCCGGATCGAAATAAACTTCGCCGCCAACGGTGGGAACACCTACGCAATTACCATAGTGGCTAATACCTGCAACGACACCTGTGAATAAACGTCGTGTTTTAGCGTCTTCTAGCGAACCGAACCGCAACGAGTTAAGTAAGGCGATCGGACGCGCCCCCATTGTAAAAATATCGCGGAGAATACCGCCAACGCCTGTCGCCGCCCCTTGAAATGGCTCAACCGCTGAAGGATGATTGTGCGATTCAATTTTGAACGCAAGTTGCAGTCCGCCACCCAAATCTACGACACCCGCATTTTCTCCAGGACCCACGAGAATACGCGAGCCTGTTGTGGGAAACTGTTTGAGGAGCGATCGCGAATTTTTATAGCAGCAATGTTCTGACCACATGACGCCAAACATCCCTAACTCAGCTTTGTTCGGATGGCGTCCTAGTCGTCGCACAATTTCTTCGTATTCTTCAGGCTTTAAACCTTCGTTGGCGATTTCTTCAAGCGAAAAAGGTGCAGAAGAGAGGACGGACATAACTATTAATTAGGAGACGGCATAAAAAATTATTCTATCGATTTGAGTATATCCCTTAATGTCAGTTTCGCCTTGAGTTTGATGGGTTGATGTTTGCGTTTTGCAGAATGATGTTAGCTCTGGGTACAAATCCATCTCCGTATTCTACTGGGTAATGTGTTACAACATAGAACGCGTTTCCAGCAAGTTCTCCAAGATATACGCTACCTGTTATATTTTTTTCAGGTTGCTGAAAAACAATTTCTTCTCTAGCCCAGGGATACGTAGCTTCTGGCAAAACCTCGATGATGCGCCAGCCATTCGAGGCAAGTAAACCGTTTTCTCCTTCAATCCAACTTTGTTTCAACTGGTTGAGCGTATTAGCATAGCCAGGAAAGAAAAATTGAACATATGCGGTTTCGTTTTTTGTACCACCAAAGTTACTATCAAATCGAATTGCAGTGCCTTCACCAGAACTAACCGATTCAGGAATAAAATCTTGGTTGGGGAAGTAGGTCGTTAAAAGTGGGTGACTGTACTCTTGTAAAGAAACGGTTGTTTTTTCTCCTTCAATATTAATAGTGGCTGTCTTTGTCAATGGATTTTGCGTAGGCTCAACTTGATTCCAATTTTTTGAGTTGTTGTCTACGCTTTCTGTACTAGCAAGAGAACAAGCTGTTGCGATTAATAAAAATAAGCAACTTGTTAAAGAAGTAATTCGATGCAGATTCATGAAATTTTTGGATATTCTTAGCTGAAAGAAATAAATAGTTTGGTATTTGTATCAATATAAGCGATCGCCTAATTCAGTAAATTGTTCCCTCCCTCAATTGTTCGGGATAAGAAATTGAACACTTTATCATATCTCATTGATTTAATTTGTGAATTGTATTGCGCATATTAAGTATCTGACAAAAGTATTATTTATGTCTATATCAATATTTTTTGAAAATATAAATTAGTATTCCTAATAAAATTGTTATTTTCATAACTTGAAGGAGAAAATACTCATCTAAATTACAGAATTGTTAACAACACGCGCTTGAATTGTGCATAATTTATTCAATAAAAGTGCTGAGTGTCTCAAATCTATGATTTTGACCTCCCAGAAAACCCCGAAGATAAATTGTCCATCAACAAAAAAACCGTGATTATACGGGAGATTATCTGAGAACACAGGACTTACAATCAATTTAGTTAACGCGATTCCTCTCCTGCTTCTAGACTCACCGCCAGCTATCCTGCACTGGCGGATTTTTCGTTGATAAAGTAGTTTTGAATTTATTGTAAGTTATCGAGTAAGGTAAAGGGTAATAAAGTGAGAGTGACTGAATGTTATGAAAGCTCTCGTTAGTAGTGGTAGAAGTTAAATTTGTTAGTAGTTAATCAAAATTGCGTTCGTTTATAGTTGGGTATCTGACTTTACCTGCGGCTTTTTGCAATTCAATTACAGGCGGTGCTTTACTCGTTGCAGCATATAAACTTTTTCGCACGCATCACACAATTACTGCAAAGTCTCAAGCAATTGGGCTACTTGCTGCACTGATCTGCGGGAGTATCCCCTGCATTTATCCTTGTCAACTCAGCTGCTGGATGACTCAGACAGCTGTCACACGCCGCACTATTACCTGCAAGCACAACAGTGCAAATTGACAACAGCTCCTATCGATATTATGAGTGATTGCCAGACTAAAACTGCTGTTTTCACGGTAGCGATCGCGCTTTATTTAATGTAGAAAGGATATACACTAGACTAAAAAAAGCAACTGATCAAAGATTGAATTTTGATTAAGCGTTAAGTAGATGACAGTAACAATTGAAAAAGATTTAAAAGAAATTCTAACTAAAATTCACTAGCAACTAGATAACTTACAAAAAGATATTGTTGATTTGAAAGTGGGTCAAAGAGAACTCAAAGGAGAAATTAAAACTTTAAGTGAAAAAATTAATAACTTAGATGAACGAGTGAAAAACCGATTAATTTTAGCTATCCTTGGTAGTTTAGCTAAGTTGTTTGGTTTTGTTGGTAATACGTAAGACCGCATAAGCGCAGAAATTTTAGCGTGCTACGCACACTTTGTCTATGTAGCCGCAACTTCAGTTGCAGGCAATCTGCAATTCATGCAGGAGGTTTACTAGACTAGAAGAAAGCCGCGTATGAAAAGTCTTTATGAACTTACGAATTTTAGCAACAACGGTATTCTTATCTACGGCTAGCCTTGTTGCTCCCGTAAAAGCCCAAACACCAGCAACTCAATCGCCAACTGCACCGACAACAAACCCAGTTGCGAATGCTTGTATTCAAAACCAAGCTGAGACCTTACCCATACCTTTTAGCGATGTCTCGCCAGATCACTGGGCTTTCAAAGCTGTAATGACGATGTATTATTGTGGTGCCTTCCGTCAAGCTGCACCACCGTCTTTGTTTCAGCAAGCAATACCGACACAAAGTCAGCAGTCTAGCCCCACAGAAGGTACCATTGAGTTTACTGCACCAGTTACACCTAACAGTTAAGCCGCAGTTAGTTCTTCAGATACGTCTGCGGGTGCAGCATCTTGTACCAGTGATGGCATTTGTCCGCTACGTTGTAGAAAACTATTAGCCATTGCTAATAACGCGTTAACTTTGCGGGTGCGCCATTCATCTACGAGTTGTTGCACTTCAATCATTGACATTCTACGGGTCATTGCTTCATATAAGTATGCGGCATGACCTGTTTCATCTTGGGCAATACTCAGCATTCCTTTTTTGAGGTTTCGCGCTGTTGCGTCATCGTCTGGTAACACTTTTGCCATCCGCGCAAAATCTTTGCTGGCGTCTAGCTCTAAAGTGTAGGTGCTAGCCATGAAGACTTTCCAGTCGATATTGTCTGGTTTAAGTTGTTCGGGAGAATATCCTTCAAAGTAAGCTGCGAAGAAAGGACTCCGCTGCTCATTCGGCTTATCATCAGACGGTTTGGGTAAATTTTTGAAGTCAATGACTTGTTTGTCGAGTTGTTTTAAGGCGTGAGCAAAAATATGCCCGTGTCGGTTTTCGTCAGCAGCGTGTTTTGTGAGTTTTTCTGCAAGCCAAGTATCGCCTTCTGCTGCTGCGCGTTTACTCAGTGCTTCTAAAAAGGGAACGGAACCTGATTCTGCAAGTTGGAATCCAGCTAGAACGTTAGGACGTGTTAAAGGATCGCGAATTTGCCGCGCTGTCATATAGGCTATAGCACTTGAACCAGCTAAGTGTAGAACGTATGTGAGAAAGTTCATGATCTACTTGCTGTATGAGGAGGTTACATCATTGATCCTAATCGCTAATTTCTGATTAGGGTGGCTAGCTCTGATACATCAGTAAATTATATTTGGCAGTATTTTAAATATTGTGCAAAATTAAGAACAATCTGGCTATTTACACAACGCTAGATTAATTCAACAGTTGTCTTTCTACCGCAGAACACCATGAAACCAAGTTACCTTTTTACTCTTGTCTCGGTTGCGGCGATCGCACTTCCTACTTTCGTTACTTCTCATCCGGTTCAAGCATGTCCCTTTAGTTCTAAACTGACTTCGGCTAATTCTGCAACTCAGTCACCACCAAGCATGAATCCGACAACAACGAATAATTCCAACTTAGCAGGATTCGCGCTCCTTTCAGGTTTACTCGCAGTCGGTGGTGTTTATTGGTCGCGCCGTTCGCGTCAATCCGATCCTGCTATCGATCGCGCTGAGTACGAAGCACTAGAAATGGTTGATACTCCGGTGGTTGAGCAAGTAGTAGAAGAACGCGAATTAGTTGGTAGCCGGAAGTAAGCAGAGGAAGCAGGGGAGTTAAGAAAATTCTCTTAACTCATTACTCCTTACTCAATGCTCAACACTAGCCACTAGCTCCTTGCTTCTCGCATTTGCTAATATCGCACGGGTAGCAATTTGGGTATGAGTTTGTGAAACTACCTGTGCGATCGCTTCTTTTGATCTGCGCGATTATTCTTTTATTAGGGTTGAGTGCGTGGCAATTTCTAATTCCACACGCAAAGTATACGGTACTAAAAGTCAGTGATGGCGATACGATTACTGTGACCAATAATCAAGGAGCTAAAATTCACGTCCGCTTCGCCTGTATCGATGCTCCAGAAATCCCGCATTCTAACCAGGAAAAGTATACGAAAAGTAGAATTGCGCGTAACCAATTTCACTGGGGAATGAAAGCGCAACAACGCGTGCAGCAACTGATCGATCGAGGTGGCGATCGCGTTAGTTTAAAGATTACAGATAGCGATCGCTACGGTCGTCAAATTGCTGAAGTACGTCTTGCTGATGGAACTTTGATTCAGGAAGTTCTAGCCCGTGAAGGACTTGCGCTCGTGTATCGTCCTTATCTCAAAAATTGTCCGAGTGCTACTGCTGTTGAACGTGCCGAAGCTAGTGCTAAAAGTCAACGGATAGGTGTATGGAGTGATTCGCACTTTGTTGAGCCTTGGCAGTACCGCAGTCGAAAATGATAGATATATGCAGGGGTCAGGGTTAATAAACTTCCTTCTGGGAAGACTACGAGCTTCTATGAAGAAGAAGATAGGTAGCGATGCTACTTGCTTTTCAACGTTTTTTTCGATATTATATTCTTTATAATGGAAATATTAAAGCAAAAATATTTTTGTGACAGATTTCTATTATGAAATAAATCGTATCATGAATTTGGACAAAAGTGCAAGGCAACTGAAAAATCTTTGATGCTTCTGCCTTAATAATATTAAGCACGAGCTTTGTGACGCGATCGCATTGTAGGATTCATCCAGCGTTCGAAGTAGCTGAAGACTTGCGACGATAGTAGAGTGAGACACAGATAAATGATAGCGACAGTCGCATAAATTTCAAACGAGCGATAATTTTCGGCAACAATCAGTTGACCTTGGCGGAACAGTTCTTCAAAGCCAATTACCGCAACCAAACTGGTATCTTTTAGTAAACTAATAAACTCATTGCCCAAAGCGGGTAGCATTCGGCGGAAAGCTTGGGGAAAGATGATATAACGCATTGTTTGCACCGAACTCATCCCCAGTGATTGCGAAGCTTCCGATTGTCCAGACTCAATCGATTGAATGCCACCACGAACGATTTCTGCAATGTATGCGGCGCTGTTGAGACTTAACGCGAGAACTGCGGCGGCGAGGCGATTGAGATTAAAAGTAAAACCGAGTTCTTGGGCGATCGCAGGAATACCAAAGTAGATCATAAAAATCTGTACGAGTAAAGGCGTACCGCGAAAGAAATCGATATATGCTCTAGCAGCCCAACGAATTGGCAAAATTTTAGAAAGGCGGATAATTCCAATTAGCGAACCTGCAATCATGCCTAAAACGACAGAAAAAGCGGTTAGTTGCAGTGTGATTAAAGCACCACGAAGTAAAGAAGGTAATGCACGCACAATGACATTAACTGCGGTTAAGATCAACGGTGCGCCGCCTGTTGCGGTTTCTTCTTGGAAAGGCAGTCTTTCGGGTAAGGGAGGCGGTTCTACACCAAACCATTTTTGATAAATTTGGTTATACGTGCCGTTTTCGAGGAGAGTTGTTAATCCTCGGTTGATTACCGCTAAGTTTGGCGAACCTTTTGGGGTAGGAATACCAAAATATTCTTCAGTTAAAAGATCGCCAACAACTCGGACTCCTTGGACGTTTCCGGTTTGGATGGCGTACAAGATGACAGGTTGGTCGTGGAGTACTGCGTCAACATTCCCGTTGAGTAATTCGCGTAAAGTTGTCGGCGCGTCATCAAAGCTGCGTATTTGTGCGCCAGGAACTTTTGCGGCTTCTAGCGCCCCAGTTGTCCCAATTTGAACGGCAATGCGTCGATTTTGCAGCGACTCAAAACTGGTAATATCTTGATTGTTTGCACTAGTTGCGATCGCCAGACCTGATTTGAAATAAGGACGCGAGAAAGAAACGGTTTTGGCACGTTCTTCGGTAATCGTCATCGCCGCGATCGCCGCATCGATTGTTCGCGCTTGTAGTGCTGGAATCATCCCTGCAAATGGTAGATTTTGATAGCGAATTGTAAAGCCTTCTTCTTGGGCGATCGCATTCATCAAGTCAACATCAAAACCTTGTAACTCGCCATCAGGCGACTGAAACTCAAATGGCGGGTACGTTCCTTCCACAGCAACAGTGAGGGTTCTACCAGCAGCAGGGGAATCAGAATTGTTTTGACAACCTGCAAATAGCAGTAAACAACACAATCCCACCACCACACTCAGACGCAGCCAGTGCTTCGCCAATCCCGCTATCATTGCCTTGCTCCTCGATATTCTCTGCGCCTGATACTCAATCTAAATTCAATCCCAAGTTAGTTGACTCGGATGTAGACAAGATTACAATCAACTGAGGTGCATCTGAAAGAATTTCTACAAAACTTCGCCTTGTGAGACAGGGATATGGTTAACTCCACCGCTGCAATTGCGTTTGAGAATATCGAAAAAAACTTTGGTTCGCTGCGGGTTCTGCGCGGAATCAGCGGCGAAATTCATCGTGGAGAAGTTGTGGCAATCATCGGTTCATCAGGTTGTGGCAAAAGTACGCTATTGCGTTGCTTTAATCGCCTAGAGTCGATTGATAGCGGACGTTTGGTTGTCAATGGAGTGGATTTATCCAAACCCAAGTTAAATTATCGCCAACTGCGCCAATTGCGATCGCAAGTGGGAATGGTCTTTCAGCAATTTAATTTGTTTCCACACCTGAGTGTATTAGAGAATCTCACGATCGCGCAGCGTAAGGTATTAGGTAGATCGCCCAAAGAAAGCGCGCAACTGGCGGGATTTTATTTAGAAAAAGTCGGGTTGTTTGACAAAGCCAGCGCTTACCCCGAACAACTTTCCGGAGGACAAAAGCAACGGGTGGCGATCGCGCGGAGTTTATGTATGAATCCGCAGGTCATGCTATTTGACGAACCTACTAGCGCGTTAGATCCTGAACTAGTTTCGGAAGTGTTGCAAGTCATGCAACAACTGGCTGCGGATGGAATGACAATGGTTGTTGTGACTCATGAAATGCAGTTCGCACGAGAAGTTGCTAATCGGGTCATGTTTTTAAATCAAGGTCAAGTTGAGGAACAAGGTCCAGCGCGAGAAGTGTTGACGTATCCAAAAAGCGATCGCTTGCGGGCGTTTTTAAGTCGGTTGAATGAAGGGGTGAGGAGCGAAGGATGAGGAACGAGGGGCACGAAGATCTACATTAGAATAGACTTCAATCGGGTTGAGGTGAAAGACTGTGGCGAAAGCTTGAGTAACGTGCGGGATGACTTGCTCTACGGTAATATTAGGAATCCATTGCGCGAGACTGCTAACCGGCTTATCGGCGATACCACAAGGAATAATGCGTTCAAAGCCTGTCATGTCAGGACATACATTTAGCGCAAAACCGTGCATTGTCACCCAGCGACTCACCTTAATTCCAATCGCTGCAACTTTGTAGCCTTCTAACCACACACCTGTTAACCCTGGAAAACGTTCTCCCTGCAATCCGTAAACGGCTAAGACGCGAATTAATACTTCTTCTAATTGGCGCAGATACCAATGCAAGTCTTTACAATGATATTGCAGATTTAAAATCGGGTAGCCAACAAGTTGACCGGGACAATGATACGTCACTTCGCCGCCGCGCTCGACGCGATGCACGTCATATATACTATTGTCAATATCAAATTTAATAAAGTTAGGGTCAGCACCTTGTCCTAAAGTATACACTGGCGGGTGTTCGAGCAAAATTAAGACATCGGCGAGCGAAAAATCCTCAATTCGCTGTTGCACAAGCGATCGCTGCCATTCCCACGCTGTTTTATAGGACACGGTTCCTGGCTTATATAGCAAACATTGGCGACTTGGGCTCACAATGGAAGTATCAAATAATGACTTTTTTCTCAAGCAACATAGCAGAATTTAAGCTGAACGATCAACACAGTTCATTTCATTTTCAAACTGTGAAATCAAGAAATGTCAAAAGTTGCAAAGGTTCTTAAAGAGAGCATCCAAGGGTTATGTTGGGCAGAATACAAAGTGTTAAGGTAAATATATAACCTCAACTAGATATGGAGGAAACAGCTTCTGACAAAACCACGCCTGCGAGAAATGATATGCAAACCATTGACATTGATAGTGGAAGTTAATGCATAATAGAAAACCTTCTAATAAGATGGTTTATGCATGAGACAACAAAGCAAGCAAATCCTTACAGGGAGAATATCATTCTCGTCACGACCGTAAGATTTGATCGTCTTATGTAGTCAAAAGTGTGGTAGAAGTAGCAACGAATTTTGAGTTTATGCTTGAAGACAAAGAAGTGAAACTTGCGCTTTAATACTAAGTAATTCAAGTCGCAATTTGTTGTCACAAAAAGAGTTGTTTCCTCTTACATTTTGTTTCATTTTAGACAGTACGTCAGCCGGAGAATTGAATATGAAGCTAGTCATCCACGGCAAAAACATTGAAATTACTGATGGAATTCGCGAATACGTACATCAGAAAATTGAAAAGGCAGTAAATCACTTTCAAAATTTAACGAATGAAGTGGACGTGCATTTATCAGTTGCACGCAATCCGCGAATTAATGACAAGCAAGCCGCAGAAGTGACGATTTACGCCAACGGAAGTGTGATTCGTGCCGAGGAGAGTAGTGAGAACTTATACGCTAGTATCGACATGGTAGCGGATAAAATTGCACGCAAACTCCGGAAATACAAAGAGAAACGCCACGACAAGAAAACACAAGTTCCTGAAAAAACGAGTATTGCAGTACAATCGCCACCGGTAGTCGAAGATTTGATTGGCGATCGCACGCCAGAACTTCCAGAAGAAGTTGTGCGAACCAAATACTTTGCTATGCCACCGATGACAATTAATGAAGCGTTGGAACAGTTACAATTAGTTGACCACGACTTTTATATGTTCCGCAACGCCGAAACCGGAGAAATTAACGTCATCTACGAACGCAATCATGGTGGTTATGGCGTGATTCAACCGCGCAATAGTAATGGCAATACCAAAAACGGTAACAACGCTGAAAGTGCATCCTCAGCGGAGAAAGCACATCATTAGCTGTAGCTTTAGAGAATTTTAGTGCAGATGGGCAGAGGAAGCAGAAAAGCAGAGGTGCAGAAAAGTTAAGAAAATTATATTAACTCAATAACCACTCACCCCTCACTCCTCGCCCCGATCTGTTGCAAAGTCTTCAAAGCTTCGTCTACATGACCTTGAAAGTTAAACTGGGAGTTGAAAATATGCTGTACAACTCCCTGTCGATCGATTACATATGTCACTCTTCCTGGTAGAAAACCAAGAGTAGCGGGAACACCGTATAATTTTCTGACTTGATTGCCAGTATCACTTAAAAGCGTAAAAGGTAATTGGTATTTAGCCGCAAACCGTTGATGCGATTCGGGAGAGTCAGCACTAACACCAATGACTTCTGCGCCAGCCTTTTGAAAAACTTCGTATTGATCGCGAAAAGCACACGATTCTTTAGTGCATCCTGGCGTGTCGTCTTTGGGGTAAAAGAACAAAACAACCGATTTTCCCCGAAAATCGCTGAGTTTAACCGATGTACCCGATTGCGAAGGAAGCGTAAAATCAGGAGCGATATCTCCAACTTTAACTGCCATAGATAGCACCCTCAAATGTGAACTTTTGTTATCTTAACGCGATCGCACCTTCAAGGCGAACGTGTTATGAGAAGCAACGCCGATCAAACCAGTTAAGCTAGAAGAATAAAAAAGCTCGTTTCATACCAACATTTATCATCTTTAGGCAAAGTTGTTTATGAAAAAGCGTTGGGTTCGATCGGCACTGATCGCGACGGGATTGACAAGTGTTCTTCTGGCACAACCAAGCTTGTCGCAAGCAGCACCTATGAGATTGGCAGATTTGCAATCGAGCGAAAATCTCCAACAAGCAGAAGTTTACAATAACCAGGGAGTAGAATTAGCTGAACAAGGAAGGCTAGCTGAAGCGATTGCCGCATTTCATCGGGCGATTTCAATTTATCCAGAATACGAAAACGCTCATAATAACCTGGGGTTAGCATTAGGCAATCAAAACAAATTTGCTGAGGCGGTTGCTGCATTTAATCGGGCGATTGAAATTAATCCAAGGAATTTTGAAACCTACAACAATTTGGGAATTGCGCTGGGTAGCCAAGGGAAATTTGCTGAGGCGATCGCCGCCTTCAATCGGGCAATTCAAATTAATCCCAACGATCCAGTGGCGCGACAAAATTTAGGCGTTGCGTTTTGGAGTCAAGGCAAAGTTTCGCAAGCGGTAGCGTCGCTACAGAAAGCCAGAGAACTTTACGCGATGCAAAATAACCCTACTGGTATGCAGGAAGTGGAAGTGATTCTCAATCAGATATCATTACCGCCAAATTAAGCACTTTTAGTGGAGGCAGGGGTCAGAGTTTAGATTACTATTAAGAACGCGATCGCAGTAAATTTTTGATCTCTTTCCAAAAAGCCCATTCTTGTGAACTTGACTGTGGATAAGTTAAGATGCCTTGACTGGGACTAAATAATAGTGCTAGCGTAAAAAAGCCTGAGGCAACTAAGACAATGGCGGGACCTGAAGGTAAATTATAAAAGTAACTGAGATACATTCCAGTGATACTTGCAATAATACCAATAATCGCCCCTAAAATCATCATTTGATTGAGGCGCTTTACGAGCAAGTACGCGGTAGCTCCTGGGGTAATCAGTAGTGCTAAAACTAAAATGACGCCAACAGCAGTTAGACTGGCAACAATGGTTAATGCAATCAATACCATCAAACCAAAATTTAAAAGATTGACAGGTAATCCTGCGGCTTGCGCGCCTACTGGGTCAAACGTGTAAAATAATAATTCTTTGTACAGCAAGAAAACAACGGCGATTACGAATAAAGAAATAATGGCAGTATTCCAAACATCTTGCGCAGTCACGCCTAAAATATTGCCAAACAAAAAATGGTTGAGGTCGATTTTATTTGTTTTCTGAACAACAGTAATTAACGTAATTCCCAAGGCAAAAAAAGCCGAAAAAACAATTCCCATCGCCGCATCTTCTTTAATTGGCGATCGCGTGCGAATCAAGGCGATTGCCAATGTACTTACAACACCTGCGATAAAGGCGCCAACAAAAATGTCTGCACCAATAATAAATGCAATCGCGAGTCCTGGTAATACTGAATGGCTAATCGCATCTCCGAGTAGTGCCAAGCGTTGTACCATCAAGTAGCTACCGACAATCGCACAAATTATGCCGACTAAAACCGCGATCGTCAGCGATCGCTGCATAAAACTATACTGCAACGGTTCAAGAATAGCTTCTAGCATAAAGCAGGGGTTAGAGGTCAGAGGTCAGGGGTCAGGATAATTAAGAATATGATTGCTGAGTATTAAAATCCTAACCTTTGCTTCTAATGCAATATGTTCAAGTATAAGGTTAATTAGCAATATGTAAGGCTCTTTTACTAGAAAACAGAATTAGTAGTTTTTGCCAATTACCAATTGCTAAACTAGCCAATAGCTTTTTTATGCTGCTTCTCCACTGAAAAATACAACTTGACCCCGATAAGCACGACTCATATTTTCTGGTTGCAATACAGTCTGACGCGAACCGCTGGCAATAACTTCTTTATTCAATAAAATGAGGTCGTCAAAATTAGTAATTGCTTCACCCAAGTCGTGATTGACAACGATTACAGTTTTGCCGGCTGCGGCTAATTCGTGAAAGATGTCAAAAATGACGGCTTCGGTTTTTTTGTCAATACCTGCTAACGGTTCGTCAAAACAAAAGACCTCGGCTTCTTCTGCCAACGCGCGGGCGATAAATACGCGTTGTTGCTGTCCGCCAGAAAGTTGCCCAATCGAGCGATCGCGATATTCACTCATCCCTACACGTTCCAACGCTGCTGCTGCAACTTGACGGCTAACGTGCGAAAAACGACGAAACCATCCAGCTTTACGAACTCGCCCCATGAGAACAACATCCCACACTGTAGCAGGATAACTCCAATCGATCGCCGAGCGCTGTGGAACATAAGCGACTTTGTCTAATTGCGACTTCAGCGGCTTTCCTTGATATAAAACTGTGCCACTTGCTGGTATCAGCCCTAACATCGCCTTGATTAAAGTACTCTTACCCGCGCCGTTTGGACCGATAATTCCCGTAATTCTTCCAGGATAAATCGCTAAATTGACATCATGCAGCGCTTCTACGTTGCGATACTGCACTCCTAAATGGCTGACAGTAATTGCTGCATCGTCTGGCATGCGAGTGTCCTTTTGTACGGCTGGACTAGAGTGGGCGTTCTGAGGAAAGGGCAGAATTGTCATAATCTGGCTCGATGGTGGTGTAGTACGAAATCACAGTAGGGATGCAATTTAAGGTAAAAATGAAAAGATTATGAAAAAAGTATAGGATGAAAAATGAAAAGAATATGAAAACTAATGTATCAATTTCATGAAAGTGAGGACTCGGTCGCAAGGCAGAAAATATAGATCGCTCGTTGTTGGATTCTTACTAGGGTTATTCCTGAGTGCGTGTGGTGCAGCAATTACTAATCAGGCTGGTTCAGAAGTTAACGATCGACCAAACGTTGTTGCTACCAGCACAATTATTACCGACTGGGCTGCGAAAGTAGGAAACGAGCAAATTCAACTCACGGGAATTTTGCAACCAGGGGACGATCCCCACGTGTACGAACCTGTACCGCGCGATAATATCGCGTTTGAAAAAGCCGATTTGATTCTCTACAATGGTTATAACTTAGAGCCAGCGTTGATTAGATTGATGAATGCGGCGGGCGTCAATGCACGCAAACTCGCCGTTGGGGAAGTCGTACCACCGCTACAGCTAGAAGAACAAGGAACAACAGTCCCCGACCCGCACGTTTGGGGCGATGTGAAAAATGCGATCGCCATGGTGAATGCGATTCGCGATGCATTTATCGAGTTATTACCCACCGAACGCGAAACTTTTACGCAAAACGCGGCGCAATATACTGCGCAATTACAGCAACTTGATGCTTGGGTGCGCGAGCAAATTCAAACGATTCCGCCAGAAAATCGCCGACTGGTTACTACGCACGATGCGTTTCAATACTACGCTAACGCTTATGGGTTAGAAATTTTTGGGACTTTAATCGGGATTAGTACTGAAGAACAACCCAGCGCCCAGACGGTGCGACAATTATCAGATGCGATTCGAGCAGCAAACGTCCCCACAATTTTTGCGGAAACAACGATTAATCCTGCTTTAATTCAAACCGTAGCCGCAGAAGCCGGAGTGGAACTTGCGACGCGACCTTTATACTCTGATTCAATTGGTTCTCCAGGAAGCGACGCCGATTCTTACATCAATATGATTGTCGCTAATACGCGCACAATTGTCGAAGCCCTCGGAGGCAACTACACGCCGTTTCCTCAAAGTTAAATCAACGCGAATGTAAAAACGTCGCCATGCGCTCAACCGCGGTTTCTAAAATAGCGGGATCGCGAACCAATGCAAACCGTACATAGCCTTCGCCAAACTTACCAAAACCCGCTCCAGGCGAAGCCGCGACGCCTGTCGTTTCAACGAGTTCGGTACAAAACTGAATCGAATCGTCCCAAGGTTCGGGTAGTTTTGCCCAGATGTACATTGTGGCGTCGGGTGTAGGTACTTGCCAGTTGATTTGGTGTAACGCATTAATAAATGCATCGCGGCGTTGCCGAAAAGTCTTGACAACTGTTGAAACTTGTGCTTGCGAACCAGTCAGTGCCGCGATCGCACCGTTTAAAATTCCGCGATATTGATTAAAATCTACCGCTGCTTTAACTTGACGCAAGGCTCGAATCAACTTTGCATTGCCGATCGCATACCCTACGCGGAACCCGCCCATATTGTACGACTTCGAGAGCGTGAAAAACTCAATCGCTACAGACTTTTCCGGATCGGCTTGCAGAATAGAAGGCGCGAGCGATTGGGGGTCTTGGCTTTCTTGTGTAAAGACAAGATCGACATAGGGAAAGTCGTGAACTAACACGAGATTGTGTTGTTGGCAAAACGCAACCGCTTCTTGAAAGAATGCCAAAGGCGCGATCGCACTTGTGGGATTATGCGGATAACTTAATACCATCATCCGCGACTGCGCGAGTACAGGTGCGGGAATATCTGCTAATACAGGCAAAAACCCATTTTCTGCGCGTAATGGCATCGGGTAAACTTGACCGCTTGCTAAATATACGCCACCCGCGTGCGAAGGATAGCCAGGATCGAGTAACAAAGCAAAATCGCCAGGATTTAAGACTGCAAGGGGTAAATGCGCTGTCCCTTCTTGCGAACCAATGAGCGGTAAAACTTCGGTTTCGGGATCGACAGGAATGCCAAACTTTTGAGTGTACCAACTCGCTGCGGCTTCTCGAAACGCCCGCGTACCGTGAAATAGTAAGTAACCGTGCGTGCTGCGATCTGGTAAAGATTGAGCGATCGCCTCTAGCACGTGGGGTGCGGCTGGCAGATCCGAAGACCCGAGCGACAAGTCAATCAAATCTTTTCCTGCAGCGAGCGCTCGTGCCTTTGCTTGATCCATATCTGCAAAGACATTAGCTTGAAGATATTCTAAACGCTTGGCAAACTCCATAGTTTTTAGTGGTGAGTGGCTAATAGTACCGATTTGTAATTTCCGCTTTAGTTTAATATCCTTATTGGCAATGGGTATCCAAGATCTCAATCAGTTTTTGTTTCGGAATCACGCCTTCGGTAGCTTCTAGCACTTGTTGGTCTTGAATTAGCCGCAGCGCCGGTACACCTTCGACTTGATACTGCTTGACAGTTTCGGGGTTAGGGTCAACTTCCATTTTGACAACTTTCAGGCGATCGTTATATGTTGCTGCTGCCCAGTCAATCATAGGTGACATCAAACGACAAGGACCGCACCAGGAAGCCCAAAAGTAGACTAACACTGGTTGGTTTGCTTGCAAAACTTCGCTTTCAAATTCTTTATCTGATATTGCAGTGACGCTGCTCATGGCGTTATTGTTCAAACAAGATTGGACAAAATTACTGACCTTTCAGTATTTTGACTTGTTTTGTCGTACAAACCTCTCTTTTTGGAAAAAGCTAAGCCCTGATTAACCTGGTACGCCGAGGTACGCGATCAAGGCTTGCACCGCATCCTACTCACTTTTAGGACTACAATTGGTCTAGCTGTTTTTTCAGTTGCTCTAATTCAGCGTCAACTGGCTCAGATTGAGATGTCGATGATTGTTCTGAGGGAGGGAGCGATGCTTGTTGCGGAGAGCCTCCTGGAAGTGACATCTGTGCTTTGAGTGCGGCAAGTTCGTCGTCGATATTATTACTACTAGCTTCTAGGGCGGCGAACTGACTTTCGAGGTTGTCAGTTGCTAATTCAGCCGCAGATTGCGCGCGCGCTTCTTGCAACATTACTTTTTCTTCCATCCGCTCAAAGGCTGCCATTGCACTACTGGTGTTCATTTTGCCAACCATACCTTGTAGTTGCTCTTGCGCTTTAGCTGCAGTAATCCGCGCCTTGAGCATATCTTTTTTCGTTTTGGCTTCGGAGATTTTGCTTTCTAGAGCAATGAGGTTTTTCTTGAGTGTCGCAATTTGGCTTGTTTGTTGGTCGAGGGTAATACGCAAGGCATTCGCCGTTTCGGCAAACGTTTTCTTGCGTTCGAGGGCTTGGCGGGCTAAATTTTCTTCGCCTTTTTGCAGTGCGAGTTGGGCATTGCGCTGCCACTTATTCACTTCGTTTTCCGCTTGATTGTACTGTTGTTCGGTGCGTCGTTGCGCGGCGATCGCTTGTGCTACACTCTGACGTAGTTGCACCAAGTCTTCCTGCATCTCTAGCAGCGACTGTTCGAGCATTTTTTCTGGGTCTTCGGCTTTACTAACCATGTCGTTGAGGTTAGCTTTGACTACCCGACTGATTCGATCAAATAATCCCATAACTTTGTTCTCTTAGCGTGTATAAAACTAGGTTGAGGATATAACGTGTCTCTTCTATGTTAAGTAATCGGTAACGGTTTCAATTCCTAATTACCAATGACCAGCCTGTAATTTATCCTTACTTTCACTCCCTATAATTTACCCAATAATGTTATTCTCTACGTTTTTCTACATTTCTATCTTGAGTAGTAGAAGTTCCAGGGAGTTGGGGCGAGTTAGGCGTACTAGGTAGCTTTGCTTTCATTTGCGCTAGTTCGGCATCAATATCATCGCCTGCTGCTAGCGAGTCAAATTGTTTTTGGAGATCGTCGGTTCCCATATCGGCGATTAATTCGGATTGCGCTTCGAGTTGCATGACTCGTTCTTCCATGCGCTCAAAAGCGCCTAAGGATTTACTCGTATTGACGCCACCTAGCATTTCATTAAGCCTTGCGGTTGCTTCGGCTGAACGCGCCCGCGCGATATACATATCTTTTTTGGCTTTGGCTTCAGATATTTTGCTTTCTAGCGCCTGCATATCCTTTTTCATGCGAGCTACGATTCCATTTTGTTGCTCGATTTGCGATTGCATCGCGTTAGCTGTTTCTTGGTAAGATTTGCGCTTTGTTAGGGCTTCGCGGGCTAAGGTTTCATTTCCTTGTTGTAAGGCTAGTTGCGCGCGGCGATACCATTCTTCGGCGGTAAATTGAGCTTGTTGTGCTTGGCGTTCAGTACGTTTTTGTGTGGCGATCGCACTTGCTACGGCTTGTCGCAGTTGCACGAGATCGTCCTGCATTTGTGCGACTGTTTGCTCTAAAATTTTTTCTGGATCTTCCGCATTACTAACTAAAGAATTGACATTCGCTCTAAATACCCGCCCGATGCGGTCAATCAATCCCATGATCGCTCTCCATTTGGTTACTAAAGCTGCACCTTGCCCATTCCGATGAATCGGAGTATAAAATCATGGTATCGTACCTTCTCTTTTCCTAACCTCCATTTCTTAGCACTGATTGCATTCAGAGGTCAGAAGTTAGGGATTAAGCTTAAAAGCTAGTTGGGTAATAGCTTTGAGCTTCTGTCACGATCTAACCAGATTGACGTGCTATAGACTCAAAAATGTCTTTTAATTCGCTTGAGCAACTCGTGGGTGCTTTCATCGAGCAGAATGCTTTGCACGAGCGACCACTGCTACGTGTTGTTAAGTGTTGGGCAGAGGTTGTCGGTGCTGCGGTGGCTGCACACACGCGCCCGCTTGCGATTCAACGTAATATTTTATGGGTGGCAACATCGAGCGCGGCTTGGGCGCAAAATCTGACTTTTGAACGCCAGCGCATTTTAACAAAACTCAACCCTTATTTACCACCGAATAATTTGTTAGTTGATATTCGCTTTTCGACCGCAGGTTGGCAGCGATCGCCAAATACCAAGCAAGAGCAGACACCAATAAAAAACGATCACCCAAGCTACATTGTCACAGCGGTAACGCGTAAAAATCATCTCCATGCTGTGCCAGAGAACCCGCGTGCTGCGTTCCAACATTGGCAGGAGACAATGCGATCGCGAGCGCAGGGATTACCACTTTGTCCGCAATGTCAGTGCCCTACTCCACCTGGAGAACTACAGCGATGGACCGTCTGCTCGTTTTGTGCTGCTAAAAAATGGTAAGTGTTGGTTGCACCTCTTAATTTTGTAGTCACGAACAACAGACAATAGCGTTAAACCATTTCTTATTAATAATTAATTAAGAATCAAGCCTTGTTAGCAATTAAATTTGAAAACGTCAATGTTGTTCTTACTGAACAGAACATTTAAAAAGACAAAATTTTTCTAAATTTATCCATATTTATACTGATTTTGCTGAAATTGTCTTTGCACCGCAAAAGAAATTATTCTGTTTTTTGCTGATCCCTTGTTCGTTTTAGTCAAAAGCTTTCGACTTTCACTCTGAATTTTGTATCGCAATATAACAAGATTCTAAAGAAAAGATAAACTTTTTATTTAATAAAAATAGTTGAAAGCCTTACCAGTTAATTATTAGGCTTGCTTTAAGTATTTTTTACAAAGCGGCACAATAACAGGCGATGGACAATTGCTACGCAGCATTCCTATGAAAAATGTCAACTTTCCAACTTCCGCCTGTCGCTACTGTCGTTATTATCAACCGGAAGGACGGCGCGGTGGGTGTTGTCAAATGTTGGGAGTACTAGTTCAAGGAAATTGGAAAGCTTGTGAATTATCGCTTCCAGCTTTTGCCCCGTCGTGGGATCTCAAGAAAGTTATGATTGTGCCAGATGAACCAGCCCTTGTACCTACACCATCTATGGTAGAGGTCGGGGTATTGAAAGCAGAGGAGCCAGTGCGGTGCGGAGCCAGTCGCGTGCGGGGGTGTCTCCCATTGAGCGAACTGGCGCAAGCAGAGGAGTAGAGGAGAAATCTTACATAAACTCTTAAGGTAGCCAAGGGTATCGACGAAAATCAGGTTTGCGCTTTTCAAGGAAAGCTTGTTTTCCTTCAGCTCCTTCTTCAGTCATGTAGTAAAGTAGAGTTGCGTTTCCTGCAAGTTCTTGTAAACCAGCTTGCCCGTCACAGTCGGCATTGAATGCAGCTTTCAGACAGCGAATTGCGATTGGGCTTTTTTCTAAAATTTCGTTTGCCCATTGAATGCCTTCAGCTTCTAATTGTTCTACAGGCACGACGCAATTAACTAAACCCATTTCTAGCGCTTCGGCTGCGGTATATTGGCGACAGAGAAACCAAATTTCTCTCGCTTTTTTTTGCCCAACAATGCGAGCGAGGTAACTTGCCCCAAATCCACCATCAAAGCTACCAACTTTGGGACCTGTCTGACCAAAAATTGCATTATCAGCTGCGATCGTTAAGTCACAAATTAGATGCAGTACGTGTCCGCCACCGATCGCATACCCAGCAACAAGTGCGATCACTACTTTCGGCATGGAGCGAATTAACCGCTGTAAATCTAATACATTCAACCGCGGAACGCCATCTTCATCAACATATCCCGCATTTCCTCTCACGCTTTGGTCGCCACCTGCACAGAATGCATATTTTCCATCAGTATGCGGTCCTGCACCTGTAAATAAAACAACACCAATGCTCGTATCTTCACGTGCATCGACAAAAGCATCGTAAAGTTCAAACACCGTTTTGGGACGAAACGCATTCCGCTTGTGCGGACGATTAATTGTAATTTTGGCGATACCGTCGGTTTTATGGTAAAGGATATCTTCGTAGGTTTTAGCCGTTTGCCAGTTTTGCATAAAGTGTGCGATCGCGCTTCAGTTTGAGAATTTTAGCGCAGGTTCGTTGAGGATTACGCATTCTGCCGAAATAGTATAGACTTACGCTATCGCCTAATAAATTTATCTTGCGGCAGTCACCAATAAACTAGAGTGCTCAAAGATGTAAAGATTGCGATCGCTTATATTACTAAGGTAAGTCACAACTACACTGTTAGATTTACGATATCGATTGCTCAAAGAATTGTCCCCGAACAAATGTTACGTAAACCAATACCTGCTGCAAGTTCTTATACGGCTTTAGAACAATCGATTCATCGACAAATCAACGAGTATCGGCGATCGCGCAATTTACCACCACTCACTCTTGATTCTCGCATTAGCGCCCAAGCCTTAGCTCACAGCCAAGTAATGGCAAGTGGTAAGGTTTCTTTTAGCCATGATGGTTTCGAGCAGCGCGTTCAAGTCATTCGCCGGACAATACCCTATCGTGCAGCTGCTGAAAACATTGCTTGTAACCAAGGCTATAGCAATCCAGACGTGCAAGCTGTCCAAGGTTGGATTAACAGCCCTGGTCATCGCGTTAACATTGAAGGTCAATATGACTTAACTGGTATTGGGATTAGTCGCAACGCTAAAGGCGAGTATTACTTTACCCAAATCTTCATCCGCAGCCGCTAATACTCAAAATCAATTATTCTGAGTATACTCTGACCTCTGACTCCTCCCTATGGAATTAACCGATTTTCAAGTTTGCGATCGCGATATTGATGACGAAATCTTAGCGCAGTATATGAATGCGGAGACGATCGCCGTCGATACCGAAACAATGGGTTTATTACCCTGGCGCGATCGCTTGTGTCTCGTGCAATTATGCGATCCGCAAGGGCGCGTTACTGCGATTCGGATCGCCAAAGGACAAGAATCTGCCCTAAACTTACAAACCTTAATGGAAGCAAGTCACGTCCTCAAAGTGTTTCACTTTGCACGGTTTGACATTGCAACTTTAAGCTATCATCTTGATATTCAAGTATCACCTATCTTCTGCACTAAGATTGCCAGTAAACTCGCTCGCACCTACACAAATCGACACGGGCTAAAAGATTTAATTCAAGAACTGGAACAAGTTGAACTTGATAAAAGCGCCCAAAGTTCCGATTGGGGAAACGCAGCATCGTTAAGCGAACAACAACTCCGCTACGCAGCCAACGACGTCCGCTATTTGCTTTCCGCACAGCAGAAACTTGTTGCTATGCTTGAGCGCGAAGATCGATTAGAGTTAGCACAAGCTTGTTTTGAGTGTTTGCCGACAATTGTCACGCTTGATTTATTGCAATTCAAAGATATTTTTGAACACTAATAACTAGGTGGGTAGCGGTAATAGGTAATGGGTAATGGGTAATAGATATTCTATCGGCTTGACCAATTACCAGTTACCACTTACCTAACGTAGAGGAACTATTTTAAGTTTTCTCAATTTTTTGATGAAAATCGTTAGCTTTACGCTAAGCGTCGAAGTTAATTGATACTCTAAGCGTGCAAAATCTTCTTCACGATAGAATTAAAACTTCTACTGACGTTCCTCTTAAGTCCCACAATACTCAGTTCTGCATTATCTTTTCTGCTGAGCGCCAATGTTGCTCGCGCGGCTGAACCAGTTCCAGTAACAAGTGTAGAATGTCAACGCACTTCTTACACTCGTTCTTTAACTTGCCAGCATGTTTCGCAGTCGGCGGAGAGTTCTAAATTTATTACAATCCAGACTGCTGAACCAGCTCGGCAATCTGATGAAACTCCAATGCTAGAATTTACTGACGAAGAAAGTGATGCAGCTGTTAGGTTATTTGGTTGTGATTGCTTAGTGTGTATTAATGCTGTTCGTCAGTCGCGTGGTTTACCTTCGGTTTCCTGATAATTAAATTGAGCGAGTGTTACTGTAAGTTAATCTGGCTGCGAACTCGCAGGTTTTTGCGCTGTAGCACTCATTTTTTGAGTTCCCTCACCTAAACTGCGGAAGTAAACGCTACCAATCGTTACTAAAAAGCCAATATACGCGATCGCTTGCACCAAGAAGAGATTTTGACGGTAGCCAAAGAGTGCTTTGAGAACGATTCCAGGAAATTGGTTGTCGGGTAAAATGTGCGAAGTATCCCACACTCTTGGTCCTAAAATACAAGAAGGATTTTGCGCAAACTGAGCGTGATAGAAGCATAGCGATGCTAGAGTGCGATCCATATTTGCCAGCGTTGCAGCAGCAGCATCAAAATGCTTTAATGCGGAAACGACTAAGCCAGCCACAATCAAAAGTAATAAAACCCCCATTACCTGGAAAAAGCGGCGAATATTAATCTTGACACCCCACTTAAACAGCATCACGCCGATCAATACCGCCCCTACTAAACCTAAAACTGCACCAAAAGCGGGAAATAAGCCTTGTTGAAAATTAGCCGCGATAAAGATGACGGTTTCAAAACCCTCGCGCAAAACCGCAATAAAGATTAAGCTAAAGACCCCCCATCCCGCTGCTTGATTTTGTTGCAAAGTCTTCTGAAGAGAATCTTCAATCTCGGCTTTGAGATGCTTTGCTTGTTGCGTCATCCAAATGAGCATCCAACTCAGCATGACAATAGCAATAACGCTGAATATTCCTTCGATTAAAGGTTTAATAACAGGCGTATACTGAGGATTTGCAGCACTAATCGCCGGAATTACTAAGCTAAAGAGCAAACCAACTAATGCACTTGCGCCTATTCCCGCGCCCACACCTGCAAAAACCCAAGAGTTCAATTGAGTTTGCTGTGCTTTTTTGAGACACGCCAGAACAATTCCTACAACCAAAGCAGCTTCTACTCCCTCGCGGAGAGTAATGACAAAAGTTGGTACAGCAGCACTAATACTCATATAATTTCTTTACGCAGCATTACCACTAAAGTCGCGCAACATCTTTTTAATTTCAATGTTGTGTAACTCTTCTTGTCCAATCATAGTGCGAGCAAATTCTTCTAGATAGATACTTGCATCGCTTACTGTTTCTAAAAGGCTTTTGTATAATTCCAACGCTTTTCTTTCGTGATTTAAGCTTTCTTCTAAGATATCTCGCACTGTATGTTTATATGTTTCTTCCATCGGTGCAATGCGTAGGCTGGGGTGTCCTTCTAAGCCTGTGAGAATTTCGCCTACCTGTTGTGCGTGGAGGAGTGATTCGTTTGCCTGTGCTTTAAAAAATTCTACAATCGGAATTCGATTTGGTCCTGTCACCATTAGCGAATAGTGTGTATAACGCACTACGCCTGCAAGTTCAAACTCCATGATGGTATTTAGCAAGTGAATTGTTTTCTCCTGGTCAAGCTCTTTCATTGATGTATTAAATGTCCTAATGATAAAAATAAATATTTAGCAACAGTTAATTGCGAACTAGTATGAATCACTAAGCTCTGTTGCTGAAACTTACTTTTCTACAGTAGCTCAGTTGTCGCCGCTTGTTTAACTTGCAAAACTTTCTCATTCTATCCTAAAAAATTTCAAGATTTACTTAAAACGAAAAGCAAGTAAGTCGATCAATAATAATGGCAGTTGAGTTTTAGTTGCAATAAGTAGGTGAGCAATGCGTTTTCAGAATTGGCAGCAAAAAATGTGGGTAGTGGTCTGTGCTGGGATACTATTAGGTACAAGCGCTTGTAACCAGCAAACTGCGACAACAGCAAACACAACTTCTCCGGCGACTAGCAATGCTCATAGCGATCGCCAAGTTGTCAGTGACTTCGCAGATCGAGTTGTCATTCCGACTTATCAAGTATTTGCGCAAAAAGCCGCACAACTCGCAACAGCAATCGAGACTTTTGTGCAAAATCCCAACGAAGAAACACTAGCAGCTGCACAAAATGCTTGGCGCGATGCGCGATCGCCCTGGGAGCAGAGTGAAAGCTTTACCTTTGGACCTGCTGACTCACTAGGATACGATGCAGCTATAGATTCGTGGCCCGTTAATGAAACCGACTTAACAGCGGTTTTGCAAAGTAACGATCCATTAACTGTAGAAACAATTCAAAAGCGTCAAGATACAGAAAAAGGATTTCACGCCATAGAGTTTTTGCTATTTGGTACAGACAACAACAAACAAGTCAGCGACTTCAACCAACGAGAACTAGAATACTTACAAGCCTTAGGTAAAGACTTCAGCCGCGTAGCCAATGAATTAGTTGCTAGTTGGACGAAAGGAGTTGCAGGACAGCCTGCTTATCGAGAAGTTCTCGCAAGCGCAGGGGCGAGTAACAATAGCAGCTATCCTACCCTATCCTCTGGCGCAGCAGAAATTGTGCAAGGAATGATTGACAGCTTAGATGAAGTTGCGAATGAGAAAATTGGCGAACCTTTAGCGCAACAGGATACTAAATTACTCGAAAGTCGATTTAGCTTTCATACCCTTGAAGACCTAAAAAGTAACGTCAAAGGTGCAGAAAACGTCTATCTCGGTCGTTTTCCAGCGATGAACACCAATGGCAAAGGAATAAGTACCGCTGTTGCTCAAGTAAATCCGGACTTAGACGCCAGAATTAAAAGTCAATTTCAGCGATCGATGACCGCATTAGAAAGCATTCCTGCACCTCTAGAAACAGCAATTGCTAATCCACAAGCAGTACCGCAAATTCAAACCGCACAAACGACGATTGATAGTCTCCAACAAACGCTAAGACAAGAAGTTTTGCCATTAGTACAGAACTAAGCGGTAACAGTAAGTATGAACTTTTCACTGCATATTCACAGAAAACAACGCAAATTTCTCGCGATTTTTGCTGTAGCGATCGCCGCAGGAATTGCTTTATCGATTTTCTGGGGTCAAGATTGGTCTTTACCGCCGCCAATGGCAGGAGGTGCTACAACAGTTATTAACCGGACTTCGCGTGGTTTTGAACAGCCTGCACCTAATTTAAGCGCGACAGAGTTGCAAGATCATCTAGAAGGCGATCGCGCATTTGAAGCCGTTTTTGTCACGCCGCCAGCCCCCGTTAACGCTGGATTAGGACCGTTATTTAATAATGCTTCTTGTGCAGGTTGTCACATTCGTGATGGACGCGGAATGCCTGTTAAAGGACAAATGCTCGTACGCGTCAGTTTACCATTCGGACACTCTACACCTCACGAGGAACAAGAGACGATCTTCGAGTCGCATCCTGAAGCATCAGTTACGTTAGGAAATGCACCGCCTGTACCAGGAATTGGTACGCAAATTCAAGATCAAGCAATTTACGGTCATCAACCTGAGGCGGAGGTAGAAATTTCATGGCAAATGTCTTCTGGTCAGTACGCAGATGGAACAACTTACGAATTGCGATCGCCTGTTGCGCAAATTACGCTGGCAAATGGAAATCCTTTACCTCCAGAAGTGTTAACCTCACTGCGAATTCCGACACCTGTATTTGGTCGCGGTTTACTCGAAGCGATCGCGGACGAAACTATCTTGGCTTTAGCCGATCCAGAAGATAGCAACAAAGATGGAATTTCTGGTCGTCCGAACATGGTATGGGATACAACGGCGCAAAAAGTTGTCTTAGGACGTTTTGGACACAAAGCAAATATTCCTAACCTTCTCCAACAAGCGGCTTCTGCCTATGTCAATGATATGGGCGTGACTAATCCTTTGTTTCCAGAAAAAGATGGATCGGGTGATATTGACGATCGCACGCTAAAAACAGCAACCTTTTATACGCAAACGCTAGCTGTTCCAGCGCGGACAATGGTCGAAGACCCCACAGTCAAACGGGGTGAAAAGTTATTTCAGCAAGCAAATTGTGCTGCGTGTCATGTAGCAGAGTTACGCACCGCCAACCACGCAATTCCGGCTTTAGCACATCAAACAATTCATCCTTACAGCGATTTATTACTACACGACATGGGACCAGAATTAGCCGATCGTAGACCCGACTTTATGGCAACCGGAACAGAATGGCGAACACCACCTTTGTGGGGTTTGGGGTTGACTCAAACTGTATTACCTTACTCTGGCTATTTACACGACGGTCGGGCGCGAACACTTGCAGAAGCTATTTTATGGCACGGTGGAGAAGCTGCCCAAGCAAGAGAAAACTTCAAAAAGATGCCACAAAGCGATCGCGATGCTTTAGTGCGATTTCTAAATTCTTTGTAAGAAATACCATTTCTCTGAATAAGAACTACAATTATTCTCTCTTCTGCCCACGCCAGTCGCCTCAACGGGGGAAACCCCCGCACGGCGCAGGCTCCTCTGCGGTCTGTTTGTAGAAACTTTAAAGCGAAACGGTATAAGTGCTAATAACTAGGCGGCTTGGCTAAATTCTTGAATTTCGTATACTGCGGGTCAAATAATAGTTTTACCGTACCCGTAGGACCATTACGGTGCTTTGCGGCAATGACTTCAGCAATTCCGCGATCGGGAGTATCGCTGTTGTAGTAATCATCGCGATAAATCATTAAAACAAGGTCGGCGTCTTGTTCTAACGAGCCAGATTCGCGCAAGTCGGAGAGTAAGGGGCGTTTATTCGTACGTGCTTCTACTTGGCGACTCAACTGCGATAGCGCAATTACAGGAACTTTGAGTTCTCGTGCCATACCTTTGAGCGATCGCGTAATTCGCGATAATTCTTGAACGCGGTTGTCGCTGCTACTACCTTCCATCAGTTGTAAGTAGTCGATCAAAATCAGCGCTAAATCGGTGCCTTTTTCGGCTTGCAACCGTCGGGCTTGCGATCGCATTTCCATCACCGTCATATTTGCGGTATCGTCGATATAAATTGGTAATTCGGATAAATTGCCAAACGCACGGCTTAATTGTTCCCACTCGTTTTGGCTAATTCGCCCCGCGCGCATCCGATGACTTTCGATTCCGGCTTCGCTGGCTAAGAGTCGCTGCACTAATTGTTCTTTAGACATTTCCAAGCTAAAAACGGCGACAGATTGCGCGTAGCGTGCTGCGATATTCTTGGCAATGTTAAGTGCGAGTGCCGTTTTCCCCATTGCTGGGCGTCCTGCAAGGATGATTAAATCAGAACGTTGGAAACCACCTGTAAGCGCGTCGAGGTCGTAAAAATCGCACAATAGTCCTGGTAGCGTTTGTCCTTGGTCGCGGCTTTCAAGTTCTTGAAAAGTATCAATCAGCGTATCTGAAATCGAGACAAGACCTTTTTGCGGGCGTTCTTGCGTAATACTGAAAACTTTTTGCTCCGCGCGGTCTAAAACTGTTGCTAACTCAACATCGGTTTGATAACCTAATTGAACGATTTCATTGCCCGATTCGATCAACTTGCGCCGCAGGTATTTATCCATGACTAGCATTGCTAGGACATCAATATTGACGGCTGAGACAGTGCGGTCTACAAGTTGAGTAAGTTTGCTTCTCCCGCCAATACGAGTTAGGAGATCGCGATCGGCTAGCCATGCAGATACATTGAGTAGATCCGTTGGCTTTCCCTGATTATGAAGTTTGAGGGCGGCTTCGTAGATTTCCCTGTGGGCGCTAATGTAAAAGGCTTCTTTGACAAGGCGATCGCTAACACGGCTAATTGCTTCAGGGTCGAGTAAAATTCCTCCCAAAATTGCTTCTTCGGCATCAATATTCTGTGGAGGTAAGCTGCCAATATTATCTTGAAAACTCAGTTGTTGAGTCATGGCGCAGAGGTCAGAGGTCGGGGGTTAGGGTTACGACTAGAAGAATTAAATCCTACATTTATTATCACTTTTTCCGTTAGCCTTGATTGTCTTGGGTAGGGTTACACAACATACGACGTTTATGAAGAAGCCTGGCGACTGAAGTCGCTGCTTGATAAACTAAGCCCACCTGCGTGGGCTAATCCCGTTTTAAGTTGCAGTTGATTTAGTCAGGTAGCAAGCAGAGACACTTCAAGTGCAAAAGAAAAATTGCGTGTCTTTCTCATTTACAGGCGCAAACACCACCCTGACCCCTGACCTCTTTCTTACTCTGGTACAACTTGAATTTGAATTTCTGCGGTTACTTCCGGATGAAGCTTGATTTCAGCGGTGTAAGTCCCTGTTTTTTTGATGTCGGGTAAGGTAATCCCGCGCCGATCTACCTCTTGACCGATTGCTTGTTGAACTAAAGCTGCGACTTCGGGAGCAGTTACAGTACCAAAAATTGCGTCTTTTTCACCGACTTGTTTCGCAATTGTGAATTGCCCTACTTTATCTAATGCTGCTTTTTGGGTTAAAGCTTGTTGGCGTAGTTCTTCTTGACGCTGGCGTTCTTTTTCGCGTCGGCGTTCGACTTGTTTGAGAATACCTGGAGTTGCATGCACTGCGAGATTTTGGGGAAGCAAATAATTGCGAGCGTAACCTGGTGCAACTTCAACTAAGTCTCCAGATTTTCCTAGCTTGCTGACATCTTGATTGAGAACTAATTGCACGCGTTTTGCCATGGTCTTTCCTGTAGTAGTTCAATGATGTTGGTATCGTTGCCAAGGTTTAAATTTGAAATTTGGTCGCAATCTCTAATCGTAACGAAATGTAGCAAGCGATCGCAACCGTTCATCATACTGCGTTAGGTTCGTCTACAGCAATAGCTCGTATTCGCGCACAATGTTTGTTACTAAAACGGTAGGCGTCATCAATCAGAACTGATCTTTCATACCGCGCAAGCGTGTAAAAGTTTGCAATGCATCGTTGCTGTGTACTGCGGACTGTAACTCAGGTTGATGACAACGCAAAAAAGGATTCGTCCGCTTTTCGACGTTCAACATCGAGGGGATTGTAGCTTCAGATCGATTGCGTGCTGCTTTGACTATTTCATAACGAGCTTGTAATTCGGGATTTCCACCGTCTACTGTGAGTGCAAATTGCAAGTTCTTTAAAGTATATTCGTGGGCGCACCATACGCGCGTATTGTCTGGTAAAGCTCTTAATTTTGTCAAAGAATCGAGCATTTGTGCGGGAGTTCCTTCAAATAAGCGACCACAACCTCCAGCAAATAATGTATCGCCACAGAATAAATCTCCGTTTATGTCTGGTGCTTCTGGCGGGAAGTAGTAAGCAATGTGTGCGCGAGTGTGTCCTGGGACAAAAATAACTTCAGCACTGCGATCGCCAAAGTTAACGCGATCGCCTTCTTTCAAGAAAACTTGCTGTCCTGCCTGGTATTCTGCCGCGATCTTTCTCACCACCATACACTGTGACACTTGCAAAACGCTGAATTAACTTACGATTACCACCTACGTGATCGTTGTGATGATGCGTATTAAAAATTGCAATTAATTCTGCACCTAGTTGCTCTAGCTGTTCTAGTACTGGTTCTGCCTCCGCTGGGTCGACAACCGCAGCTATATTTTGCATGGGTTCATGCAGTAAAAAAATGTAATTATCATAAAGTGCCGAAATTCTGATGACTTCCATTGCTTGTGTTCTACCGCTCTTTAAATTAATAACTTACTTTGAATAATTTTTGTTGAATAAAAATACTTAATTTATAATTTAATTATCAGGAAATTTATACCTGCTTTTAATGACTAAACATTATAATAAGCGAGGATTATAGCTGCGCCAAAAGTATTACTGTCATTTCCTGCATCTTACGGACATTCAAGTATTACCAGAAGATTAAAATTTACTGAAAATTTTGTTTGAATCTTCAAGTTTTACGAGGATATTAATCGTAGTAAGTAGATGGGCAACGACACTTTTTTGATTTGTGTATAAAATTTAGAAATAAATTGGTATTTGTGCGATAAAAAGTAGATTTACTTCGTGGCATGTGCGCGGACTGTTTGGGTAAACTGAATAATTTGAGGAAAATCAGGGGTTGGTACGGGACTACTCATTCCTAACCATAATAAGTATTCAACATTACCAGCAGGACCTAGCAACGGCGAAACAGTCAAGCCACGATATTGCCAACTCAATTGTTGTGCGGCTTGTAATACTTGAAATATCGCCTCAGCTTGCGCTTCTGGGTCGCGTACCACGCCTTTTTTCCCAACGCGCGATCGCCCTGCTTCAAATTGCGGTTTGACGAGTAAAACTGCTTCGCGTGGAGGCTGTAATAAGTCCCATAAAGCAGGTAAAATTTTGGTCAAAGAAATAAAAGATACATCAACTACCGCAAAATCAGCCTTAGTGTCACCTTCTTGATATAGTTGCTCTGGTTGCAAATAGCGTAAATTGGTGCGTTCTTTCAGAACAACACGCGGATCGTTGCGTAAACCCCAGTCAACTTGTCCGTAGCCAACGTCGATTCCGTAAACGCGTTTTGCCCCAGCTTGTAAGAGACAATCGGTAAAACCACCAGTCGATATTCCGCCATCGATGCAAACGCGCCCAGTGACTGAAATGTCAAATTCAGTTAAGGCTTTCGCTAACTTTTCGCCGCCGCGTGAAACGTAAGGCGATCGCGCTTTAATATGAACTACTGCTGTTGTCTCAACCTCGGTACCAGGCTTATCAATGACTTGTTGATTGACAAAAACTTCACCAGCGCGAATTAAGCGTTGGGCTTGTTGTCTAGAAGTGCAAAGTTCTAAATCTACAAGTAGCGTGTCGAGTCGTTGTTTAGCCAAGACGAGATTACATACAAAAGAAAGGCAGAAGGGAGAAGGCAGAAGGCAGGAGGCAGAAGTTTTATTTTAAGCAATACGCTTTGTGGTTATGAAGCCCACTTAAGTAGAAATTTTGGATTAAGACACACAAGCTAAAGATACAAGACGTTCTTGCTGTCATCCCAAATTTTCACGTGTAAGTTCTTTCTACCTTCTGCCTTCTAGCCTCATTCTTATGCCCTTATCTTAATATCTATTGTAATGCTTATAAAGTGCTACCAAAGGTTACGGTAGATTTCTCCTTCCCAAGTACTACTCCAGTTCGTCCCAAACGGAAATTGCTGCCAATCCATCGTTTCATCAGAAGTAACGCGCGTCAACGATATCAACTCCGATTGCATTTGCTCAATAAGATTTTGTTCCGCCTCTGTTAGCAGTACTTCCGCTGATTGATCCGAGTTTTGCGCAGAATTGACCATCATGGCAACATCAAAATACTTGCCATTGATTTTGACGCTAGTTTTGTTAAAATGTCAGTCTTCTTAGAAATTCTTTACTTTACTTTTTTTGCTCGTGGATAGGGATGAGTGGCTAGTGGCTAGTTGCTAATGGTTATTTATGAGTTGAAGACGTAGGAGTTTTGAGTCAACCCTCATGTGTCATTATTTGTTCTTCTCTACTTCCTCACCGATATCCCGCCGCTTGTAGTGAGAAAAGTCGGGCATAACGTCCTTGGGCTTGAAGTAATTCTTCGTGCGTTCCTTGTTCAATTAATTCTCCACCTGAGAGGACAATAATTTTATCTGCCATGCGGACTGTTGAGAAGCGGTGCGAAATTAAAATCGCCATCTTATCTTTGCTAAGCGTGCGAAATCGTTGGAAGATTAATACTTCAGCTTCTGCGTCCATGGCTGCGGTGGGTTCATCCAAAACAAGAATATCGGCTTTTGTCCGCATAAAAGCCCGCGACAGTGCAATTTTTTGCCATTGTCCGCCAGAAAGTTCTTGACCGCCTTTGAACCAACGTCCTAACTGCGTGTAAAATCTATCTGCCATTTGCTCGATAAAAGGTTGCGCCATGCCTTTTTCTGCGGCAATATGCCAGTGTGGTTCTTCAGCTAAGTGTTGAACATCTCCGACACCAATATTCTCGCCAACAGTGAATTGATAGCGGACAAAATTCTGGAAAATCACGCCAATCCGCTGATGCAAGACCTCGATATTCCATTGTTGTAAATCTAAGCCATCAAGCAAAATTCGTCCTGAATCTGGCGAGTAAAGGCGCGTTAGTAATTTAATTAAAGTCGTTTTTCCCGAACCATTTTCACCGACGATCGCCAGTTTCTCGCCTGGCTTAAGATGCAACGACAAGTTTTTTACAGCAGGTTGCAAGCTTCCTGGATACGTAAACGTCACGTTTTCAAAGCGAATACCGTCTTGTGGCGCGATTCCTTGAGTAGCGTTACCGCCTGGCTTGGGAATATCTTGTTCGAGAAACTCATAAAGATTAGATAGATACAACTGATCTTCGTACATTCCTCCTAGCGAAGTGAGTGCAGACGAAAACGTTGTTTGTCCTTGGCGAAATACAACGAGATACATCGTCATATCACCCAGCGAAATGCGTCCGGCGATCGCTTCTACAACAATCCAAGCATACGCTGCATAAAACGCCGCGCTACTGAGTAAACCCAATGCATAACCCCACACGCCTCGGCGTAAAGTTAAATCGCGGTCTTCACGGTATAAGCGATTAAAAATATTGTGGTAGCGTTGTAGCAACATTGGTCCAAGTTGATATAACTGCACCTCCATTGCAAAATCTTCCCGCGCAATTAATGTTTCTAAATAATGCTGTTCTCGCGTTTCTGGTGCGCGCCAGCGAAATAAGCGAAATGCTTCTCCCGCAAATTTTGTTTCGGCGATAAATGCAGGAATTGCAGTTAAAACGAGTGCTAACAACGCCCACAGCGAAAATTGCAGCAGCAATCCACCGTAGGTAACGAGTGCCAGACTATCTTGAACAATACCAAACGTGCGACTAACAAGCGACAACGGACGACTTGATGCTTCGCGCCGCGCCCGCGTCATCTTATCGTAAAATTCCGAATCTTCAAAATGAGCAAGATCGAGCGTTAAAGCCTTTTCTAAAATTAAGACATTAACGCGTTGCCCTAGTAATACGCGTAAAAGCGATTGACAGATACTTAGTCCCCGTTGACTACCTGCGAGTAAGGCGACTAGAACAGCTTCTAGTGTGAGATACCCTAATGCGATCGCTTGATTATTTTCCAATCCTGACTGCGAGGCGACGACAACCGCATCAACAATCAACTTACCAATGTATGCGATCGCGGCAGGAAGTAAACCTGCTGTTAAAGTAAATACGGCAAGAACAATCGTGAGAACGCGGCTAGTCGTCCACACAAGTTCGATAGCCCGTCCGCTATAACGAAGTATTGCGAGTATTTGTCGCAAGCTTTGCTGCAACGGGAGTGCGATTCCCTGCGGATAACTTTTCATCTACGATTCAATACGGGAAACTCACTCTTTTTACTTACCCCAGCTACTCAATTCCTCTTCTGCTCGTGATACTCTGATATGTGTTCGTAAACTTCTTCAGGAAACTGCAAATCTTTGTAAACGTTACAAGCGTCAGGATTGTCAGGATTGGGGCAAATCGGAAAATCTTGTTGTTGCTGCCATTCCAATACTCTTTCGCGGCGTGGAGGATTATAATCTTTACCTTGCACTTGTTGATAAAGCGATCGCGCGTCTTCTTCACTAAAATCGCGGTCTTTTTGGAGATATTCAATTAACTCTTTTTCGCTTAAAAAGTGCCGCGCTACCATCGCAAACACTAATCTACCGTAATGACCTATATCTTTACCCGCGTCTAAAGCATCAAGTAGATGCGCCATCATGTCGCTTTTGCGTAAATCTGCAACTGCCATATGCGATGTTCTCCCTGAATAATAAAGGGGTCATCAGAGGTCAGGGATCAGAGTTTTTCAGATAGAACTTAAACTAATGAGTCATTTCTACCAAAATAGATTTTTCTATGAATCCTGACTTCTGGCTACCTCGCCCTTCTTCATTCTACTTGAAGATAGTACACGAGTACTAAATTGATGAAACAGTGTCGCGTAAAGGCGGACGCCAGCAGAGGTATAGCAGAGGACCAAATAAAGGCACAAGTGCAAATACCCAGAAAAGTTGTGAATTGCTAGAATAACCGCGACGCGCCATATCGTCACCGAGTACGGTAGGAAACAACGCAGCAAATATGCAAAACGCCAAACTCATACCGTGAATAAAGCGATCGCCCAAAAATTGTTGAACGAAATCTCCCCAATCGCCTGCGAATAAACCAAAAGCAACTAAACCAAGCGTAAATATCGTCACAGCAATACCAGTACTGCGCGAGTCTAGCAACTGTAACCAAGGATCTTTAGCACCAGTAAATTCTTGATTTGCTTCGCGTAAGGCTAAGTAAGGAATTAATCCGATAACACCTGTACCAAGTGACGCGAGTGCAAAAGCCCAAAACGGAATCTTCTGCATTCTGCCATCAAAAAATAACACGCAGCTATAAATGAATACCCAAACACCAATAAGCGAAAACAACGATAAAATGACTGGATTCACCTTCGTCCACTGCAACGTCAGAATCTCGATCAACAGTGTTAAGGTTTCTTGTAGATGCAACGGTGGTGCAAAAAACAGCACATAAATGATAAATGCTGCCCAAAGCACCCATAAAATAATTTTTCTACTCATACAGTAAGCAGGTGAAAGAATGTAACGAAAATGGTAATTGGTAATTGGTCATAATTTTGATTCCTTACCTATTACCTGTTACCCATGAAAATGGAGCGAATGAATTGAGCATGACAAATCCATCCTACATTTTTCTGGCGGGAGCCAGCCGTGGCGTCGGTCGAGAAATTGCGCACTGCTTGACACAACAACAATTAAAAGTAAAAGCTTTACTGCGCAGCGAGGCGACTCGTGGAGAATTAGAAGCAATGGGAATTGAGGTTGTTTTAGGCGACGCGTTGCGTGTCAGTGATGTCGAAAATGCAATGACACAAGGAATCACCGCTGTTATTAGTACGATCGGTGGTTTACCCAAAGATGGCGATCGCGCCGACTATTTAGGCAATAAAAACCTCATTGATGCAGCCGTCAAAGCTGGAGTACAGAAATTTATATTAGTTTCTTCAATTGGTAGTGGCGATAGCGCGCAAGCTTTACCACCGCAAGCTTTAGCGACATTAGGTTCTGTATTAGCCGAAAAGGAAAAAGCTGAACAGCATTTGATTCACAGTGGGCTAACGTATACAATTATTCGCCCAGGTGGTTTAAAATCAGAGCCTGCAACAGGTAACGGCGTGCTTACCGAAGATCCGCGAGTTGCAGGGACAATTCACCGCGCTGATGTCGCCCAACTTGTTTGTCGCTGTCTTAATTCGGAAAAAGCAAATAACAAAATTCTCTCAGCCGTCGATCGCCAAATGACATACGGTCAAACTAATTTTGTCGAATTTAACCTAGAGTAGCAATTTTCCCGATCGACAGCCTATTCCCGTTTACCCATGACCAAAAATAAGATGGGAATGTTAATTTTAAAGTATGATAAATTTTGAAATTGTTTTACAGAATGTTTGATACACGGCTATGGAAATTCTGACACTCGGTTGGGTTATGCTGCTTGTTACCTTTACGTGGTCGATTGCAATGGTCGTTTGGGGTCGTAACGGACTGTAAAAGCTCAAGTGGAAACGACGACAGCACTTAATGTTCTGGTTTTAATCGCCTTTGGGTTACTAGTTGCAGTAACCGGAGGTGTTTTGTACTTAACAGCTGCTGATTGGCGCGATCGCCGTCGTCAAGATAAAGAAAAACGCGAAAATCGCATCCAAGGTAGATATAAACGCAAGAAGTAATTTACCGCTGTGCAAAGTTATGATTTGCGAGCCTTGAGACGCGGATTTCACTCAAAACTTGGAATTTTAGACCTCCTGCACGAAAAAAAGATTGGGTAGACCCCAGAGAAAGTCGCAAGGCATTTATAATTCATGCAGGAAGGATATTGCGTATCCTATTGACAAAATCGTAATTTTATGCCTTCTGAGCGCCTGGTTGTCCATTTTCTACGATGAAGGAAGCCAGGGTACTTGCTGGGGCTTGCGGATCGAGAATTGATGAAACGACTCGATAATCGCTACGCCATTGTTGGGGCGTAAGTTGACAACGAACGTAGCCGCGAAAAGCTCCATCAAAAAACTTTGTATGTGGGTTATTGGCTAAAGCTGCAGTGACTGGGGCGATAAAGATGGCTGGAAAATCAGAGGAAATAGAAGTTCCCACAAATTCTGTACCAATGGTAGGTGAGGCAGGATTGTTGAAGTCGGCTTTAAGATCGTGTACCCAGCTAGAGTGAATATCACCTGTAATCACGACAGGGTTATTAGGTTTGCGTTGTTGGATGAAATTAAACAAGCGATCGCGTGCAGCAACGTAACCATCCCACTGATCGAGATTAAACAACTCGCTATCCAAACGCGCATCAAAGTCAAATTGTGCCATCATTGTTTGTTGCGCGATGACATTCCAACGCGCCTGCGATCGTCCCAACCCTCTATATAACCAGCGTTCTTGTTCTCTACCCATCATTGTTGCCTCTTGAGCAAAAGCTTCTGCACATCTTGGTTTTAATCCATCGTCACACGGTTGATTGGTGCGGTATTGACGGGTATCTAAGACAAAGAACTCTGCTAAATCTCCAAAAGTCAAACGCCGATAAAGCTGCATATTAGGACCTTTGGGCAAGGAAAATAAACGCAATGGCATATGCTCGTAATAAGCTTGATAAGCATTTGCCCGGCGCTTGACAAATTCTTTCCGCGTTTGCTCGTCTTCAGGAATTAAGTTGGCGTAGTTGTTCTCAACTTCATGATCGTCCCAAGTGACAATCCAGGGAAACTGTGCGTGAACTGCTTGCAAGTGAAATGCCGTTTTGTACAAAGCATGACGGTTGCGGTAGTCGGCAAGACTGATAGTTTCAGGACTGTTGTGTTGGCGTGGTTTACTAAAATCAGGTCCGTACTCGTAGATATAATCGCCAAGATGAACGACAAAATCGAGTTCTTCCTGCGCCATGTTGTAGTAGGCAGAATAAAAGCCATTTTGCCAGTCTTGGCACGAAGCAAACGCAAAAGTCAGTTGTTGTAAGCGATCGCCGCGTGCAGGTGCAGTGCGCGTTCTCCCGATGCGACTTGTCTCATTACCTGCTTTGAATTGATACCAATACCAGCGATTTGGTTCTAATCCTTGCACTTCGACATGAACCGAATGCGCAAGTTCAGGAGTGGCGATCGCCGTTCCTTTTTGCACAACTTGCTGCATTTTCGGATCTCTTGCGACTTGCCAGCGAACTTCAACGTTTTGGGTTGGCATTCCCCCACCGTTAAGTGGTTGCGGTGCTAGCCGCGTCCAAATGACAAAACCATCGGGTAACGGTTCTCCTGAAGCAACACCGAGTTTAAAAGGATAATCAGAAAACTTTGGTTGAGCAACGACTCGCCGCGAAAATTGGCTAGCGATCGCTAAACTTGTTAATACACTCACACCCATCAGCAAGCGCCGCCGCTGCATCCCCGTCAACAGCAAACGCTCTACATCCCAACGAGTCATGTGTTTACTCCTCTTGTATTTTCTTCAGCCTTGAGAAGCTCAACTTACAGCGCCAAGCTCTATCTGCTGCAACAAGAAACTAGCAAGTGTGTATTAACTGCTCGTCAAGGTAGTGTTAAAGTTGACTTAACTTTGATTGATATATCAGTGGCTTTTGTAGTAAGGTTCAGAGGTTTGAGCTTTGCATTGCTATACATAAAAAAACTTGCCTCAAGAGGATTGATCTCTTAAAGCAAGCTCATAAATTTATGAGTTGTGATTAGGATAGTTTATAGCTGCTTCACTTCAGAAACTAACTTCGAGACGACATCTTTCGCACTACCAAAGAGCATCATCGTTTTATCTTTGTAAAACAGATCGTTATCCACCCCAGCAAAGCCGGTACTCATTCCCCGCTTAATCACAATTGTGTGCTTAGCGCGATCGACTTCTAAAATGGGCATTCCATAAATTGGGCTAGAGGAGTCGCTACGCGCTGCGGGATTGACGACATCGTTTGCCCCAATGACCAACGCAACATCGGTTTGCTCAAATTGAGGATTGATATCATCCATGTCGTACAGCTGCGGATACGGTACATTCGCTTCGGCAAGTAACACATTCATATGCCCTGGCATTCTTCCAGCAACGGGGTGAATCGCATACTTAACATCAACCCCCATTTTTTCGAGTTGATCTGCCAATTCACGAACGCTGTGCTGTGCTTGCGCAACTGCCATACCGTAACCAGGAACGATCACCACCGATCGCGCATAACCCAACATCATTGCGCCTTCTTCAGGATCGATGCTGCGGACAGTTTTCTCTTGCGTACTACTACCACCGGAGGCTCCTGCCTTACCAAACGAGCCAAACAAGACGCTTCCCAGCGAGCGGTTCATTGCCTTGCACATGATCTGCGTCAAAATCAGCCCTGATGCACCGACTAAAGCACCCGCGATGATCAGCATATTGTTCATCACGACAAAACCAGCAGCACTTGCTGCTAAACCGGATAACGAGTTCAACAGCGAAATCACAACTGGCATATCGCCACCACCGATTGGTAGAACGAATAATACGCCAAGGAGTAGGGAAATACCTGATACTGCTAAGAATATGGGTAAATTTTCCGGAGAAACTAATAAATATCCGCTACCAACAACAAAACCAACTAAAAGTAAGGCATTGAGTGGTTGCTGTAAGGGAAATGTTATAGGCGAGCCGCTGATTAAACCTTGCAATTTGGCAAAGGCGATCGTACTACCGGTAAACGTGACACCACCGATGAATACATCCAACAGCATCGATATATTGGCATCGAGGGGAATAGCTTGCGACGTTCCCATCAATCGCCAAAACTCAGCGACAGCAACAAGCGCAGAAGCCGCCCCACCAAGTCCGTTTAACAAGCCTACCATTTGTGGCATTGCCGTCATCGCGACTTTTTGTGCGGCGATCGCCCCAATTAATGAACCAACTGCCAAGCCGACTAAAATCATTTCATAGCTTAGTACCTGCCGATCGAGCAGCGTTGCCACAACAGCAAGCAACATCCCAACGGCGGCTAAGAAATTGCCTTGACGTGCGGTAGCAGGCGAGCCTAATTTTTTTAAACCGATGATAAATAAAGAAGCCGCGACTAAATAACTTAACTGAATTCCTGTTGGTAGAAAGTCACTCACGCTTTCACCTCTTTTTTCTTAAACATTTGCAACATCCGATCTGTTACGAGAAAACCGCCGACGACGTTGATGGTTGCTAGCACGACGGCGATTAAGCCTAAAATGACCGATACGCTTCCCTCATTAGCACCTGCAACTAGAATCGCGCCAATGACTGCAATGCCTGAAATCGCATTCGCGCCAGACATCAAAGGCGTATGTAGCGTTGGCGGGACTTTATTAATAACTTCAAATCCCGTAAAAGATGCCAAAACAAATACAAATAAAGCAGCAAGTAATGCTTCTGTCATTGAAAAATCTCCTGATTGGTAATTGGTAATTGCCTTGATTACCTGTCACCACTTACCCAGCTGTGGCACTACTCAACGTTGCCAAAGCTTCTTTTACGCGTTGATTGCGAATTTCACCCGCGTGTGTAATGCAAGCAGCGTTGATAATATCGTCTGCAAAATTTACCTCTAGATTGCCATCTTTGATCAGCAGTTGCACGAGCGAAAACAGGTTTTTAGAATACAGCTGACTGGCGTGAACAGGCATCGATGAAGGTAGATTGATAGGACCAATAATTGTCACGCCATTGCGTTGCACGTCTTTACCTGGTTCTGTACACGCACAGTTTCCACCTTGTTCAGCTGCCAGATCGACAATTACTGAACCTGGCTTCATTTGAGCTACCATCTCTTCTGTCACGAGTAGCGGCGCTTTTTTGCCAGGGACTTGTGCGGTTGTAATCACGACGTCCGATTGCTTGACGTGTTCGGCGACAACTTCTTGCGTACGCTGCTTGGCGGCTTCTGAGACTTCTTTGGCGTATCCACCATCGGCAACGGTGTCTTCGTTAAGTTGTACTTCAACAAATTTAGCGCCTAAGCTTTGAACTTCTTCTTTGACAGCAGGGCGAATATCAAAAGCTTCTACTACAGCGCCCAAGCGTCTGGCGGTGGCGATCGCTTGTAACCCTGCAACCCCCGCACCCATGATAAATACTTTAGCTGGTGCGATGGTACCTGCCGCTGTTGTCAGCATCGGAAAATATTTTGGCAGTGCTGCTGCAGCAATTAACACGGCTTTGTATCCCGCAATCGATGCCTGTGATGATAGCGCATCCATGCTTTGCGCTCTAGTTGTGCGCGGGATCATTTCCATACTCAGCGCGGTAATTTGTTTTTGTGCCAAACGCTGAGCGATCGCCGGTTCTCCTAACGGATTTAGGAAGCTAACTAAAACTGCGCCTTCACGCAATAAATCTATTTCTAAGCGTCCGTCTTCGCGCTCTTTAGGTATTCCTACTTTGAGGAGAATATCAGCTTCTCGCCACAAAGTATCGGTGTCGTGAATAATTTTGGCACCTGCGGTTTCGTAATCTGCATCAGTAAAAAACGAGCTTTCGCCTGCACCTGCTTCTACCCATACTTCAATTCCTTTTTTCAGCAATCGGGTGACAGTATCCGGTACTAAAGCAACGCGACGCTCGCCAACTTCAATTTCTTTTGCAACTGCTAATTTCATGCAATCTCCTTCCTGACCATCTCTCAAATAAGCAACTCAAAATACGCTTTTTGCTAGCTCCTCCAGCCAAAGGAAAACCTCCCCGCGAGTGTTTAAATTAGACATTGCAAAGTAGAGGTGGTGTTTCTACTTTGCAACTACGTGGAGGTTTTATCGGTTTGGCAATTGCAATTTAATATTTTTCAAAACTTAACTTGTACTTAACTTTGCCCATCTTATTGCGATCCCCAAGTGTCAAATTCCAATCTTTAGCTTCTTTTATAAATTGAGCTGCCAAAGCATTTTCTCTGTTACTTTTTGTAACTATAATGCTGAGTCATCAAGATTTTCTTGAACAAATTGGGAGTCTTGATGAATTTAGCGTATCCGATCGGCATTTGTGTGGCAAAATGTTTCAATTTTTATAACGAAAATCAAAAATATAGACACACTGGTACACATTTATCAATAAATAACTGCGAGTTCGGCAATAAAATAATTTCGACTTCGCTTGTTCTTGCTACTTTTCAGCAGGAACACCCGCAATAAAAAATTGCAAAGCATTGGCACTTTTTTCGACTACAGCCAGTCCAACATTATGGGAGCGAGCGATGAAGCGAGGGGGAAGGAAACGTTGTAACACGCATTTGCTAAATTGAATCGTAATGCTTTGCGTGTCGGACTGCTTCTTCTCCATGCTGTTCCTGCTGGAGTATTAGACCTGATTCACAGGATGAAATTCTGGTTTTTTTGCCTTCGCCCCTTTCTGGTAAAGTTTAGTAAAAACACCTACTATTTAGGTATCAAACCGATGGTAGCCACAAAAGTATCTATGCGTCGTGTAATTTCTGCTTTAGCCGTTACTAGTTGTTTAATTGTTGGGTTTCCTGTTGTTTCGCTTGCCCAGTCCTTGCCTGGATTTACAATATTTAGCGGCGTCAGACGCGAAAACCAGTTGCCTTTTCGCTTAGATTTTGGCGGAAAAGCTAACGGCTGGGATCGCTACCGTTTGCGTATTCCAGGCAATAGACTGAATGTGGCTGTTGCTCAATTTACAGTTTCCTATCCTGAAAACTATAAAGGTAGGTTTGACACTGACAGAATCGAAGTTCGTGTTAGAGGAAAGAGCATACCACTACAAGAAGTGCGATGGGATCAAGAAAACCGCGTTGTGGAAATCTTTCCTGTGGAACCTGTGCCCGCTAATACGCGTACTGAAATTGTCTTTTCTAATGTGAGAAATCCCACATTTGGCGGGATGTACTATTTTAACTGCCAGGTTCAAACGCCTGGGGATGTGCCACTGCTGCGCTATGTAGGTACGTGGATTCTGAGTATCACATAAGAAGGACTCAGGGGTCAGAGGTCAGGAGTGCCGAATGTACTGTATCTTCCTCGCGGCTGGGGTTACATAGTTGGCGATATTTGGTGATACAATAAGAGATTGTGACTTTTTCATAAACAGCTAAGCAAGGAAGAATTATGAAGCGCACTTTAGAAGGGACAAACCGCAAGCGAAAAAGAACCTCTGGCTTCCGTGCTCGGATGCGGACTCCAGATGGACAAAATGTTATAAAAGCCCGTAGAAAAAAAGGACGTCATCGGTTAGCGGTTTAGTTGAGTACAAATTGCAAAAATCTAACGTTGATACGTTCGAGATCGACTACGCGTGGCTTTACGTAAAGCAAATCGACTGCAAAGTCGGCATGATTTTCGAGCAGTATTTCGAGAAGGAATCCGCCGTAGCGGTTCGCACATAACGTTGAGAGCCTTACAGCGGAAAGCCCAGTATAGCGTAAACCCGGCTAGTCAAGATCTGCAACAATCTGAGTTAGCAGAAGTCCCAACGCGTTTTGGAATTTCAGTAAGCACAAAAGTTAGTAAACGCGCTGTGATTCGCAATCGAATCAAGCGTCAGATTCGAGCAGCTTGCCGTAATTTATTGCCGCGCATCGCGCCCGGATGGTTACTGGTGGTAATTGTACATCCGTCAGCGGTACAAGCTCAGTGCGATTACGATCAATTTCTGCAAGAATTAGAGCAGTTGTTGACCGAAGCTGAGGTGATAGATGGGCATTCGTGAGGACGTATTTTTTGAAGGCGGACCGCATATTGGAGATCTCATTATTAATCTACTTATTGGACTAACAATAATTGGTCTACCGTTGACCATTGGAGCGATTGTACGCGCCTTGTGGCTGCGCTATCGCATTACGAATCGTCGTATTTCAGTAACAGGAGGTTGGCAAGGACGCGATCGCACCGACGTGATCTATGCGGAAATAGTTAAAATTGTGAAAGTTCCTAGAGGTGTCGGCTTGTGGGGAGATATGGTACTGACGCTCAGAGATGGTAGTCGTTTGGAATTACGGGCAGTGCCCAAGTTTCGCGAAATTTACGACTATATCAACGAGCAAGTGGCTGCTAAGAAAGTAGGTGCAGCTTAGTCTGAACTCGATTCACCAAGGTCAGGTCTGGAGCTTGGCTCTTAAAGCGAGAGCCCATGCCTGTTATCATGCTTGATAAATAGAACGATATAGCAATCGAAGGATTGATCAAGACATCATAAAAGCTTAGAACTATTGACTTGTAAAGTTTGCTCGACGGAAGAGACCTCCGCACGCAACGCAAACGACCACCAGTAGGTAGCTTTTATCCCTGACCCCCGACCCCTGCTACAACAGATCGGTATTATTGATCGGGAAAATCGATGCTTCGTTCTCTCATCCCAACGCCTGACCCTTAGTTCGGATACATTAGATTCAGACAAATTAGAGTAGTTCAGGTTGACTTAACGCCAATGGATTTTGGTATCGGGTTTCTTTCTAACAACGTAATGCTGCCGATCCTAGATTTCTTCTACGGGATCGTGCCAAGCTATGGATTAGCGATCGTGGCGTTAACACTCGTCATTCGCTTTGCACTCTACCCTCTTAGTGCTGGCTCGATTCGTAATATGCGGCGCACGCGAATCACGCAGCCGCTCATGCAAAAGCGGGTAAAAGAAATTCAGGAGCGCCACAAAGACAATCCTGCCAAGTTGCAGGAAGAAATGAGTGCGGTATACAAAGAATTTGGTAATCCGCTGTCCGGGTGTTTACCCGTGCTGCTGCAAATGCCAGTATTATTTGCCTTATTCGCCACGTTACGCGGTTCGCCGTTTTCGGATGTCAACTATACTGTCAACCTGCAAATTCTGCCTCAGGAACAAATCGAACGGATTCAACCAAAAGCCTTTGCGACTTCACCGCAAAACATTTACATAGCAGATGGAGAGCATTACCGCATTAGTGCGATTCTTCCTAGCGGTACGAGTTTAGCTGTTGGTGAAAAAACAAAAGTTGAATTTCAAACTGTGGAAGGTAAGCCACTTCAAGAGTTGGTTGCTCAACATCCAGAGTCTAATATTACACCCCACTGGAAGATTACAAAAGGTCAAGAGCGGGTACAAATCGACGAAGCAGGCAATATAACAGCACTACAACCAGGCGATGCGACGATTCAAGGAACAATTCCAGGAATTGCTGCTGATAAGGGGTTTTTGTTCATCGACGCATTGGGTCGGGTAGGGGCTTTTGATGCTGATGGCACAATCCACTGGGACATTGTGGCGATGGTGATTGGCTTTGGTTTAAGCTTGTACCTCAACCAAGTGCTTTCTGGTCAAGGTGCCTCAGGTAATCCACAACAGGATACAGTTAACAAAATCACTCCGGTCATTTTTTCGGGGATGTTTTTGTTTTTCCCTCTACCTGCGGGAGTCTTGATGTATATGCTCATTGCAAACATCTTCCAAACGTTGCAGACGTTTATTGTTTCCCGCGAACCTCTGCCGGAAAACCTGCAAAAGATTGTAGCAGCATCTGAAAAAAAAGAATCAGACGCTAAAGGACGTGAAACACTTCCTTTTGAACCAGGACGTTCTAAGAAAAAAGCTTCAGGGTAAGTATGACCGAGGATACACGCATGCAGCGGGGTCGAGTGTGGCTGGAAAAGCTGCTTCAGCTGATGGGTGTGTCTCCGAGTGTGGAGGCTCACTTAGAAGCAACTCAAATCGAAGGTAAGAAAGAGCCAGACAACTATTGGTTGACGATTGATGCTACCAAACTCACTCCAGAACAGATAGACATTTTGATTGGCTCAGAAGGTAGCGTGCTGGATGCAATTCAATACTTGGCAAATGCGACGCTGAACTTGAATCAGTCACCAACTGACCAAGCGTCATACACGGTAGAGTTAAACGGTTATCGCGTACGTCGTCAAGCAGAAGTGCAAGCGATCGCCCAAGCAGCTGCTGAACAAGTCCGCGCTTCAGGGCAAGAAGTCGAAATCAAATCGCTATCATCAGCAGAGCGCCGTCAAGTTCATACCTTCTTAAAGACTTTTCCAGATTTAGAAACCTTTAGTAAAGGTAAGGAGCCACACCGACATTTAGTAGTGCGCCAGCTGCAATAAAAATAGCATGGGCGCAGTTGCGCCCATTTCATATAAATCTGAAAAAGTAACATGCCTCTGATCCCTGTAATAACAGCTAGACTGTTATTTGAGTACTAACGCTGTGCTGGAAATACTATTTGTTTGAAGGGGTGGCGCAAAATTATGATGGAAACTATTTATATTCCACAGCTACTGAAAGCGCCAGAGAAAACTGAGACAATCCAAGTTCAGGAGTTTTTGCCAGATTTAGAAACCCTGACACCCGTTCGGGGTTGGCTTAAAGTAAAGCATTGTGGCAACTACTTAGAAGTGTCTGCTACTGCTGAAACCATCATCACGCTAACGTGCCATCGCTGCTTGCAACAATACAACTATCGTTTAGTTGTTGATACTTCAGAAATTATCTGGTTAGACGAAGCTGCCGAACAAACAGATATACTTTTAGTCGAGCGAGAAATCGCCGTGGAAGACTTGGTAGAAACATTGCCACCCCGCGGTTTCTTCGAGCCTAATCAATGGCTTTACGAGCAGTTGTGTCTAGAACTGCCGCAAAGGCAATTATGCGACGCGAAATGCTCAGGAATTCAGCCGGAGAGTAATGAGAATTCAACAGCACTTATTGACAAACGCTGGGCTTCGCTGCAAGCTCTAAAGAAAGACCTTTAACATTAAAATGTCAACGAATTTTCATTAGCCCCTAGCCCCCATCACTGCCATGAGCTTCCACGATGAGTTTGAACTGCTACTGCGCGCCCGTTACTCTTTGATTTATATTCCCACCTTTGAAGAAGAACGTGTCGAACTAGCAGTTCGGGAAGTAGCACAGCGTCAAGGCAATCGGGCGATTTATATTTGGGACTTTGTAGATGGATACACCGCGAATCCCAATGATGCAGGTTTTGGTCGTCGTAACCCGCTACAGGCATTGGAGTTAGTTGAAAAACTCCCCGTATCAGCACCTGCGGTATTTATTTTGCGCGACTTCCATCGCTTTTTAGAAGATGTGTCGATTTGCCGGAAGCTGCGTAATTTAGCAAAACTGTTGAAGTCTCAACCTAAGAACATTGTCATCCTATCGCCAAAAGTAGCGATCCCTGAAGATTTAAGCGAAGTTTTAACTGTTTTAGAGTTTCCGCTACCCGCAGCACCCGAAATTAAAGCAGAAATCGAGCGGTTGTTCGCAGCCACAGGACAATCACTCACTGGGAAAGTACTTGATGAATTAGTGCGTTCGTGTCAAGGGCTATCGATGGAACGCATTCGGCGCGTTCTAGCACGGGCGATCGCCACGCATGGGCAAATTCAGCCGGAAGATGTCGAACTTGTATTGCAAGAAAAGCGACAAACGATTCGGCAAACTCAAATTCTCGACTTTTACCCTGCTACTGAAAAAATTTCAGATATAGGAGGATTAGATAATCTTAAAGACTGGTTGTTACGGCGGGGTGGAGCATTTACCGAACGCGCGAGAACTTATGGCTTACCGCACCCACGCGGCTTATTATTAGTGGGAATTCAAGGAACAGGAAAGTCGCTTACCGCCAAAGCGATCGCGCATCACTGGCATTTACCGCTGCTACGGTTAGACGTTGGACGTTTGTTTGGCGGCTTAGTCGGTGAATCGGAATCGCGCACGCGACAAATGATTCAAGTTGCAGAAGCCCTATCGCCCTGTATTTTGTGGATTGATGAAATTGATAAAGCGTTTGCAGGTATTGGTGGGAAAGGCGACGCTGGTACGACGAGCCGCGTATTTGGGACATTCATCACCTGGCTTGCGGAAAAAACATCGCCAGTGTTTGTTGTCGCTACCGCTAATGATATTCAATCGCTGCCACCCGAAATGCTCCGCAAAGGACGTTTTGATGAAATTTTCTTTGTCGGTTTACCAACTCAAGAAGAACGCAAAGCAATTTTTACCGTTCATTTATCGCGACTGCGCCCTCACAACATTAAAAATTACGACATCGAACGCTTAGCTTACGAAACACCCGACTTTTCTGGTGCAGAAATTGAGCAAACGCTGATCGAAGCAATGCATATTGGCTTTAGTCAAAACCGCGACTTTACAACAGACGATATTCTAGAAGCTGCTAGCCAAATTATTCCGCTAGCACGCACCGCGCAAGAACAAATTGAGTTTCTCCAAGAATGGGCGGCGGCGGGTAAAGCGCGTTTAGCATCAAAACACAGCACTTTGAGCAACCGGATTCAGCGACAGTTGCAATAAGTTATTGCTATCATGTTTACTGCACGCCTACTGCTCGTCCCTGCGAACTAAACTCAATAGGTACATCCTGCTGCATTGGTTCCCAACCTACGTCAAAGCCTTTTTGCCAAGCAATCTCGCGAGCGCGACGAAACGCCGCAAAGCTGTCAGGTCGTACAATAAATGCTAAATAATCAGTTTGGGGATTCCATGTTTTCAGAAGACTGTGAAATTCTGAACTCACTTGCGCCAATTCTTGAATAGATTCACCGCTTTCATTACTTAAGGGTTCATAGATTAATCCTAAGGAAGAATTTAGATTAATACGCACCTGGTAATGTGAAGTTTGTACTCTAAAATTCTTTACTTGAGCTATTTTGTGGGCAAGGCAATTGCGATACTCTTGTAGTTGTTGTTGATAATATTGATAGCTGTAAATATCTAAATCTAGCGGTAATTCTGGTTCGTTACACGAAGGTAACGAGTTACTAAAATCTGTAAACTCACGATTAACTGTAGCGTGGTCGAGAGGTATAACTTTGTTGCCTCGTACCTCAAAAAACTGCGGAGATTTATCCGAATCTGAAACTAAAGGAGTGCGAACAATAGTAGCAGATTGCACAGCAACTACGCTGACAAACAACCCCACAAACATCAACACGCCAACAGTATTAGTGAGAATATCTAAAAAAGAATCTAAATTTTGTGTAGGAATTGACTGTTTATAAGTTCGTCTTCTCACTTTATCCTCCGTGTTGCAGCATCTTGGACTTTGAGTTGCCAACCTGCGTCGATTGGCTCAAACCCAATATCAATATTTTGCTGCTCAACAAGAGCGCGTACTTCCTGAAAAACATCAATACCATCAGGACGAACTGCTACGATTAAATACTCTTTATCTTTGTTGAGACTGACTTCTGCTAATAAGTTTTGCAATGCTGAATGAGCATGATTAATTTCTTCTCTACTAACAAAACTCTGCTCAGGATGAATAATAATGCCATCACTGCGACACTCTATGTATCGCGGAACTTTAGCTTGATTTTGTCCATCCTCGCGGGCAACAATTGTAACCTGGCGTTGATTACTTGCAATCTGTGCCGTGACAACAACAATAAGTAAAATCAAACTGCCAATTACACAAACTAAAACAGATAAAAACGGAAAGAGTTCAACTTCAATTGTTCGGCGACTACGCATGAACGTCTAAACTCCTATCATCCCGCTCTACTAAAGTGATGCGACGCGGACGATTTAATTGCTCTAAAATCGGAGTTAGTTGCGTTAACCTTTCTCTAACACCAACTAGAACGTGTTCTAATTGCGCGGTTTGTTCTAGTGAATGTACTGTCTGCTCTAAACTTTGCTGAAGTTTAGCTATTTCTGAAACTTGAGTTGCACATTGTTCTAAAGCAGCAATTCGCTTATCAAGGGCTTTCGCTGCTTGCTCCAAACGCATACTCAGTTGATTAGCTTGTTGAGTTAAGCTATCAGCTACTGCTGAATTACTCGCTTTAACTTCGGTTAATAGTTGTGAATTTACCTCTTGAAATTCGCTAATTAAATCTGTAAAAGTTGTATGACTTATCTGACGTTGTTGCTCAAAAAAAGTAAGAAACTCTTGTCGATCTTGTAGAGCGACTTGACTTACTTCACCCATTTTTTCTATTAACTGAGTACTCACACCTTGAACTTTACCAATTTCAACCAGAAATCCTTTCGCTAATGCTGTCGCTGCTTGTTTAGCATATGTATGTGCTGGTTGAACTAAAGCTTCTGGACTAGGGAGACTATCTTGAAGTGCATTTTTAACTGTTTTATAAATAGCACGTTCATCCCAATTAGCAGCAGTATCGCGGAGTTTAGATAAGACTTTATCGTTAATATAAATATCAATTGCCAACAGTAGCCGCGATTCAAGCCTTTCAGCAAAAACTAAAGGAATCATAACCAAAACGCTCAAACAAAGAGCAAGTAAGGTTGTGTCAAAACCAATAGCAAGCCCATTAGTTACTGTTCCTATTCCCTGCTTAATCTGTTCAATATCCGCTGCTTCTGACAAAAATCCAGAGAAACCACTAACAGCATTACTAATACCGATAACTGTGCCAATAAATCCTAAGATAGGAATAGCCCAAACTAGAATTCGCGGAACTGAATAAGACGCTTCTAATGCAGCCATGTAGAAGGTTGAATCGTCTAAAGCAAACTCAGTTACGGTTTTGCGATCGCCTGATTGTAAATAAACTGCTAGTACCCGACTGCAACGCGTAGCAATTAAGCTTTTTGTGTAAGCTAGATTTTGCTGTAGCTTCGCTACTTGTGGTGCTTGAGGATCTTCTAATGAAATATGTGTTGGAACGCAATCTTGGTTAAGTGCTAGAAATTCTTTTTTTAGTTTAATGAATTTGAGCGTTGTGAAGGCTGCAACTATACACGCTAAAAAGATAGTAAAAGGTTGAGTTAGTCCTCTATTATAAAGGAGATTTCCTAAATAAGAAGTACGTAGAGGAAGTAAAAATATATAAATTAAAATTGTAACAGCGAAAGCAGCAGCTATGGCTAGAGGTAATTGTATTGTTAATTCTTGTCGCTCTCTGGTACGGGGTGTTGATAAAAGTTTAGGATTAAATAAGGTTTTTGCCATTCCAATTTCTGTAGTAGACTATCTTATAATTTAAAATTTTGAATAGCTGAAGATACGTTTTTAAAAATTAGAATTGAAGTGCTTAGAAGCAATTGTCAAATTCACTAGGCAAGCGATAAAAAAACGTTAGATTAATTTGGAATGTCAAAATTGTCGAAAACATTAAAAAATAGTTCTACAATGTTAAACAGTAAAAACATCAAATTAATCCGCAATTCCACCTATTTTTCGCGAATTCTTTATTTCATCTTCCGTGCATTTATCTAGACTAGATAGTTGAGGAGAGTCTTGTGTCGCAATCTTTTGCACTGCTTTGAGATTAATGCTGTTGTGCGCTAAACCGAGAGATAAGCAATATTGTTTACCCCGTTCATGCTATCTATGGCGCGTGCGATCGCGAAGCGCGTGCGATTATAGTGCCTTTCAAAGCTTTGATCGCCATACCCAAATCTGACCCAAAAAACAAAAAAATCAGTGGGCGAATGAGTATGTTAGAATGCTCTAAAGCTAATGAATATAAATGCTTTAAGTAGTAACGGGATGTAGCGCAGCTTGGTAGCGCACTTCGTTCGGGACGAAGGGGCCGCTGGTTCGAATCCAGTCATCCCGATTGCACTTCCTTACGAAAGTATTAATTGACTGCGATCGCTGTAACTCGCACGCAAAGCGATAAACTGTAATTGTTGCAGGGGACGGGCAATAACACATCCGAAGGGATTTTGAGCGTTTGATTAACGGTTAAGACGGTTTCTGCACACAACAGCATCGCCGAGTGTCAAGTCGCAGCTGATCTGCTCTAGAACTACGACTCAACGATAATTTAGCTATTTAAGATCAATTCAAGAAAGTCTGAACAAAGATTTGACTCTTGATTTGAGCGCATCCGCCGCATCGGTGAATGTTTGTCTTATTGGTTGTTGTGTCTGCAAAAAGACACGCGCGCAATTACGTCCAGGAATACCAGAAATGGCACCGCCAGGATGCGTACCTGCACCTGTGAGGAATAAGCCTTCAATGGGAGTTTTGTAGTTAGCAAGTTCTGGAATCGGGCGGAAAAACATCATTTGGTCGAACGTCATGTCGAGGTGATAGTAATTTCCTTCTAAGACTCCGAGACGCTTTGCCAATTCCGCAGGACTTTCTACGTGTCGGGCGATCGTTGCTTTCTTCAAGTTGGGTGTATAGTCGGCGAGTTTATCAAGAACGCGATCGGCGACTTTATGTTTAAGTTCGTCTGTCCAACCTGTACCGTCTAAGCCTGTACCTTCTGATCCGGCAATTTGATACGGGGCGAAAAACTCGATCCACAACGTATGTTTACCAGGTGGTGCCATTGAAGGATCGAGGACAGTAGGAACAACTAGATACATTGAAGGATCGGCATCAGGAATTTTGCCTACAGTACAGTCGCTGTGTGCAACTTCGACGTGATTCACTGAATCTGCAATAAGTACCGAACCAACTAAATAGTCGTCCGTGTGGTGATGCGCGCGAAAGCGCGGCGGTTCTGCAAGCGCACAGTCAATTTTCAGAATTGATTCGTTGTTGTGGACGATGCGACGCGATATGGTAGAACGCAACTGCGGATCGGCAGCATCAGCATCACTTTTGTCGATCAGTTGCAAAAATAAGCGCTTGGCGTCAATACTCGAAATGACACCGCGATTTGCGCGAAATTCTTGTTGGTTGGCGACGCGAACGCCGACGGCGCGTCCATTATCAATTAAGACTTGTTCGACGTGTTGATCGGTAAAGATGTCACCGCCAAGGTCTTTTACTGCTGTAACTAAAGCTTGAGTCAGCGCCCCTGTACCACCTTTGGGACGACTCACACCAGGATTGTGGCGCATTGCCATCATTATTGAGCCGATCGCACTCGTTTTTTGCGACGGTGGTGTACTGAGTTCCCCCGCCATTCTGGCTAGCGGTGCTTTGAGAAATTCGGCGTCAAAATATTCTTCGATGATGTCTTTGGCGCTGGTAAAGAGCGATCGCATCAAGTTTAGTGTTTGATCGGGAGGTCCCATCAAAGACAACATCTCTTTGATTTTGCCAGCATCGTAATTGCCTGCCATATCGATAATTGACTTTGGCGGCGCATTAAATATCGGGATAACCATTTGCGTGACCCGCTGCCAAAAATCGATATATTCTGCATATTGTTTAGCATCACGAGGGCTAAACTGTTCGATTTCAGCACAAGTTTTTTCAACTGAACGATGAGCTAGGAAATACTTACCATCCGGATGCGGGCAAAAAGCGATCGGGTCGCAGTATAGATATTCTAAGCCGTATTTATAAAGTTCTAATTCTCTAACAACGGGACCTAAATGAATAAAAATATGGTCAATAGCACAAGGATTAAATTGAAAACCAGGAGCCGATTCGGGCATAATTTCTTGTGTTGTTGCTGCGCCTCCTGGAATTGAATTTTTCTCTAATAAAACAACGCTGTATCCTGCTTTTAATAGATACGCTGCACAGACTAAAGCATTATGTCCTGCACCAATAATAATAACATCGTAAACTTGCATTTGAAAGGTTTTTAGCAAACTACAATAAGAGAAATTGCCCCAGTTATCCTGAGGCAATGATGTAAGCACTCTTGCTTGCCGTGGGTGTGTTTTTTCACTCTTGAATCTTAAAACAATGAATTCTTAAATCACAGCTACCCAAGGATAGATAACTTATTTTTGTTTGTAATTAATGTTACTTGATAGCTGCAATAAAAGCTGTCATCGATTAGTAATTCTAATTGTTGGATTGCACAGTTGATGAACCAGAATCTACATTAGTAGAGGTAGATGAAACACTTGTCTCGGATGGTTTACTAAATCCAAGATAAGCAGCGATCGCCGCAGTAATTCCGTTCAACCACACGTTATTTCCATAGATAGGCATTAAACCAAATGTTGTGTTGGAAAAGGGAAACAAGCCCATCAACGCGATTAGCGCGTAGGCGATCGCATAACCGCGCGTGAATGTCAGCGCACCGCTAGCACTGGTGTATGCTGCAATTCCTAATAACCCTACAACAATGTGAACCACGTTGTGTAAGGAATTGGTAGGAAATAAACCGAGAACATAGCCGTATCCACTATCAAGAGATAATCTCGGTGCATCAACAGCAACGTTAGGCGCACCTGCTGGTAGCGAAACAAGCCCTGGCACAAAGCCCGCTATTCCTAATAGTAGAAAAAGAATTCCTGTAATCAACGCGAAATAACGGATTTTTGTACTATCGACTTGATTTTGCAGTCCACTCCAAAAATTTTGTTTGTTAGCCATAGATTCACCTGAAGTCGGGAGAGCAGAATTGAATATCGAAATTTTGTTACTTTTAAATGGTTGATAGATCCACTTTAAATAAACTCTGCCAAAAGTGATAATTCGACCTTACGCAGTTTTGTGTTTATTGATATACTGTGTTTTAACAAAATTAGGCTAATAAAACTAGGAATAGCTTAGATATTAGGTCACTGGTAATCGGTAACTGGCGATCAAATAGCGATTAGCACTTTTCGTACTTTAGTAAGCATTTGTATAGCTCCTACACGAATCAAAAAATTATGAATGTCATTCTGAATGAAACCCTTGACTCATGGGTAAACTCCGTGAAGATCTCAATATGATAATTTCAGTATTCACGCAGGAGGTCTTGTGTAGCTATAGCAGGGGTCAGAGTTACACTCCCCGCAGGGAAATCATTATGAGCTTATACAATGTCCTAACTCTATTGACTAGAGCTATAGATGCTTAGTACTAAGTGCTAAAAGCTTTTTTGTTACCTAATATACGACATCATTGCTGGATTCTCGACAGAACTTTATTGTCGCCGCACTCGCACGCTGGTGAATTTGCTTCTGTTGCGCATACCCCAGTAGCAACTCCCACGCGCTTGCAGGATATTTTTCTACTAACGGTAAAGCCACTTCTTCTAGCATCCGGTGTTTGTAGCATTCATCTTCTGTAACGTACTGTTCCCAATAACTCTTGGTAGCTGATAGCCCTAGTTGTTGTGCTGCGACTAAGTAATGTTTGTACATTGTCGATTTAGCAATTTCTGAATAAACCAAACCGCCGATGCAGCGGAGAAACAAACGCTTGCAGTCGGTTAGGAGAAAGTTGTAATTGGCACATACAAGCACTTCATAGGGGATAATCTTGAAGTAGGCTTCGGGGAGACTGTCTAGCTGTAACTCATTTAACATTTGCGCCAACAATGTCGAATGCTGAGTGCTGAAGTAACTGCGGCTATAATCTTTGAGCAAGAGTTGTGTTAACGTTGACTCAACCTCGTTAACAGCATTCGTAAGCGTGCGAAAAACCTTGTTTCTTGCTTGCACCGTCTCGAAAGATGCGATCGCCAGCAATTTATAATATTCAGCATCAGTCATCTTTTGCTGTAGGTAGCGTGCTTGTGCAGTTTCACACAAGTCGCGATCGCTATTAGCCCACACGAGTAGGCTTTTTTGAACGTCTAGCGTTTGCAGTTCTAACACATCAATGTTGGCAAGTTCCCACTGTTGCCAAGCCGTTTCTATTTTTTCACGGCACAAATGCAGGTAAATTGACCGCTCGTTTGCGTAATGCCGTAAATTATCATACCAAAACAGCTTTAATCGATTAATACGATATAGCAAACGCTGTAAGAAATGTTGAGCTAATGCGCAACTCGTTGTTGATTGATACGCTGCGGCGATCGCGTGTTCCAAAACTTGCTCAAACTCACTCACCATCCAAGGTTGTGCCTGGATTCGCTCATCTAATTCTTCTAATTTGATAAGTGCATTGAGTTGCTGCTCAGTCTGATTATATTTTCTTGCGAGTATTTGTTTTTTGATTCTAGCTTTTGATTTATAGCCGTTTTTACGAGAAATCATGATTTAACTCACTAGAGTAATCAAAGCTTTATTAACCTTGCAATGTCATGCTCAAATTCTCCTGAAAGTTAATGCAATTTGATTGAATTGCCTAGACTAAGTAAACCGTCTATAGAGCGAGTCTATTTCAGTTGTGATTCGCGCTTGGAAGTTTATTCTCGATTAACAGCCTTGACAAGATATTTGCACAAATAGCAACACTATTAAGTAAGCAAAAGTCGTAGATGCACGCAGGGAATTAGGATCTAGTTTGTCGCAGCTATTGCTTCAAGTGGTATAACCTTGCGAACATAACATTGCACAATGCCTAAATCATACTTACGGCTTAATGACGTTGACCTAAATTAGTTCGAGTTTTCTAATTTTGTAAAAATCTAATTTTTTATCTTTTTAAATTAATAGCGGTGTCTTCTTCGGCATCTCTAACTTTTGAGATATCTTTTTGTTAAACTATTTTGTATTGGCGGATACAAGTATATTTATTGTTTTACTTTCTTCTATTAGTAATTACGTTAAAACAGTGCCTTTAAAAGGAGATCTTTCTATAGTTGGATGTGAAAGAATAGCTTTTTTAAGAAGCTAAAAGAAAAGAATCTTACCAATTTTACTTTCGAGAAAGCTAAATTCAGTTAACGCAATATGTAGCTGTAACACTGGCTGCAGATACTCAAGTTTATCAAGTTTATTACGAGTGACAGCCATTTTGATTAACTTGCGTTCTATTTTTGTTTCTTTATTGAAGCGAGAAAAGACCACGTACAGTTAAGTCTACGGGCTAAAAAAGAGTTTATAAAACAAATAAAAATGCTAGCTTAATTAAAAGAATGGCGAAAGATTTTGGTTCATTAACTAATGACGTTCTCTTTTGAATTCTTCAAAATGCAACGCAAAAATAACTAATAGCTAAAGTTGCGCTTAATTACTCAACTAAAACTAATAAAAAGCCTGATAGCTGTTACACCCCATACCACAAATCAACCGATTGTATGAACATTGATAGATTTGTTCACCGAGTCAACAAGATGTCTTCTCGACTAGAAGCATTGTCCAAAGATGCTAATGACCCTTTTGTTTCTCATTTGGACTTACTACCAGCAGCGTTTAAGGAACTTGGGATAGCAGCACAAGAACTGCAAGTTGCTGCCCAAGAACTACACAAACAGCAGCAAGAATTAATGGCAGCACAAGCGATCATAACTGCGGAACGCCAGCGTTACTATGATTTATTCGATTTTGGGTTTGAATGTTACATTGTAACCGATACCAAAGGCACAATTCGAGAAGTTAATCGCGCGGTGACGTTACTGTTTGAACTTTCTTCAGAAGAACTGATTGGAAAGCTTTTAACTGATTTACTTACCGAAGAAAGTCGTCAACATTTTAACTATAATCTAGCAAGAAAGTACCAAAATAAATTAACTCCACCATTTAAAGTAAGCTTTCAACTACCCAGTGGCAAGCGCTTGTATGATGTAGATATCAGTTACATGGCAATTCGTGATGAACGCGAACAAATAGTAGGTTTGCGTTGGCTGCTGCGCGAAAATACATTACAGCGACAATCGACATTATCTTCAAACGGTAATGATGAGGTGGTGAGCGATCGCCTCAAGGATCGGTATTACAAAGGGGAAATTATTCCTATTAATCATCAAGAAATTTATCAAGTTTGCCAAGGAGTCGTTAAATTAAGTACGATGAGCGATACTGGTGAAGAAGTCCTTGTCGGATTAGCCAGTTCATCAATGCCGTTTGGGGGAAGCATTACTTCGCTCAATATTTATCAAGCAACAGCGCTCACAAACAACGTTGAGTTGATACGCTTTCCTTTAACAAAGTGGCTTGATTGTCCATCTAGAGTGCAAAAATTAATTCCTCAATTGACTTCTCGCCTTCGTCAAACAGAGTTATTATTACACATTTCTGGTCAACGACGGGTAAAACATCGCTTGCATTATCTTTTACAGTTTCTCAAACAAGAAATCGGTCAAACTGTGCCGCAAGGAACGCGTTTAAGTGTGCGTTTTACACATGAAGAACTGGCGAGTGCGTGTTGTGCAACCCGCGTGACGACGACTCGCCAACTCAACAAACTGCGAGAGCAAGGAATAATCTCGGTTGATGACGAGCATCATATTATTTTATTGAATTAATGTCGTGAAGCTGCTGCGCGTCTATTATGTTTGGTGAGGTGCAAATTTATTCGCGACGATCTTCACGTAGGAAGTCTAAAGTATACCTTTATTAATCAAGTAGTGAATTGATTGGCTACCTTGGGGACTATCAAAACGAAATGTGCAAGGCAGCACACTCATACTGTTTTATTTTAAGGCTGATACCAATAGGTAGCAGCAAAGAAGTTATTTTTAGCTCTCATTTAGTGAAATGGTATAGAGATTTTTATGAAGTCCACGCAGGTGGAATTTGTTTATTTAGCAGCAAATTCGTTCGCTCAGATTTAGGACGTTCGCGATAATAGGAATCGCTGCAATGACGACAACTGTATCTTTAGGAAGAGGTAGTCTTTAAGTTTAATTGTTTTTTTAATTACAAAAAACACGCTAATTGTATAACGTTAAAATATTCAAATCTTGCGTGGTATTGCAAATTTACCGTAAATTGTGAATGATAATGATACGGCTTGGTTGTAGCTACCGTAAAAAGAAGGATTTGGCGATCGCATTCGTTATCCTTCGATTTTAGGGTGCTTGTCGATTTGTCTGAGGGATTTGCGCGATCGAGCCGAGAATGACATCGATTTACTTACTGAGCGTATAGACAAAGAAAACTATGACAATAGCCATTTGATAATGCTGAATAAGCTGAAATCAGTCTGACCTTAATACACAACTGCTTCGCAACTTAATGTCACGTATTCTTGTCATTGATGATTCTTTGCACGATCGCCTACAAGCGATCGCCGAACTTGAACGCGAAATTCCGCATATTGATGTCGTACAAATTACTTGTGCTGAAGATTTTGACCAAGCATTATCAGTAGGGCAATTTGACTTAGTCATCTGCGATTATCAACTGAGTTGGAGTGATGGGCTAAGCGTCTTACAAACAATTAAGAATCGTTATCCCGATTGCCGAGTGGTGATGTTTACAAATAGCGGTAGTGAAGAAATTGCAGTTGCAGCAATGAAAGCAGGATTAGACGATTACATTATCAAGTCACCACAAAACTATCGTTTTCTAAGCGCAGCCGCGCGCGCCGCACTTGCACAAAAACATACCACACTAGACCACCTGCAAACGCTACTCAACGCTTTGAATATTGGCGTTTATCGGTTGCGTGAAGATGGAGTGTTACTTGCAGGTAATCGAGCATTTCTCCAGCTATTAGGAATTGAAGACTACGCACCTGTTACGCAAACACTAAAGCCTAATTTCCAGCTTGAAGAATACTCACAATTTTTCCAGTTGCAGCAAGAACAAATTGGCGATCGCGAAGTGCAACTACGCCGCGTTGATGGCAGTACAATTTGGGTGCGGATAAGTCAAACGATCAATACAATCGACGGCGTGACGGTTATTGATGGGTTAATCGAAGACATTAGTCTCGTCAAGCAGCGAGAAATCGAACGTCAAGAAGCTTTAGAAGAACTCGCCATCGTTGAGGAGGAATTAAAAGCGCAAAACGAAAAGCTAGCGCAACAAAATCAAGATCTCATCGCTGTTCGTCAAACACTAGAAAGAGAACGCCAACGCTATCAAGAGTTGTTTGAATTTGCGCCCGACGGTTACTTGGTGACAGATACCGCCGCAACAATCTTAGAAGCTAACCGCGCGGCTGCAAGTCTGCTGGGAGTTCAAGCACAGTTCTTGATTGGGGTATCATTCCTCAATTTTGTCGCGGAAGGCGATCGCGACGACTTAACGGCTAAAATCAACGAGCCACGTTCAGGCGATTGGGTACGCGAGTGGGAAGTTTGCGTGATTCGCCAAAAAGACCTTCCCGCGATTGATATTGTTGTCACCGTAGCGGCGGTACGCGATCGCGCGGGACAATTAGTCGCGCTGCGTTGGTTACTCCGCGACATTACCGAACGCAAACAAGCATTAACCGCGTTGCAAGCGAGTGAAACTCGATTTCGTCAGCTAGCCGAAAGCATTGAAGATGTCTTTTGGATGTCCGATCCGCAGCAAGCGCGATCGCTTTATGTGAGTCCCGCGTACGAACAAATTTGGGGGCGTAGTTGTGCGAGTCTCAAAGCAAATTGGTACGAGTGGATCGATGCGATTCACCCTGACGATCGCGATCGCGTCCGCGAGGCGTTCTTTACCAATATCCTCCGCGGAAAATACGACGAAGAGTATCGCATTGTGCGTCCTGATGGTACGGTACGGTGGGTGCGCGATCGCGGCTATCCGGTGAAAAACGATGCGGGAGAAATACTGTGTGTCAATGGCATTGCTGAAGATATTACCCAGCGCAAGTACATAGAAGCCGAACTACATCGCCGCGAACAAGAATTTCGCGCCTTGGTAGAAAACTCTCCTGATATCATTGCCCGATTCGATACCGAACTGCGTCACCTTTACGTTAATCCTGCGGTTGAGCCAGCAACCGGTATTTCCCGCGCCAACATTATTGGTAAAACTAAAGCTGAACTGGGATTTGCAACCGAAATCGTTACCGTATGGGAAAATGCCCTACGCGAAGTTTTCGCAGCGCGACAGTGCCGTTTTTTTGAATTCGAGTTTCCCTCACCCAATGGGATGCGCGCGTATCAATCGCGAATTGCACCTGAATTTGCGCAAGATGGTTCAGTGCAGTCGCTACTCGTAATTAGCCGCGATATTACCGAGTATAAACAAGCAGAAAAAGCGCTACGCGATCGCAGCGAACGACTTAAGCTACTCTCGGAAACAGCAAATACCCTGCTTTCTACGCAGCAACCACTCACACTCCTCAACGACTTGTTTGAGAAACTCGCCGCGCAGCTAGACTTGCATTTTTACTTTAACTTCTTAGTCGAGGAACGCGACGATCAACAGGTGTTACGTTTAGCGGCTTATGGCGGTATTTCTGAAGAAGTTGCGCAAGCAATTCAATGGCTCGAACTAGGTCAAGGAATGTGCGGTATGGTAGCACAGCAACGCCGTCAACTGCTCGTTAGCGATGTCCAAGCATCGCAGCTGCCAAATACCGAAGCAATCCGCGCCCTAGGAATTACAGCTTATTCAGGTCAACCGTTGATTGTGCAAGGACGACTTCTAGGTACGCTATGCTTTGCGAGTCGAACGCGGACTAGCTTCGCGCCTGAGGAAATCGAGTTAATGCAAGCTGCCTCGGATCAAGTCGCCGCCGCGATGGAACGCGCAGAATTACTCGCTTCGTTGCAGCAACAAACCGAACAGTTGACGCACGCTAACCGCATCAAAGACGAATTTTTGGCAATCTTATCGCACGAATTGCGATCGCCGCTAAACTCGATTTTGGGCTGGGCAAAACTTTTGCGGACGCGCAAATTGAATGAAGCCACGACGACACGCGCGCTAGAAACGATCGAACGCAATGCTGAACTGCAAACGCAACTGATTGAAGACCTCCTCGACGTATCGCGTATCCTCAGAGGTAAACTCAGTTTAAATACGACTGTGGTGAACTTGGCGTCAGTCGTTGAAGCTGCGATGGAAACAATGCGCCTCGCCGCGAATGCAAAGTCGATTCAAATCGAACTGCGGCTTGATTCTACCGCCGGACAAGTTTCGGGCGATGCAACGCGCTTACAGCAAGTTATCTGGAATTTACTTTCCAATGCGATTAAATTTACGCCGAGTGGTGGGCGCGTAAGCGTTTCCTTGACACGCAACGACACTTATGCACAGATTCAAGTCAGCGATACAGGAAAAGGCATTAGCGCCGATTTTCTACCGTACGTGTTCGACTACTTTCGGCAAGCGGATGGCTCAATTACCCGTACTCAAGGCGGGTTAGGATTAGGACTTGCGATCGTGCGTCATCTTGTTGAGTTGCATGGTGGTACAATTACCGCCGATAGCCCAGGGGAAGGACAAGGTGCAACATTTACGTTGAAGTTACCACTTTTACCACTTCAATCGGAAGTTTCGGCGAGTGCGCCAAATAGCGATGCGATCGCCCTTGATGGCGCGCGCATTCTGGTTGTGGATGATGAAGCGGATACGCGCGAATTTTTAACTTTTATGCTGGCGCAATACGGCGCAGAAGCGATCGCGGTTAACTCCGCCGCCGCCGCGATTGAGAGATTGCAAAGTTTTTACCCTGATGTGGTTCTTAGTGATATTGGTATGCCCAACGAAGACGGTTATTCGCTTATTCGCCGCATTCAAGTTTTAGCCGCCAGCCAAGGTAGACAAATTCCGGCGATCGCCTTAACCGCGTATGCTAGAGAAGAAGATCGGCAAGCTGCCCAAAGCGCTGGTTTTCAACTACATATGTCGAAGCCGATTAACCCTAGTGAATTGGTAAGTGCGATCGCGCGTTTAATTGGGCGTGGTTGACGTGGGGAAAAGGAATTTGTATCAGAACCTATCTGCGACTCATACTCCCAAGGGATGATACCGATCTCTCTCAAAAGTAGGACGTGAAGCGCTCAGTCGAAAGGATAAGTATAAAGCGGAATTGAAACATCTATACTACCTTTTGAAGGTTTCGTGTTTGTGCCATCTTCTCGTAACTACCGCATCTTAGTTGTAGACGACATAGCAGATAATCTGTTTTTACTGCAAACTTTTTTAGAAGCAGAGGGGTTTGAGGTTGAAACTGCTGATAATGGTAGCCAAGCCCTCAGCCGAATATCAACTAATTTACCCGACTTAGTTTTGCTCGATGTGATGCTACCAGACATAAGTGGATATGAAGTCACTCGACAGATTCGTCAAAATTACAACTTACCTTCGCTTCCTATCCTACTAGTGACAGCCCACGAGCAAGCTCACGCCAAATTAGGATTTGAGGCAGGAGCAAACGATTTTATCCGCAAACCCGTTGATTTTGAGGATCTCTTGGCAAGAATTGCCGTATTTTTACACTAAGGATAACTATAACATCATGTAAAAAAAAGTAAGTCAGCGCTCAAGTAAATTGATCGGGACTTACGCAAAAACTCTGTGAAACTCTTACTCTCTACATGCCTTCGGGACACACTGCGCAAACGTATCCTTTGTGCCCTTTGTGGTTTGTTTTTTCATGTTGCCAAGACTATTCCCATGAAATTACTTATATGTCTTGTTTTAGTGTAGAAAAATATACTTATAGTAGGTAGTCTCAACGGGAGTCGGAGGGCATCTTTTATAGAGGGGGTCAGGAGTCGAAAAATAATAATTATCCTGACCCTCGTTTTTTTATTCTTGCTCTGTCCCTGTTGCCAACTGTGAAGTAGAATCGGGCAACACAGCGGGATCGTCATCAATCGAAAGCAAGAATTGAATCAAGTCAGTTTGCTCTTGTGCAGTAAATCCGGCACGGGCATCGACCCAATGATTGTGACCACTGCCATCGCCGTTTGTTATCTGCAAGTCACGATTAGCGCGATTTTGGTTAATGGCGACTTCACGCAGATTGCGATCGAGCAACACGCGCAAACTTGCTTCCGGATCGGGCTCAATTCCTTGCATCAAAGTGCCTGCTAATCCCATTTGGTCAGGGTTTGCCACTGTGTAAAAACCATCAGTATCTTGCTTGAGCGCTTCGGAACTGGCAGCAACACCTCCATCATGGAGATAAGGCGCAGTCAAGTACAGTCCAATTAAATTCTGTACTTTGTAGCCGCCAGCCGGATTACCGACAGCATAAGCTAAATCGCGGACGCGCTGCGGTGTAATATCTAAAGGCACCGATATCACCGGCGGATCGGCTGGGGGTGGTACAGCAATATTGCCAGGATAAGTTTCTGGGGGAACAAACATTTGTGGAAACTTCGCCAGCGCCGCTGCGCGGGAGGGATGTGCTTGCACTTCTTGTTCTGGAATTACGTCATGATTTGTAAAATAGCGCCCGCTGTGGCAACTCACACAATTGGCTTTCTCAAATACCGCAGCCCCACGTCGGAGTACTTCGGTGTCCGATGTCGGTTCATGCGGTGGCGGAGCGAGCGTATTTTGATACGCAGACAACCCGTTGAGTTGCTCTCCAGCCAAGTATCCAGGCGAACTCGCCAGCAGTCCATCTAACATAAAGATCGAGCCTTTGGGATGCCCTGGCATCTTAATGACTTCGTTGATTCCTGGTTGACCTGGTGTGGGGTCGTGTTTTTCAAAAAATTCTGACGGTTTCGCACCTTGTGGTAAGCGGAATTTGGGATTGGCAGCGTTCTGCAGCATGACTCCTAAATATGTCTCCTTGTCAATCCCCAGCAGATATTTACTACCGTAGGAATCAGAGGTAGGGTCAGAGTTGGCAGCATGAACGTTATTGTTGAGCGTTGTCAATCCATGAAACCAGCCGACTGAAGCAAATCCACTCCAGCCGTAGGGGTATGTCTCGAAGGTATAAGACGAGGGAATTTGTGAAGGATTGTTGTTGTTGTCTGGGGTGGAATCAAAATTACCAGGTGCCCACGCCAGAAATTGTTCATCTACAGCATCTTCCAACGCTTGCGGATCGGGTAGTTGTGCTGTTTGACCATCGGCGTTGATGTAAGTGTTTTCCCCTGGTGGTAGTGTTGTGGGGTTGACTCCTGTTTGCCGAAACATTGCCGCCGAGTTAGTTGCAAAGGCTTGCAATAGCCCAGAATCGAGGTCATTGTTTGGCGGACCTTCGATGATGCGTCCTGTTTCTTTATCGACTGTTGCATGACACAGCGCACAGGTTAAACCCATACGGAGTTTAGTACCCGATTTTACAAGTTTCATCCCTAAAGGTACGAGTGAACCTGCTGGCACGTCTAATCCGGTATTTAATTTCGTCCCAGCTTTGAAAGTTCGTCCACCAACGGTGACATCGCGATCGAGTGGAATCTGCAAGTTGGTAGTGTGCTTTCCTCCGAGGGCGGCGATCGCCTTACTCACACTCACCAAATTAATTGGTCCATCAAGTACACCCATAACATCGGTGAAAAAGTACTCGTTGCCGAAAGTTTCGCGGTAAAATGCATCGCGTCCTAGATCGATGAGGTCTTGGGTAATTGCGATCGCGCCATTATCGGGTGCAAGTAAAACTTTTCCTGCTTCGGTTTGCAGTAGTTGTTCTGCTTCTGCTTTACTCACAGAAGTACCAAGCACATCGTAGGAACCAATTTCTTGCGGTGCAGGCTTGGTTATCGGTGTATAGGTGCTATCTAGTGTAGGCGGTCGAATTGGAAAGGACAGTTCGAGTAAGTAGCCCAGAATCCCAACCACAACCACAATTAGCAGCACCACAATCAGTGAGCGTCGTTGCATCAAAGCTTTCATAACTTAACGTCATACCATCAAGGTTTACTAATCTATGAAACAAAACTCGATTAATTTTCTAGCTTTTGCACAAATCGCCTACGCGTACCAGGAAACGATTGATTAAATATTGATAGCCGTCATAAGTCCCAATATGAATAAGCTAATTTCTATGGCGATCGCTGTAACAGTCATGGGAAATTCCAAGTTTGGTATATCTTTACGAGTAATGACGCTATCTGCTTGAACTTACGTTATTGGCTTTGATTATCAGCGAAATTATAGTCAGTTTTTGGTGTTTGACTTTCAGCAGATTTCATAAGCTTACGTTATTTCAATTGGCAATGCTTATGCTGACATCGTTTCAAACTAGGAGTAAGTGTCACATCTTTCTTACGAGGAATTTTAGTTTGAAGTCTTTTCTGTTAAAAGAGTTATTCTAATGTAACTTCATCTTGTAGCTATCAATACATTCAATAAAAAAGGCGTATTTAGTCGTATATTTAATTGTGTTTTTAACTATTATCAGCGCTATTAAAAGTTTGTCTTTTAGTTAATACAATGATTCATTGAAGTGAAGAATATCTTCTTTTATGGAACAGGTTACGCGATCGCAACAAACAAGAATATTTGAATGACTCAGAGGTGGATGTGGATATCGAATTGCAGCTCTGAGTGCGATCGCGACGATTGAGCAATCGCCCTTGGGATAATTGGCAAAATCCACACCTAAAAAGATTCGGTTATGTTATCCACAGCTTAATTCAGCTTGTTACGCTAGAGAAGCAATCAATTGCAGGCTCAATTCCTACTCAGAACTTAACTATCGCGGATTTATTCTGTTTGAAAATCTGAGTAAAAATAGTACTCTTGGGAGTTTGCAGCAGAATTTCATGCAAGCAAAAAGTTTTCTATTAGCAGGACTTGCGTTCCTAACTTTTGTCATGGTTGTATTGACAACATCGATTCAGGCAAATCAACCGATTACAGAACTTTATGTGTTTGGCGACAGTCTTTCGGATACAGGTATGGTGTTCCAAGCCACAGGAGGGATGTATCCACCTCCACCTTATTTTCAAGGACGTTATTCAAATGGTCGGGTTTGGGTAGAATATCTAGCCGATCGCCTAAATCTCTCGTCAAATCAAGTCAACAATTTTGCGTATGGAGGAGCTACGACTGATGGCGATCGCAATAGTCTTGTACCTGGCTTGCTGACACAAATTCAATCGTTTCATAAAACGCAGCCAAAGACTCGACCAGATGCATTGTATGTTATATGGGCAGGGGCGAATGATTACTTGCAGGGAGCGAGCAATACAATACCTGTCGAAAATATCACCAGCGCGATCGCTTCTTTAACTAATGTCGGTGCTAAAAAGATCCTAGTAGCAAATTTACCAGATTTAGGACAGTTACCAACGACACGCACCACGGCGAATTCTGCAAGGCTCAGTGCATTAACACAAGCGCATAATCAAAGTTTGCGGCGATCGCTGAAGGTATTGCAGCAGCATTCTGATGTTCAAATCGCCACGCTAGATGCAAATACACTTTATCGAGAAGCGATCGCAAGTCCAGCTACTTTTGGCTTTAACAATGTCATCAATCCGTGTTTAACCAACTCGAACGCCTGTCACAATCCAGACACCTTTTTATTCTGGGATGGTATTCATCCGACAACAAGGGCGCACCAAATTCTAGGGGAAACTGCCTTTACAGCAATTCAAGATGCAGGAATTGTGAATTCCCGTGCGAGCAAGCTACCATAAACGGGTTACTATGTAACATTAGTACCATAGGTTTTATGTCAAATTCGATTGATTAGTGTTAACAAAAGGCGATTAGTAACTGGTCACTAACCACTCATAACAGCATAACAATACCGATATTCTAGTTATTTAGCTTGCTTCTAACCCTGACTTCTGCTATCGTGCTATAAACTAGCCGCTTTTTGTGTTGCGTGCATCTTGACTGAGTAATCCTACCCCTAGCGTTACCAAAGCTACTCCCAAAACTTGCCTACCTTGTAAAGCTTCTTGAATAATCAACCAAGCTAAGATTGCGGTAGAAGTAGGATTACTAATCGCCACGATGGAAGCGATCGCGGCGTTGGCTAAATGGATGCCAAAATTGTACAAAAGTTGTCCAGCGAGTGTGAGTAATGCGGCAATTAAGCTGACAATCCCTAGAATTGACCAAACATCGCCTACCTCGATATTGACGAATAACAAACTGAGGCTAGAAAACACCAAAATCACTGTACAGCTGACAACGGTAAAAGGCACAGGATGAATCGCGCGAAAACAAATTTGTGCCAGAATTCCTTGAATAGCATAAGCGACTCCGGCTCCTAATGCGGCGCTAATACCAATTAAAGTATCGCTATCGGTTGTTGTCGTGAAACTCGGCACAACAAGAAAACTACCACTGAAGACAATAACTAGCACTCCCCAACGCAACCATGTTGGGCGATCGCCAAAAATCCGCCAAGCGAGGATAACTGTAATTGCTGGATGAATAAAAAATAAAACGGTCGCAACCCCAGCGGGAATCTTGGCAATGGCAATGAATAGAAGTGCCAGTGATAAAAATAAAGAAAAACTACTGATCGAAGCTTTAATCAATAGTGGGCGGTCTTGGGGGTAGAGCAACTGTTTTAAGTTTAGCCATGTCGTGGCATAAAGCTTGGGTGCTAGCAGAACTATCAACGGTAGCATAAAGACTGCACGCAACTGCAATAGCAACAATGAGTTAGCAAGACTTGGAACAACAAATCCACCAAAGGGTAGTATCCCAAAAATGAGACTGTTGACGAAAATCACCCGCAGCAGCACGTTTTGAGCAGCCAGACAGAGAGAACCAAAGAGAACTAGCGTAAAGCCAAGCATGAATAAGAGGGGGCGGAGGTTGGGGTTTTGCGATCAATCACTCTAGATGCAGCGAAATTAGTCTTGGGGAAGAGCAGAAATTGATTTCAAGAAATTGAGATAATGGTAAAATAGAATACAGAAATTTAAAAAGAGTTATACATCACCGCAGAGTTTTAACGGTGTGAAGAGGAGGCTTTTGATGAATCGCTTGTTACGTCAGTTTGTCAAGCATCGCAATACGCAATCGGGAGAAGTTGAGTTTCAACATCAACCCGAAGGACACCTTCATCCAAATTATCGCCACATGGGTTGGTTTCGTCCCACAGAGACGAATGGTGCTTCCATACGAAGATAACTCTATCTGCACTGATTAGCGTGCCCAGTAGATTGCATACTTTTCCAAGATGACGAAAAAGCCGTAGAGGAGTATTCCTAAAATAGATAGCGCCAAAAGTCCAGCAAAAGCTAGTGGTACGTCAAAATTAGAGCTAGCCGCAACGATGAGATAACCCATTCCACCATTCGAGGCTACCGACTCAGCGATTACGGAACCAACAAATGCAAAAGATGCGGCAACTTTCAGCGATGCAAATAGGTAGGGTAGAGTGTGGGGCCATCCAACTTTTTGGAAAACTTCAAGCTGGGATGCGCCAAGCGATCGCAGCACGTCTTTCATCTCTGGCTCTACCGTATCTAATCCTAAAGCAACGTTAACGGCGATCGGGAAGAAGGCTAGTAAGAAAGCAGTAAGTGTTGCAGGAATTTCATTTGCACCAAACCAAACTGCAAGGAGGGGAACGAGCGCGACTTTCGGGATCGTGTTAAAACCTACCAATATCGGATAAAGCGTTAGGTAAGCAATGCGCGAGTAACCAATCAAGAATCCCAAAAAGACACCAGTTGCGATCGCCAAAAGAAATCCAATCGTTGTTGTCACTAATGTTCGCCAAGCATTTGTCCAAAGTTGCGAACTATATGTAATAGCAGCTTGATAGATACTACTAGGTGAAGGTAAATTAAACTGCGGAATTTGAAAAATATGAACGCCTAGTTCCCAAATGATTAACAATAGAATAGTTGCCAGAAATGGTAATATAAAACTAGCTACCTTCGAGTGAAAAAAACGATCTAATTTAAATTGTTTGCTCATGGCTTTCTTACTTAGCTCCGACGAATGTGCCTGCGAATATCAGAAAAGAGATGATTAAAATCATCGGTTAAACACATTTCCAAAGTGCGCGGTCTAGGTAAGTCAATTTTTAATTGATAAATAATTGAACTAGGGCGTGGACTCATGACGTAAACTGTATCTGATAGAAACACAGCTTCGCGCAGATCGTGAGTAATCAAAATTCCCACACACTTAACTCGCATCCAGAGATTTTGCAACATTACCCACATTTCCTCGCGAGTGAAAGCATCTAACGCCCCAAAAGGTTCATCTAGTAAAAGAATTTCTGGTTGATGAATCAAAGCGCGACACAGTGAAGCACGTTGGCGCATTCCTCCAGAAAGTTGCCAAGGAAGTTGTTGTTGAAAATCTTGCAAGCCAACAGTTGCTAAAAGTTCTTGTGCCATGCGTTTGTATTCTGGCAATCGCCGTTTATACTCGCGCTTGTATGGTTGAACAACTTCTAGAGGTAGCAATACATTTTTTAATGTATTTCGCCAAGGTAGCAACACAGGATTTTGGAAGGCAATTCCTACATTTTTGAGGGGTTTAGTAATCTTTTTTCCTTGGAGTCTTATTTCTCCAATCGCAGTAGGATTTAAGCCAGAAACCATTTTCAGGATTGATGTTTTACCACAACCACTAGGTCCAACTATAGAAACAAACTCACCTTCGTTAATTGATAAAGAAACATCTTCAATAATTCGTTTTGGTCTATTATCAACAATGTATTCGAGACCAACGCGGTCAAATTCTAAGAGTGTCTGACTTGCGGTATTAGTTGCAGTCGTCTCTGCAAAATGTTTGGCAGGCAGCATAAGCTTATAATACTAATAGGATTTTTGCTGAATTTCTATGATTTCAAAACCAAAATTTTCAACTTATGTCTGTTGGTATACAGCATAAACATTAAATACCAATTTAGACTGGAACTTCGTATATATAACTACAGTCTTTTAATATGCAATAGAATACGGCATCCGAGTTTGTATGTCTTTGGGGCAAATGCAGCAAGCGCGGTACATTTGAGAACAAAACAGACACGCACTTGATACCTCAGTTAAGGGTTGCAAGTTTTCTACAGCGATCGCAACTAAACATCTGTAGCAATTGAAGCGGTGCTGAGGACGTGATAAAAAGTTCGTTCTATTGTCTTGTCAAGTTTGCGTTCTAACACGAACCACTACCCTGACCCCTACTATCGCTCAAGTAGCTGCTGAGTTCTTGTCTCTAGTTCTTGCGTGTCAATGAGGTCGAGTTCTAGTACTAAGCGTTCCAAAGCAAGAAGCCAACGTTGGTAATAATCCCAATTTGGATCGTCTAAATAGTGGCTTGCTTCCCATTCGGCGATCGCCGCGATTAATTCCTGACGAAAATCCTCCCACTCGTAGTGTCCTTTTTTAGAAAGCGCGATCGCTATTCCAAAGGCACGACTTTCCCAATCGCTTTGAAATAATAACTCCCCATTACTGCGAGGTGGTGCATCTTGGCTTCCCAGCATACTTGCAGTCACAAACTGCTCAAACTTAATCTGCATTTGGCACTCCACTTGCTGATTCTAACTACTCTGAGAAATTTGGACTTTCGCTGCACCTTGCATGGCTTCTGGGGTAACTATCGTAGCTAATTGTTCTTCTGTCCATCCTTCTGTACCTGCGGGGCGTTCTGGAATGACGAACCAGCGAATTTGCGCACTTGTATCCCACACGCGTACTTCAGTTGATTCAGGAATGTCTAATCCGAACTCTTGTAAGACTTTTCTGGGTTCTCTAATTGCTCTGGCGCGAAATGTGGGATCTTTGAACCAGTAGGGAGGTAAGCCGAGAACGGGCCAAGGATAGCAGGAACACAGAGTACATACAATTAAGTTGTGTACTTCTGGAGTATTTTCGACTGCTTTCATATGTTCGCCCTCAGCACCCGCCATGCCACGTGGTAAATTCATTTGTGCGATCGCCGCAGGTGTATCTTCGAGTAAGCGTTGCTTGAATTCAGGATCTACCCATGCTTTGGCGACAATCTTAGCACCGTTAAACGGTCCCATATCCTTTTCAAAGAAGTCGATGACTTTATCAACCGTTTCACTGGTAATAATTCCTTTTTCAATCAGCAGAGATTCTAAAGCTTTTACACGAGCTGCATTATAGGCTTCTCTGCTACTGTCGCTCATGACTTTAAGTTCCTCACAAAATGAACACCTTCAATTTGGGTTTTCGATATATGCTTCGTAGATATCTGCGTAAATCCAGGTTTTTGGTTCTGTCAAGTTACCCCAAATTGCATGCGAATCAAACTTGATACTGTAAATAGGCATTGGATCTCCCACACCATCTCCTGTCTGTAAAGGATAATTGTAAGCATCTTCGTAAACTGTTTCGATGACTCCCTGTTTATTTCGCAAGTATCCTGGTAATTTGCAATGTTCAGTTGGTAAGGGATTTTTGATCGTTACTGTATCACCTACGCTGAACTTAGGTTTTAGATCTTCTACCTTGCACTTGGGCGAATCTCCCACACGCAGATACTCAATCACTTGATTATCAATTGCAGGCTCGGTGTTATGGGGTAGAGGTGTATCAGATTTTTCTAAAAAAACTTCAGTTTTCGTTTCAAGTTCTGCTGTAGAAATGTATCCTGATTCAATAAAAAAACTGGAAATACCTCCAAGCCATTTTTCGTAGTAACGGTACTTGAAGTAGTCAAAAGGGTTCATTCCTTCAGCAAGTTTGCGCAAATTTGCCCACGTCCAGATGCTTTTGAATTGAGTAGGTGTTACCTTAGCAGCTTCTAAGTGTTGACTAAGCGCCATCATCGCCACATGGATACCAAAAATTCGCTTTTCCCAAGGTTGGACAAAAACGCGCTTCTCGAAGTTGATGCGTCCTAATCCCTCAAGTCCACCAAGATAATGCTGAAGTTTCATTCAATTGTGCGGGTAAGAGTCGCATTGCATATTGAGTTAAAGCGATTACAACTTACCAAAAGTTCTTGCAGCATTTTGTAAGAAAAATTACGGTTCGTACAAATAAATGGTGAAAAATTTTTAAGCTAAGCAGTTACGAAATTCTTGTCTTAGCTGATTTTCATCTAAGTTGCGACCAATGAACACCAATTCATTTTTACGAACCTCTCCTGGTTTCCAAGGGCGACCTGGTCTACCATCGAGTAGCATATGAATGCCTTGAAAGACAAAGCGTCGATCTTCTGAATCAACATTTAGGATACCTTTGAGCCGAAAAATGTTTTGACCTTGAGTTTGCGTTAATTGATTTAACCAGTTGGTGAACTTATCGCTGTCAACGATTCCCACTTGGGCGATCGCAACTGAACTAATAGAGCGATCGTGTTCGTGAGCATCTTCCTCCAAAAAATTGGAATCAATTGACAAAGCATTCTTCAAATCAAAGGCTTTAACTCCTAAAATGTTCTCAATGTTCAAGTTGCAGTTTTGAGTATGATACAACTTAGCGAATGCATTGATTTCTCGAACTCGTTTTTCTAGTTCTTGCAATTGTGGTTGTGAAACAAGGTCGATTTTATTTATCAAAACCACATCGGCAAAAGCAATTTGCTCTTGTGCTTCGTTACTATCCCAATGATGGCAGATATGTTTGGCGTCAACAACAGTAACAACAGCATCAAGTTCGGCGTGCGATCGCATCACTTCATCAACAAAAAAAGATTGAATTACAGGTGCAGGGTCAGCTAATCCTGTTGTTTCAATGACTAAGTAGTCAAATTTCTCTCGTTTTTGCATCAAGTTGTTAACAATCCGAATCAGGTCGCCGCGTACTGTACAGCAGATGCAACCATTGTTCATCTCTAAAATTTCTTCATCCGTATCGATAACTAACTGAGCGTCAATACCTACTTCTCCAAATTCATTGACAATTACTGCTACTTTTTTCCCATGTTTATGAGTAAGAATACGATTTAAAAGCGTAGTTTTTCCAGCACCCAAATAGCCTGTAATAACGGTAACTGGTGTAGGTTTTACTTTTAGATAAGCCATAATCCTAGCTTGTTCATTCCTCAAAATAATAAGCGCTTTTCATTGTTATTGATAGTAACTTTAACAAAGTTATTCCATCGTATTAGTTATTACAAAGCCATAAATGCTGTATTTAGATATACAGTATCTTCAAAGAAAATCAGTAATTCTTACTTCAGAAGATTACTTTTGTGTTGCTATTTTCGTCAGCGTGTCAGCAATAAATTCCTGAAGAAATAAGAACAAAAGTAGTTAAATCGACATTCACAAAATTTTGCGGGAGGATCTGATGGTCGTGAAGAAACCTACACTCGGCGAACTAGATCGGATTTCTCAACAATACCACCTTGAATTAACACCAGACGACCTTGCTTCTTTTCAATCACTCATGAGTGGCACATTAGCGTCGTACAGTAGATTAGACGAGCTAACCGAGCCGACATTACCTGTCAAATATCCTCGTACTCCAGGCTATCGACCGCTACCACACGAGAATCCATATAATGCATGGTACTGGAAGACTTCTATTAAAGGTGCTGCGTCAGGAATATTAACAGGGAAGGCGATCGCCATTAAAGATAATGTTTGCGTAGCTGGCGTGCCAATGATGAATGGTACTGCCGTGCTAGAAGGTTACGTACCAGAGGTTGACGCCACAATTGTGACGCGGATATTAGATGCTGGCGGCGAAATTGCAGGTAAAGCTGTCTGTGAAAGTTTGTGTTTTTCCGGTAGTAGCTTTACTTCGGATACAGGTGCTGTCCGCAATCCACATGACGAAAGCCGCACAGCTGGTGGTTCTTCGAGTGGTAGTGCTGCACTCGTCGCGGGTGGAGTTGTTGATATGGCAATCGGCGGCGATCAGGGAGGTTCGATTAGAATTCCTGCGAGTTGGTGTGGCATTGTCGGTTTAAAGCCAACGTACGGATTAGTACCTTATACGGGGATTTTTCCGATTGAGCTAACCCTCGATCATACAGGACCGATGGCACGAACAGTGCAAGATGTCGCGCTACTATTAGAAGCGATCGCCGGTGCAGATGGTTTAGATCCTCGACAATACAACGTGCAAACAGCGCCATACACTGCATCTTTAACGGGAGAAGCGAACAATATTCGGGTAGGAATTGTGAAAGAAGGTTTTGGCATTCCAGGATTATCCGAAGCTGACGTTGATGAAATCGTCATGGAAGCTGCTTATCGTTTAGAAAAAGTAGGGTGCAAAGTCAGTGAGATTTCAATTCCCATGCACCGCGATGGTTTGCATATTTGGACTCCTATTGCTACCGAAGGTGCAACGATGCTTATGGTTAAGGGCAATAGCATGGGAACCAATTGGAAAGGACACTATACAACAAGCTTGTTAGACGTCTACGCGCGCGGTTGGCAAAGTCGGGCTGATGATTTGTCTGAAACAACAAAGTTAGTGTTGCTTGCGGGTCAATATATGCAAGATAAATATCACGGTCGTTATTATGCGAAAGCCCAAAACTTAGGAAGGTTGCTGAAAAATACTTACGATGCTGCCCTACAAGAGTGCGATGTCTTAGTTATGCCGACATTACCGCTAAAAGCAACTAAATTACCTGCAAGTGATGCTTCGCGCGAAGAACGCATTGCTAGAGCTTTAGAAATGTTGCCCAACACTGCACCATTTGACGTTACCGGACATCCAGCACTTTCAATCAATGCGGGAATGTCAGCAGGATTACCTGTGGGAATGATGCTTGTTGGTCGCTACTGGGATGAAACCACTGTGTTACGGGTAGCTCATGCTTTTGAGCAGCTAAACTAAATGCAATTCAAATTATGAGTAATGTTACTTTTATTTCGCGAACTGGTTTTCAAGCTAAAGACGATCCAAATTGTTTTAATCGACTGCATCCAGCCCTAAAACCTGTAGCTCATGCTAAACCTGGTGAGTTAATTGTCTTTGAAACTCGCGATGCTTTTGATAATCAATTCTCACCGCAATCGACTCCAGCGCAAGTTGCTTGTGCGGATCTCAACTTAGTTCACCCCATGACTGGACCTGTATATATCGAAGGTGCCGAACGGGGAGACGTGTTAGCTGTGACTTTAGTTGATATTGAGCCAGATGAGTACGGCTACACTGTCATAGTACCTGGGTTTGGATTTTTACGCGACCAATTTAGCGAACCATTTATTGCTAATTGGCAATTAGACCGTTTGAGTGCTACCTCCGAGCAAATTCCTGGCGTAAAAATTCCTATGTGTGCCTTTCCTGGTTCGATTGGTGTTTTGCCAGGAGAAGTGGAACTTGAAAAAGCTTTGGCACGCGAGCAGCAGCTTGCGCAAGCAGGAGGTTTTGTCTTGTTACCAAATGCCGCAGGGGCAATTCCTGCGGATTTGTTTGGCGAACAGGGACTTTACAAAGACAAGGCATTACGCACGATTCCTCCCCGCGAGTTTGGCGGCAATATGGATATCAAGCAAATGCAAGTAGGTACAACCTTGCTGTTTCCCTGTTTTGTCGAAGGTGGTGGGTTGTGGTGTGGAGACGTTCACTATGCTCAAGGCGATGGTGAAGTATCAGGAACCGCAATTGAAATGGCTGCTCGCGTTACAGTTCGTACTGAAATTCGTAAAGGATTGGGTGAATATGTCAAGTTCCCTCAGTTTGAAGGCGGGATACAATTGCAACGAACGGAACCTACCAAGTTTTATGCAACGACAGGAATTCCACTCAAAGCACGAGGAGAAGTACCGCCACATCTTGCCTATCTCGATAGCCCGAAAGCCGCAGCATTAGAAAATTTATCTGAAGATTTGACACTAGCAACGCGCAATGCCTTATTGCAAATGATTGATTATTTAGTGCAACAACACAGTTACACTAGACAACAAGCTTTAGTTATTGCCGCCGTCGCCGTCGATTTGCGAATTGGGCAGTTAGTGGACGTGCCAAACTATGTTGTTTCTGCGGTGCTTCCGCTCAATATTTTTAGTGATTAAACTGGATGAAAAGTGAGAGGACAGTACTTACGGTGTTTCAAGCGATCGCCCGCTCAGGTTATTCGTAGTAATTGCAAATTTTGCTAGTTTAACCATTGCTTTAAATGTGAGGAAGTGTGGGTGAATGAGAAAATTCTACGCTGCTCTTTTCTAACTGCATCGCTAGTACTGATGAGTTGCGGTACATAAGGTGCAGATGGCAACCCCAAACGCTTGCGAAGAGATTAACGCGAACGATTGACTATACTATGAATCCTTTATTAGCACTTGCCCACCCGCGATTTTTACCGGACATTCTGGAGCAATGTAGTGATGGGCTTGCACTGGGAATGTTTTGAAAGGCATGCGTTATAGCGATCGATCGCTATATTTGTGTTGAACGCTGAAATTGCAGTTCTAACTTTATTTTCAAGTAACTTAATCGGTCAAACTGAAATTCCATCTATACAAGAGTCAAGAGTGATGAGTCAAGCGGCACATAAAACAAAGTTACGCCGTTTGCTACTGCAAAAGCGGCAATCGATGACGCAGCAGGAGTGGCAAGAAAAAAGCGATCGCATTTGTTTTCACCTGCAATCATCATCCTTATTTTTTCAAGCAAAAACTGTTCTTAGCTATTTCAGTGTTCGTCAGGAACCAGAGCTTAGCAGGCTATTTACTATTAACAAAAGTTGGGGCTTACCGCGCTGTGTTGATAAATCGCTGACTTGGCATTTGTGGAATGCAGGAGATGATGTTCAAATAGGAGCTTACAACATTCCTGAACCTCACGCGCGCGCGCCGCTTATTAGTGTTAGCGAAGTTGATTTAATTCTCGTTCCGGCGATCGCTTGCGATACTCAAGGATATCGCTTAGGTTACGGCGGTGGTTTCTACGATCGCTTACTTAGTTGTCCTGAATGGATGTCAAAGCCTGCGATTGGAATTACGTTTGACTTCGCCTATTTAGAGCAATTACCTGTTGAAGCTTGGGATAAACCGTTAGATGGTGTTTGTACAGAAACTGGTCTAAAAATGATGCGATGACATTTGTTGGATTTGGTTTTGTCCAGCGCAGAGGACTATTGTCCCCTGCGCTCCAACTACATACCTTTAAGCAAGTATTTAGTTAGAAAAATACAATTACTATAATATGATATTACTATTACAAAGTCAATAGTTTTTATTAGCTAAAGATTAAAATTCTAAGTCAGTAAATGAGGAATTATTGCTAAAAAATTAAAGCATAAAGATTAAAATTTTCAAAATTTCAAAAAGAAGTGCTATGCCGCCCCATATCTGTGAAGGAATTAGTAAATCCTAAATAAGCCATAAACAGAAGATTTTATAAAAATTTCAGGTTCGCCAGTAGTAAAAAAACGACATCTTGCAGAGTCTACTTCTCTTTCCTAGCATAAATGGTGGTATTTTTATTTCCATACATCAGTGAAAGAGTAAATGAGTACAATCAAAGCCCAACCACCACTAAATCAAAATCAACGCACGTTGGCGAGATATGTGTTGATGTATGGGTTATTGGGGGCGATCGCAATTGTCATGTTGTTTCCTCTACTCTGGCTCCTTAGCACTGCCTTCAAATCGTCAAGCGAAAATATATTTCAATTTCCACCGCAATTGCTACCGAGTCAGCCAACGGTAGAGAATTTTGTTCGGGTTTGGCAAACAAATCCTTTTGGACGATATTTGTTTAACAGTACGCTTGTTGCGATGTTGACAGTGACGCTCAATTTACTTTTCTGTGCGTTAGCTGCGTATCCGCTAGCAAGATTAGATTTTCGGGGTAGAGATTGGATTTTTACAGCAATTGTCGCAACAATTATGATTCCTTTTCAGATAGTGATGATTCCTTTGTATATTCTTACCGTTCAGCTAGGAATGCGAAATAGCTATTTAGGAATCATTTTTCCGGCGCTGGCTTCGGCGTTTGGTATTTTTCTGTTACGACAAGCCTTTCAAGGCGTTCCTAAAGAAATGGAAGAGGCGGCGAGAATTGACGGCTGTTCAGAATTAGGGTTATGGTGGTTTGTGATGTTACCCGCAATTCGTCCAGCGTTAGTAACGTTAGCTATTTTTGTGTTTATTGGTTCTTGGAGTGACTTTTTGTGGCCTTTAATTGTCATTGATCGACCAGAATTTTATACTTTACCGTTGGGAGTAGCAACGTTAGCAGGGACGTTTTCTCTCGATTGGCGATTAATTGCTGCAGGTTCTGTAATCTCAATTGCGCCTGTAATTTTGGTATTCTTACTCTTGCAACGCTACATTGTACCTACTGAAACTGCTAGCGGTGTTAAGGGCTAGTTAGCGCGGACGAATTACTCGAGGCGCCGCGATCGCTGCTATTTGTATCGAGTCATCAATAGTTGTATTGTATGCTCCTGACCACGCTGCAACTAGAGCATCACATAGTCGTAACAACTCAGCTTCACTTTGCACGCCCCACGTTCCAAGTAATTGACGGTCGCGCGACAATGCTAGCCGCCAAGGAAGGGGAATGTTAGCGCTACCGTTGTGGGCTCCTGATAGCGCACCAACAATTGAACTGAAAGGCGATTGCTGACTGACGAGGGTAGCGCGCTTGACAGACAGCGAAAAGTCTTCTGGAGTACTCAAGTAACAGAAGAGTGACAACGCGATCGCGCTACTGAGATCTTCTTGCCCCAAAACAGAAATCGCCTTTGCTAAACTCGCTCGTTGTTTTAATAAACTTTGTATCTGTATAAGCTGTTGAGTTAGTTGTAGTTGCGGTGCAGCAACTAATTGAATAATTCGTCCAATCAAGTTTGCTATTGAAGTTTCTCTTAAAGATGATGCAATCGTGTAACCAACGGCTAGAACTCCCGCGACGAGTTCTGGATCGTTTTGCCATGCAACAAATTGCTGCAAATGAGCTTGCAATCGAGCTTCATTTTCATGATAAAAAAGCGCGATCGGCAGTGTTGCGATGATAACTTTAACCGAGTGACTCGTTCTAATTTGGTTTGCGGGGTAAGACAACTTACCTTGCTCGATCAAGCTTTGCGCGACTTGTGTTGCTAGACGTTCCCATGTAAAATCTGCTGCATTCGGCTGCGTGTCTTTGGTAGAAGCTGGATTATTGGTTTGGGCAAGCATTCCTCCAACAGCTGCGCCCAGCAGAGTACCGCGAAATCGACTGCAGAGCGAGTACCGCATTCACGAGCTACTCAGGTAACGAACGAGTGCTTGCAACCCCAAACGATAACTTTCAGCCCCAAAACCACTGATTTGCCCGATCGCAACTGGTGCAATGTAAGAATAGTGGCGAAAAGCTTCGCGTTGATAAATGTTACTGAGATGAACTTCGACTGTTGGTAACTTAACACCAGCGATCGCATCGCGGATTGCTACACTCGTGTGCGTGTACGCGCCAGCATTTATTAATATTCCTTGGTGTTTCTCTCTAGCTGCGTGAATTGCATCTACTAAACTACCCTCGTGATTTGATTGAAGCGTTGCCACAACTACACCAAGGTTTTTTGCTTCTGCTTGTAAGAGGTTATTGATATCGTCTAGCGTAGTAGAGCCATAAACCTCTGGTTCGCGTTGCCCTAAGAGATTAAGGTTTGGTCCGTGGAGTACAAGGATACTGTGCAATGGCGACGACTCTCAATGGACTACTAATAGCGGCGTCGGTCGTCAACTGGAATAGGAATTGGTTCTGGTTCTGGTTCCGCTTCTGGACCTAACAAAGTTTCTATTAATCGACGCGCCCATTCCTTTAGCTTTTCCAGTACTTTTTCTAAGTAGTCCATTGAATCGAGTGCTCCTAAAATACGACCTAGTGTTGTTTCGCTGACTTATATGAAAAAGTGATGTCTCTCCTCAAGTGTTCAGCCTGTAAGTGTTACCTATTATTAAACTTATCATATCAGCTGAAACTCGACTCATGACACCATAGACAGATATCTGGCTTGAGATACCAAGCACTCAGGATATATAGAGATTTTAATTATAATGGCAAGTTGTGGGAATTTGTGGTAGCAAGTAGCGATTCTTAACTTTTTCTTTGTCAGTAGTGCTAGTTACTTTTTCTAAAATTGACTGTCAAGTAGCTTGCGGCGTAAAGCGTCAAGCGCGCTACAAGCACTCAAGTGGCGAATTAAGGAGCGCGAGCGGTCTTGACCGTAGCGATGTTCAAAAGTTTGTACTGTGCCGTTTGATTGCGCTAACCCGATATAGACTAAACCTACAGGCTTAGTCAGACTACCGCCGTCAGGTCCAGCAATACCAGTAATACTTAATCCCCAAGTTGTTCCTAGACGCGATCGCACTCCTCGTGCCATTTGGGCTGCGACAGTTGAACTGACGGCTCCTTCTTGAATTAAGGCTTCTGGAGCAACATCTAACAAAGATACTTTAACTTGGTTGTCGTAGGAGATAATTCCGCCCATAAAATAGCGCGAACTTCCTGGAACATCAGTCAACATGTGTCCCAATCCGCCACCTGTACAAGATTCAGCAACACTGAGTGTTGCGTTTGCCCGTTGCAATAATTGCCCTACCACAGATGCTAACGAATCATCATCTTGACCGTAGTAATCTATTCCGCCAATAGTTTGCAGCTGCTGTGCGATCGGCGCAATCAATTCTTCCGCAGCGGTAGACGAAGCGGCTTTAGCCGAGATGCGTAATTTCACTTCGCCACGACTAGCATAGGGAGCCACTGTCGGATTAGGTAAGTTCAAAAATGCCGAGACTTTTTCTGCTAAAGCTGACTCTGCAATTCCCCAAAACTTTAATGTGCGACTCAAGATAACTTCTTGACCAAATCCCAAGGATTTGAGATACGGTACAGCGGTTTCTTGCCACATTCGCTGCATTTCTGATGGCACGCCAGGAAAAGTCAAGATATGCAAATGAGAAGTTGGAGACCAAATAATCCCTGGTGCTGTGCCAGCCGGATTGGGTAGAACTGTGGCTCCTTGCGGAATCAGGGCTTGCTTGCGGTTACTGGGAGTCATCACCCGACCGCGAATAGCATATTTTTGGGCAATATCTTCTAGAATATCTGGATTTTCTACTAAAGGGACGCCAAAAAAATCGGCGAGAGTTTCAGTTGTCAAATCATCAGGTGTTGGACCAAGCCCGCCAGTGAAAATGAGGATATTAGAGCGCGCGATCGCAATTTCAATTACGTGCTTAATTCGCGCTACATTATCTCCCACAACCGTTTGATAGTAGTGAGGAATTCCTAGGCTCGCGAGTTGCTGTGCTAGGTATTGGGCATTTTTGTTCAAAATATCCCCTAGCAGTAACTCGGTGCCAACACAAATAATTTCAGCAGTCATAGAGTAGTCAGAGGTCGGGGGTCAGAGATTAGGGTTAAAAACCTACAGTTTTTGCTCACGAGCGAGCGTGCTTCCAAACTTGCCAGCTGGTGTAACTCAAAAGCGAGGTTCCCGCACAAGCATAAGCAATCCCACTTGGTATTCCTGCGAAAGCAAGTGCCAACGTCCCCACCCATAACGTTAACGAGTAAATGAATAAAACAGTAAATCGATGCGATAGCCCAGCGCGTAAGAGTCGGTGATGCAAATGGCGTTTATCTGCGCTAAAAGGCGATTTTCCTTGGCAAAGGCGTGCCAGAATAACTGCAGACATATCAACTATTGGCACTGCCAAAATCAAGTAAGGTAGCAACACCGCTGTTACCGCCGCAGTTTTGACGAGTCCAATTGTACCGACACCAGCCAAGGTGAAGCCGATAAAATAAGCTCCGCCATCTCCCATGAAGATTTGAGCAGGATTAAAGTTGTAACGAAGAAACCCTAAAGTACCACCAGCTAGTGCCGCCGCAATCAAAGCTGCTGCTGGTTGTTGCATCGAGAGGGCGACAAATAGCATCACAGTGGCAGCAATTCCTGAAACTCCAGCTGCTAAGCCATCAAGACCATCAATCCAGTTGATCGCATTTGCCATTCCTACTAACCAGATGACTGTAAAGGGCAAACTTAGCCAGCCCAGTTGAATGAGTCCGACAAAAGGAATACTTAAAAAATCAATATGTACTCCCATCTGCCAAACAATACCGGCAACGATAACTTGGATAAAAAGGCGCAAGAAGGGAGATAGACTAAACAAGTCATCGGCTAAACCAATCAGAAAAAAGGCGATTCCGCCGAGCGTGACACCCCACACTTCCCACTCTTTCGTCGATGGTAAGATGCCAAAGCCACCAAGCGACCAAACTATTAATAAAGCCACGATTGTCCCCGTGAAAATCGCAACTCCTCCGAGGCGTACCATCGGGCGTTGATGCACTTTCCGCTCGTTGGGTCGATCGACTCGTCCGCTTTTGATGCCAATGGTTTTAACGATGGGAGTTGTCCAGAGGACGACGCAGGCAGCGACAAAAAAGGCAATCAGATGGTATAGCTGAATAGGCATCGGTAGTTACTCAGTCACTAAAGCAACGTCTCAGCCAAAGTTTACCCGCATTTGCACAATTTGTATCTATATTCAACACGCAAAAAGTCAAAAAGGGGTGAGGGGTGAGTGGCTAGTGACTAGTGGTAGTGTAGGAGGGCAGGAGAGATTTAATGGCGATTTTCCTCCTGTGCAACCAGCCCCCTACCCAACTACCTCTACTTTGCTACTTCCTCTAACTGATCCTTAATTAAGCTAGCGCTGGTACTGGAATATTCAGATGTGGATACAACGGGAAGCGATCGCATAAATCTGCGACGCGTTGGCGACAAGCTTGGGCGATGCTTTCATCTTCTGGACGAAGTAAGCGATCGGCGATAATGTTGCCAATTTCGGTAAACTCCGCAGTTCCCATACCACGTGTTGTCATCGCTGGCGATCCAAGGCGCAAACCACTCGTCACAAAGGGTGATTCGGGATCGAACGGAACGGTATTTTTATTCGCAGTAATATTTACACCACTTACTAGCTGATCTGCTTGCTTACCTGTCATGCCAATGCTGCGCAAATCAACAAGCATTAAGTGATTATCGGTACCCCCAGAAACAATCTTAAAGCCTCTTGCTTGCAGCTGCGTTGCCAAAGCACGGGCATTTTCAATCACTTGAGCGCTGTAAGTTTTAAACTCTGGTTTGAGGGCTTCGCCAAAGGCAACAGCTTTCCCTGCAATGACGTGTTCTAAAGGACCTCCTTGACTACCAGGAAACACTGATTTATCTAACTTTTTGCCTAATTCGGCATCGCGGGTAAGAATCAACCCACCGCGAGGTCCTCGCAGCGTTTTGTGTGTCGTAGTTGTTACAACATCACAGTAAGGAATCGGGCTAGGATGTAAACCGCTGGCAACTAAGCCAGCAATATGCGCAATATCAGCTAGCAAGTAAGCTCCGATTTCATCGGCAATACTTCTAAATTTCTCGAAGTCAATAATTCGCGGGTATGCCGAGTAGCCACAGATTAACAACTTAGGACGGTGCTGACGCGCTAACTCGCGGATTTGGTCGTAATCGAGTTGTTCGGTTTGTTGACTAACACCGTAATGGCAAACTTTAAACCACTTACCAGAGACATTAACGGGTGAACCATGCGTTAAATGCCCGCCATGAGATAAATCCATTCCCATGATCGTGTCTCCAGGTTCGAGCAGCGTTAGAAATACTGCAAAATTAGCTTGTGCTCCCGAATGCGGTTGCACATTGGCATGTGCTGCACCAAAAAGCTGCTTGGCGCGGTCGATGGCAAGTTGTTCAACGCCATCGATATACTCGCAACCACCGTAGTAACGTTTCCCTGGCAAGCCTTCGGCGTATTTGTTGGTGAGTACAGAGCCTTGCGCGGCTAAAACTGCTGCGGAAGTAAAGTTTTCGCTAGCAATTAACTCTAGATGGTCGCGTTGGCGCTGAAGTTCTGAGTTAATTAACTCGGCAACAGCGGGATCGGTTTGGGCGAGAAAGTCTAAGTTATTACGAGTCACTTGCTGATATCCCTACAAATAATTGAGAACAGTTGTTATGCCATCATCAATAGATTTTGCTAGCTAATTTTAGCGTCGATTGCACTGACACGGTTTTTTCACGCGCGATCGCGTTTTCTGCCTTTTAGGCTCGACGACTGTACGCTGCCGCCTAGTCGCAGTTAGTATATTAAGCTGTGTATGCATTCTTACAGTATTTCTAGTTACTTAGCATAAAATAGAATTAAGTAAATGCTACGCTGCCGATCGACGGCAGTGTCTGCGTTTGCCGCCTAGCTGCGGTTAATTGGGGGTTTTGTTATTAGGAGGCAGTGGATGTTAGTGGTTTTGATAGAAGATCAAATCCTTGCCCCGCATCAGGTGTGTCAAAGCTGTTTGCTGGCAGATCAAAGCGGTCAACCCCGTTGGCGTCAAGGTCAACTTCGCTGCGGTCAAGCATTGCATAAGATAGCAGCAAGCCAACCAGAGCAGTATCAATGTATGATGGGCTTTCGGATTGCCAACATTGAATAATAACCTGTCAACATTGATATGAGTAGTTCCAAGAGAACAATAGACCTGCGCTATCCTGTAGCTTAGTGACAGCAAAAAAATTAGGAGGAAAAGAATGGCTTGGCGCGGGTCAACGACAGTTTGGGACAGAATTTTTGCAAGCCTTGCTTATTTGTTACCGCTAGTTGATGTTGTGGGGCTGCTACTGCGTGTAGGAATACAAAATACGATTTTTGGTGAATTTCCGGCGCTCAGGATCGTTTTAGTGCCTTTGTTACCTCTAGTACAAATTTATTTTGGGATACCATTTGTCGGACTCATTATTTTCTTTGTTTTATTCTTACTTGTGGTGAGAAATGAACGGGTGAGCCACTTTATCCGCTTTAACACGATGCAGGCAATTTTAATTACAATTGCGTTATTTTTGTGCGGTATTCTCGTGCAGATATTGGCACCGATTCCAGGCACGACGTTTGCGATCGCCACAATCGCCAACACGATTTTCCTCGGCGTATTTATTGCCGCTGCTTACGCGGTAATTCAGTCTTTGCTTGGTCGTTATGCTGAAATTCCGGCAATCTCGGACGCAGTCTATATGCAAGTCCGCTAAGTTTTCTCATACGGTTGTACCACAGTGTATTCTCTAGAGATCACGGTGTTTTCCAATCGACCAATTCCCTCAATTTCGACGACAACAAAATCTCCTAAGTGTAATGGTCCTACACCGACTGGTGTTCCTGTGAGGATAACATCACCAGGCAGAAGGGTCATAATTTGACTGATGTAGGACACCAAAACATCTGGGGGAAACACCATCTGATCGACACTTGCCGATTGTACAGGTGCTTGTTCTTCATTGATAAATGTCTGTAACCGCGCCCCAGGACTGAGTTCTCGGACGATCCAAGGACCCAAGGGGCAAAACGTATCAAATCCTTTGGCACGCGTCCATTGACCGTCGCGTTGTTGGAGATCGCGCGCTGTCACGTCATTCGCAATTGTGTAGCCCCAGATTTTGTTTTGCGCTTGCGCGGGCGTACAGCCAAAAGTGCGATCGCCGATAATCAACGCTAATTCACCTTCATAATCTACCCGCTGTGCTTGCGCCGGATAAATGATTTCACCACCAGTGGGAATAATTGCAGTTGACGGTTTCAGAAATAATAACGGCTCTCTAGGTACATCTGTCCCCATTTCAGCCGCGTGATCGGCATAGTTTTTCCCAACTGCAACAATTTTAGAGGGGGCACACGGAGCTAAAATTTGGTAGCGGTCTGGTTCTAAATGTAAATCCGTGGGCTGACCTTGCAACCACGGTGGAGCATCAAGAACCTGAACGCTTTGGCTAGGTTTGAGCAACCCATAGTAAATCCGTCCCTCTTGATTTTGAACTCGGACGTAGCGCTGCGCCATAAAGTGCTGTTAATCTAGGTTTTGAGCTTAACTGCTGCCAAGGATAGGCGGCGATCGGTCGATCGCACTTCAGCATACACTGCATCTGTCGATCAACTTTGTAAGATATCATCTCATCTATGATTAACTTCGTTTTTTTTGCTAGCTGCGATTGCAAGATCAAAACTTAAAGTTATAGCATAGGTTATTAACTTTGCTAAAATTGTAATTCCTTGCTGCTATGGTTGTAGCTCGCAAGCTTACAAGCCCATGCAGCCGCTTTGTCCATAAGGAAGCTAATCACATGACAAATAATTACGAAACGATGTATATTTTGCGCCCCGATCTGACAGAAGAGCAGGTCGAACAAGCGGTTACAAGATACCAAAATCTGCTCCAAGAGCAAGGAGCAACGCAAGTTGAAATTCAAAATCGGGGCAAACGTCGCCTGGCGTACGAAATCGCTAAGCACCGTGAAGGTATTTACATTCAAATGAACTATCAAGCCCCTGGAACGGTTATTGCCCAACTTGAACGTGCAATGCGCTTGAGTGATGAAGTGATTCGTTACCTAACTATTAAGCAAGAAACTCCAGAAATCCAAGAGTCCCAAGCCTCCTCGCCTGAAGAAGCCGCAGCCATGAGTTGACAGGGGTACCTACAACAACATCATTATTCCCGCTGCTTAAACTACACAAAGAGGTAGAAAGCTAAAAGCGGGATTTTGTCTTAATGCTCCTCATAAGGTATAAAAAATCTTTATGTCAACAGCCGATGCTTAGCATAAAATATTGAGACGCGCGATCGCCAAGAACTTCTATTTCTTAGTTGTGAAATAATTTGGTGCGACAAACTAGTAAAAAAGTTTACGCGTTCGATTGAGAGCGGACTGTGCAGTTATCATTAACTGCCAGCGTTCTTATTGTACAGTACTAGCAAGTTGATTAAGTTAACGTCCTCTCCTGCTATAAAACTAGCCGTACTGTAAGTGGTCAGCGTTACTGATATCTTTGGTTACATTTACTTGAATGACTACTGCGTGTAGAGCAAAATTCTCAACATCTATAAGTACATCAAGCAATTAAGCAGCCAAAGCGGGAGTTTTAGTTAAATTCAAAACGGCATTGTAGTCTTCACAAATTTCAAACACTGAATCCAGCTGAGTAAGCTCTAAAATGAGTTTGACAGGTTCTGGCAAATGACATAGTATTAACCGACAACTGCTTTCACGTGCTGCTTTCAATCCTGTTATCAAAGCAACTAAACCCGCACTATCCATAAAATCAACTTGCGATAAGTTGATTACCCACAGTAAATTGCGCTGTCCCATCAAACGCGTAAATTGAGCTTCTAATTGCTTACTTCCATCACAATCCAATCGTCCTTGGGGATGAAGTACAATCACGCGACCATTTTTGTGTGTAATACTCATATACTTTGTTGTTACTTGATTAAGAAGTTAATAGCAGAATTCAAAAAAATAAAAAATTTCATCCTCGGAAAAAGCAACTTGTAAAAATACCCACACCGATGGGCTTCTTTATACGGATGCAGTCTTCAGATGAAACTAATGCTTGCGCCTATTTGTATAGAAGCAACGAATGGTTTTTAGCTAAACGATATGAAATGAAGTATGCCACTGAAAATACTAAACAAATTGTTATTTTTGTAACATTACTTCAACTACTGTTCTACTATCAGAAGTATTGGTTAATAGTTATCATCAATAGCTCGCACCTTTTAACTGAAACAATTCTACAGACATAGGTTTTAATCACCCTACTATAAACACTGGTACAAAATGATTTCAGTAGTTTTGAGGAGCTTTACGGAATCTTTATGAGGTAGCGGTACTTTTTTAAAGTTTTTGTGAAGTCGTTGCGGGATAAAAAGTATTCAAGGACAATACTAAGGACTGTGCCTTCTCCTCACTCTTTACGAGCAACTCAATAAAAGTTAAACTTTGCTGCTGTTAGTGCGAATTACTTTATTGACACCCCATGTAAAACCGCGTCAAGATGGAGAGAGTGTAAAACTTTGTAAAGGCTGCAGGAATGTCTCTGGAGTTTGTATCACTGGAGAAGATTCAGGAGTTCGCGCATCATTACGGCTACTGGGCAATATTTATTGGGATCTTGTTAGAAAACTTAGGGATTCCGATTCCAGGAGAGACCGTAACGTTAATTGGAGGTTTTCTAGCTGGTAGCAAGGAACTGAACTATTGGTTTGTACTTGGTAGTGCCATCTTTGGTGCGGTTCTTGGTGGCATTTTTGGGTATTGGATTGGCAGAACCACTGGTTGGGAATTTATTCTGCGCGTTGCTGGCTTTTTTCGCATCCCCGCAGTGCGGTTAGAAGAACTGAAAGACAAATTCAGTCAAAATGCAGCCCAAGCGGTCTTTTTTGGTCGATTTATTGCTTTATTGCGCATTTTTTCAGGGTTGTTAGCTGGAATAGCTGGTATGTCTTTTGCTCAGTTTTTCGTCTACAACTTAGCGGGAGCAGCTGTATGGGCATCAGTAATGGTGACTTTAGCTTTCTTTGTTGGACAGATTGTGTCTTTAGAACAATTAGTTTCTTGGGTTGGTGAATTTGCGATTTTCGCTTTAGTTATTGCGATCGCTTGGATTGTTGTTCCTATATGGTGGGAATCGCGCCAAGTCAAGAAAATTGCTAGCGAGGATTAACTAAAGAGTTGGGGATCGGGGGTCGGAGAGCGGGGAGGACAGATCGCTCCTCACCCCTAACCTCTCACCTCTAGCCTCGCACTTGTTTTGACCAAATTCGAGTTGGCAGTCCCCAAACGTAAATAAAACCTTCTGCGGCTTTGTGATCGAATTGATCGTCAGCGCCGTAAGTTGCTAAATCTGGCGTATAGAGAGAATTATCCGACCAGCGTCCCACAATTGTTGCGTTTCCTTTAAAGAATTTAACGCGTACAGTACCTGATACGCGCTCTTGAGTTTTTTGCACAAACGCATCAAGCGCGCTTTTCAGCGGACTGTACCACAACCCGTTATAAATCATTTGGCTGTAAGTTTCTTCAATACCGCGCTTGTAGTGCGTCACATCTGCCGTGAGTGTGAGACTTTCTAAATCGCGGTGCGCTTGAATTAAAACTAATAATGCTGGTGTTTCGTAGATTTCCCGTGATTTGATTCCAACTAAACGATTTTCTATCATGTCAATGCGCCCAACACCGTGATTACCTGCGATTTGGTTGAGTTGAGCAATAAGTTTTACAGGTGCGATCGCTTCTCCATTGAGTTGGGTAGGAATACCTTGCTCAAAGCTGATTTCAACATACTCTGGCGTATCAGGAGTATCAGCGATCGCCTTTGTCATCAAATAAATTTCTTCGAGGGGTTCGGTGCGGGGATCTTCTAGGGGTCCCGCTTCAATGCTGCGACCGAGTAAGTTACGGTCGATACTATAAGGCGAAGATTTTTTGACGGGCGCAGGAATACCAAAACGCTCTCCATATGCGATCGTTTCCTCACGACTCATTCCCCATTCACGCGCTGGAGCAAGCACTTTTAAATTTGGATTGAGTGCAGCAATAGAGACATCAAAGCGGACTTGATCGTTACCTTTACCCGTGCAACCATGCGCGACGGCGTCTGCACCGTACTTTTCTGCGGCTTCTACCAATAGCTTCGCGATCAAGGGACGCGCTAAAGCTGTCGAAAGCGGATAGCGATTTTCATACAAGGCATTTGCCTGAATTGCCGGAAAAGCATAATCTTTGACAAAGCTTTCTTGCGCATCAACAACGAGTGATTCACTAGCTCCTGATTGCAGTGCTTTTTGTTTAATTGGCTCTAATTCATCTCCCTGTCCTAAATCTGCGGCTAAAGTAATCACTTCGGCAACGCCCCATTCATGTTTAAGATAGGGAATGCAGACGGAAGTATCTACTCCACCAGAGTATGCCAGGACAACTTTATTAGCACGACCCATTGATTCCTCGATTTGGCAAAACAACGAGTGATTATTATCTAACTAATTTATGCGCATTCTTGTCAGCCATGGCACAGATTTATTTGTTATTCCGTCATAAGCCGTAGTGGTTATGGATTGATAATCTGCTACAAGTCCAGCTAATCGCCAATTGCTAACAGCCAATCGTATGATGACTTTTGTAGGTGGTGCTAGGGGGGAGCGTGTTTTTTAGTGTTGTGATTCCAACTTACAATCGTCAGCCAATCTTAGCGAAGTGCTTAAAAGCTCTCGAACGCCAGAATTTAGCTACTGATACCGCCATTGAGGGTTATGAAGTTGTTGTCGTCGACGATGGTTCGACAGACGGCACGTTAGAGTGGTTGCAAGACAATGCTGCAAAGTTTCCGCACGTGCGATCGCTTTTACAAGACCACCAAGGACCAGCAGCCGCGCGTAATTTAGGCGTAGAACACGCGCAAGGCGATACGATTATTTTTATTGATAGCGACCTCGTAGTTACAGAAAATTTTCTGCAAGCGCACGCTGACGGACTACAACAAGGACAAAAAACCTATGGTAGCGATCGTATCTTTACCTATGGTCTTGTAATTAACACGTGCAATTTTGCCGATCCTACGGCAGAACCATACAAAATTACTGACTTTTCCGCAGCTTATTTTGCAACGGGAAATGTTGCGATCGCGCGTCACTGGTTAGAAAAAGCAGGGTTATTTGATACGCGATTTCAACTCTATGGCTGGGAAGATTTGGAATTAGGAGTCCGCTTGAAACAATTAGGCTTAAAACTAATTAAATGCCCTGCTGCTGTTGGTTATCACTGGCATCCTCCATTTAACCTTAAGCAGATTCCCAACTTAATCGAAAAGGAAATTCAACGCGGGCGCATGGGCGTGTTGTTTTATCAAAAACATCCGATTTGGGAAGTGCGGATGATGATTCAAATGACGTGGTTGCACCGTCTGCTTTGGGGATTACTTTCACTGGGTGGTCATCTTAACGAACGTAGCTTAGCTCCACTACTTCAGTGGTTGATTGACCAAGGTAAACCGCAATTAGCGCTGGAAATTGCGCGGATTTTTTTAAATTGGTACAACGTTCAAGGAGTTTATTCGGCTTACGCTCAAATGCAGTCTGCTTCCCGTGCCAAGTAGTGCTTTTGATGTGATATGCTAGTAGAGTTGACCAAAATCACACATCCAGTTTTTTCGGGTGTTTCTGGTAAAGAAATACACCTGGATGGAGGATTAACCCGAAATTAGGAGAAAATATGCCAGTTGTCTCATTGGCGCAAATGATGGAGGCAGGAGTTCACTTTGGACATCAAACCCGGCGGTGGAATCCAAAGATGGCTCCCTATATCTATACTTCCCGTAACGGAGTACACATCATTGACTTGGTGCAAACGGCTCAGTTAATGGATGAAGCGTACCAATATACGCGCACTGCGGCTGAACAGGGTAAAAAGTTTCTGTTCGTTGGTACAAAGCGACAAGCAGCAGGAATCATCGCGCAAGAAGCAACGCGCTGTGGTTCGTATTACGTCAACCAAAGATGGTTAGGCGGAATGCTAACGAATTGGGCAACAATCAAAACGCGCGCAGAGCGGTTAAAAGAATTAGAGCGCCGTGAAGAAAGCGGAGCGCTAGATTTGTTACCTAAAAAAGAAGCTTCGGTACTGCGCCGCGAGATGGCAAAGCTACAGAAGTATTTGGGCGGAATCAAAACGATGCGCAAAATCCCTGACGTGGTTATCATTGTAGACCAGCGTCGGGAATATAACGCCGTGCAAGAATGTCAAAAACTAGGAATTCAAATTGTATCAATGTTAGATACAAACTGCGATCCTGATGTTGTCGATGTTCCGATTCCAGCCAACGATGACGCAATTCGTTCAATCAAGCTGATTGTTGGTAAGTTAGCAGACGCAATATATGAAGGGCGTCACGGTCAGCTAGACGTAGAAGAGGAATACGACTACGAAGGTGCGGAGGAAGACCTCGATTACGACGAAAGCGAAGCTGAATACACTGACTCGCTGTTACCAGATGAGGAAGAATCAGCCGACGACGAAGAAGAATAAAATAGCTGTCGGGAATGTGACCCAAAAGCTTGAATTTAGTTAAGTAGGAAATTGAGGCAAGATGGCGGAAATATCTGCACAAGTCGTCAAAGAGCTACGCGAAAGAACCGGCGCTGGCATGATGGATTGCAAAAAAGCGCTGAAAGAAAATAATGGTGATATGGACAAAGCCATTGAATGGCTGCGGCAAAAAGGTATCACCTCTGCTGATAAAAAAGCTGGACGCGTAGCAGCAGAAGGACTCGTAGGAAGCTACATCCACACTGGCGGTAGAGTTGGTGTGTTAGTAGAAGTTAACTGCGAAACAGACTTCGTGGCTCGTCGTGAAGAATTTCAAACGCTGGTGCGGAATATCGCCATGCAGATTGCGGCTTGCCCGAATGTTGAGTATGTCAAAGTAGAAGACATCCCAGCTGATATCGTCCAGAAAGAAAAAGAAATCGAAATGGGGCGAGACGATCTGGCGAAAAAGCCAGATAACATCAAAGAGAAGATCGTTCAAGGTCGAATTGAAAAACGCTTGAAAGAAATGACTTTGATGGATCAACCCTATATTCGCGACCAAAACATTTCGGTGGAAGATTTAGTGAAACAGGCGATCGCGCAATTAGGAGAAAATATCCAAGTGCGTCGTTTTGTCCGCTTTGTCTTGGGCGAAGGTATCGAAAAGCAAGAAAGCAACTTTGCCGAAGAAGTTGCTGCGCAAATGGGTAGTAAGTAGAATAGGGGTCAGGGTTTAGAGGTTAGAGGTCAGGTTGAAGTGCAAAGTTTCTGGTGGTTAGTTTTGAGTTGATTTTTCTAATTCAAAACTTAGCACTCAAAACTTCCCCTCACTCCTCGCCCCTCACCCCTTGTTTTTGAGGTAATGGCAACAATCGAACAAATCAAACGGGAGATTGCAGCTTTAGAACAAGCGTGTCGAGTTCTCGCGGAAGAGCTTCACGCGGCTTACAATAGTTACTTTACAGCCCTAGCGCAAGCTGTACAACAGCAAGCAATTTTGGCAACTTATCACTTGTGTACGCAGGGTTACCCAGAAGCTTTTTTGCGTTTATCTTTTAATCAGCGGCAACAATTGCAGCAAGATGTACGTAAGGTTATACAAGCAGCTACTGAGCAGTTATTGACCATAGCGCAGGTTGAAGAGAAAGAAAACGTAGCAGAAGAAATTAAAGAAGAGACTCACCTAGAAGCCACTGAAGCGGCGTTATTGGAATCAGTTAGTCCGCAAACCTCAAGTCCTAGCACAGTACTCAGACAGCCTGCAAATCCAGTTGCGCTTGTTAAGTGGCAGCAAAATATAGAGCAGGCGATCGCGCTGCAACTCAAAACAATTTCGCGGGAAATTAACTATCTACTTCAGCAATCAAAGATTTTACCAGAAAATCTTCCACTTCCATTACTCGATGCAGCGTTAAACGCTCCCGATCTTCCAGCAGAAGCGACGGCAGGACCGCCGAACTTATTAAACTTATTAGTAGAAGCAGAAGGCAACAGCGATCGCGACGAATCTAGCGTGACAACGCTTGTTGCAATTTATCTACGGCTAGGCGAGATTGAGTTTGCGGATGCAACAGTCAGAGTTAAGCGCAATCAGATTCGCCAGCTAGAGACCCGAAGTCGTGCTTTATTAAAAGAGTATTACAAAAAACAACGCGAGCAAGCCGTTGCTGAAGCTGAAGCCGCGTGGCGGGCAAGCTGGTTTGAAGATTAGTAGTACGTACTATAAAGTTATAAAGGGGATTAGGCGATTCCGGCGCAGCCAATTACTTATAGTAATAGAAGTAAATTTAAAACACCATTAAAGTTTTGAGTTTTAAATTTACTTTTTATCTCAACACATTCAACATCAAGAACTTATAATCCGACCTCTGATCCCTGACCCCTGCAATATGACAGAATCACTAGATTTAGGGCGATTGCAAAAAGCTTTGGCAGTAGAAGCCGAACGCGGCTTTGCTGATTTAGTAGGCAAGCAATATCGCTTTAGTGAGTTTCTCTGTCTCAGTTTTGGTAAGCCTCCAGTGACTTTGCCTTTGGAAGAGCGTCGGCGATGGCAAGAAATTGCAGCACAATTTGCCAAATATCCCGAATTGCCACTAGAAGAACGACAACACCTAGTTGCTGAAGCACGAAGATGTATCTATCATACACAACGATATCAGCGCGGGGAAAATGTCGCAACCGAGTCAACTCAAAAAGAGCGATCGCTATACTCAACAAAAACAAAACTCCCGCCGACAACACCTGTAACGCGATCGCTACCAACAGAAGCCGCAATCCACATCGCACCAAGTTTAGAGCAGCCACTCAAAAGCTTACCCGAAGTAGGAGTAAGAAGAGGTAGTTACTTAGCAAGACTTGGTTTGTATACAGTACGCGACATTTTATTTTATTATCCCCGCGACCACATCGATTACGCGCGACAAGTCAACATCAAAGAACTGCAAGCAGGTGAAACAGTCACGATACTAGGCGCAGTCAAGCGCTGTACTTGCTTTAATAGCCCGCGAAACCCTAAATTAACGATCTTAGAACTTGTTTTAAAAGATAGCACTGGTCAAATTCGGATTAGTCGTTTTTTTGCAGGGGCGCGATATAGTCATCGCGGTTGGCAAGAACAGCAAAAACGCCGCTACCCTGTGGGTGCAGTCGTAGCTGCTTCTGGGCTAGTTAAAGAAAGCAAATACGGTTTAACCTTAGAAGATCCTGAAATCGAAGTTTTAGCACATCCAGGAGATACCATCGATTCGTTAACAATCGGTCGAGTCGTACCAGTTTATGCTTTAACGGAAGGCGTAGGTGCAGATATGGTACGCAAAGCGGTGACTGCGGCTTTACCTGCGTGCGTCCATCTTAAAGATCCACTACCCTTTCGCCTGCGCGATAAGTATGGTTTGATGGAATTAAAAGCAGCGATCGCCAATATTCACTTTCCCGCAGATAGTACATCGTTAGAAGTTGCACGGCGTCGCTTAGTTTTTGATGAATTTTTCTACTTACAACTTGGTTTACTCCAACGCCAGCACAAAGCACGGCAAATTCAAAATGGTGCTGTTTTAACGCGTACAGGGCAACTTATTGATAGTTTTTATCAACTTCTCCCTTTTCAACTCACTAACGCTCAATTACGAGTCATTAACGATATCCTCGATGATTTACAAAAACCAGTACCGATGAATCGCTTGGTACAAGGTGATGTGGGGTCAGGGAAAACTGTTGTTGCTGTTGTCGCCATCCTAGCGGCGATTCAATCAGGCTATCAAGCAGCGTTAATGGCTCCTACCGAAGTACTCGCAGAACAACACTATCGCAAGTTAGTCAGTTGGTTTAATTTATTACATTTACCTGTAGAACTGTTGACAGGTTCAACAAAAACTGCTAAGCGCCGCCAAATTCACGCGCAACTCGAAACCGGCGAATTACCGCTTTTAGTTGGTACTCATGCGTTGATTCAAGAAAAAGTCAACTTTCAGCGCTTAGGTTTAGTGGTCATTGACGAACAACATCGCTTTGGTGTGGGACAGCGGGCGCAGTTACAGCAAAAAGGCGAATCACCCCACGTCTTGACAATGACCGCAACTCCCATTCCCCGTACCCTCGCGCTGACACTGCATGGCGATTTAGACGTGAGTCAAATTGACGAACTTCCACCAGGAAGACAACAAATTCAAACAACAGTTTTATCAGCAAAAGAGCGCACTCACGCTTATGATTTAATTAACCGCGAGATTGCGCAAGGGCGCCAAGCTTATATTGTTTTACCTTTAGTAGAAGAATCGGAAAAACTCGATGTACGCGCTGCGGTAGAAGAACATCAACGACTACAAGGAAGCATTTTTCCGCAATATCAAGTAGGCTTACTTCATGGTCGGATGAGTTCAGCGGATAAAGACGCCGCTATCAATCAATTTCGTGACAATCAAACACAAATTTTAGTTTCAACAACTGTCATTGAAGTAGGAGTTGATGTACCCAATGCAACAGTAATGATGATTGAAAATGCTGAACGTTTTGGTTTATCACAACTGCATCAATTACGCGGGCGTGTTGGTCGGGGTGCAGCAAAATCTTACTGTATTTTGATGAGTAATTCTAAAGCAGAGACTGCAATATCTCGCTTAAAAGTGTTAGAACAATCGCAGGACGGCTTTTTTATCTCAGAGATGGATATGCGTTTTCGCGGTCCTGGAGAGGTTTTAGGAACGCGACAATCAGGTTTACCAGATTTTACTTTAGCAAGTCTTGTAGAAGATCAAGAAGTTTTAGAATTAGCAAGAGCAGCTGCAGAGAAAGTCATCGAAATTGATGCGACTTTAGAACGCTGGCGTTTGATGAAAGCTGAATTGGAATATCGCTATCAAAAATTAATGGGTGGCGCTATTTTGACGTAGTTTATATAGGCTAATGGGCGTTCGGACGCATGATTTGCAGTGGTAATAGGTAACAGGTAATAAATATTCTTGCTAATGACCAATTACTAGTTACCAGTCTTGATGATATGTTATTTTTGCTTACTTATTTATATCTCTCGTTAGTAAAACCGATAGAATTGTAACAGAGGTATATAGTTAAACATTGCTACAAGTTGGCTATACCTAAAACTTAGTGACACTTACTGGCAATAAACTTATGATTCATCAAAAAACATTGAGGGCAGGTAGTGCCATAACATCTATATTGTTTGGTGCAGCGTTAATGACACTACCACCAACACCAGTTGCGGCGCAGTCAGTATTTATTGGTCAAGGGGTGCCTTCTTACAGTGTTAGTCAACCGCAGAATGTCAGTTCCTTCATCTATGGTAGCCCGATTCCAACTCCTATGCCTGTAGATCCTGTCACTGGAATTTCTGTGCGTCGTGCGCCAATAAATTCTTGGAGTTCTACGCCGACAAGGAGAAGTGGTACAGTAGTTAACTCTACGTTGATCAATCCTGTTTTAGTAAATCCCCAAATTCAAGATTCAACGTTAATTAATCCAGTCATTCTCAATTCAGGATATCGGCGTTTCAACCGAGTACCATCAGGCGTTATTATTTTCCCTTAAAGGCAGAGTAGGAAAATTGTAAATGATATTTGCATGTTGAGTTGAAACAAGTCTTTATAATTCACAACTCAAAACTAATTCTTCGTTTACCCCATAAACTCTGACGCGACAATCATTGAACCAATACCACTGTCGGTAAAGATTTCTAGTAGCAAAGCGTGGGGAATTCGACCATCAATGATATGCGCAGCATGGACGCCTTGCGCAAGCGATCGCACGCAACAATTCACTTTTGGAATCATCCCACCGCTAACAACACCTTGCGCAATAAGTTGTCGCGCTTGTTGAATATCTAACTTGTGCAGTAGGCTCGAAGGATCTTTGTAATCTTTCAAAATTCCTGGTGTATCGGTCAGCAAAATTAACTTTTCTGCACCTAATGCAGCAGCAAGCTCGCCTGCAACAGTATCAGCATTAATATTGTAAGCTTGACCTGTTTCATCGGCTGCAACGCTTGACACAACGGGAATGTAGCCATTTTTAACTAACGCCTCCAAAATATTCACGTCCATGTTAGTGACTTCTCCGACAAAGCCAATTCCTTCTTGACCTTGGGGACGTGCTTTAATCAAATTACCGTCTTTACCGCACAATCCCACCGCCGAACCACCAGCACGGTTGATTAGGGAAACAATTTCTTTATTGACGCGACCAACCAACACCATTTCCACGACATCCATTGTCGCTGCATCGGTGACGCGCAAGCCATTTCTAAATTGCGGCTCAATTCCTAACTTATCTAGCCAGCTATTAATTTCTGGTCCACCACCGTGAACAACAACGGGTCTTAGTCCTACATAAGATAAAAATACAATATCGCGAATAACTTTATTTTTAAGTGAACTATCTTTCATTGCTGCACCACCGTATTTAACGACAACAGTTCTTCCGGCAAACTGTTGAATATAAGGTAGTGCTTCGCTCAGCACTCGGACGCGGGTAGCTTCGGTTTCTCCAATGTATTCGCTATCGTTAAACATGAGTAGCTTTTATAAAGCAAAAAGTATGCACAGCAGTTTAAAAGAATTTGTGTCTCGCAACAATCTCAATTGCAACAATTTGAAATCTAAAATTATGGTTGTGGCATTGTGCGGGGCGGTTTCAAAACTTGCGGAATCTCTTGTAGTATCCTTGTAGCAAGTTGTTCTGGTGTTTCTTCAGAAGTCACGATAACTCGGAGATCGGCTTGTGAATAAAGCGGCTGTCGCTGTTGCAAGATAGTTTCTAACTGCGATCGCAAGTCACCTGTACCTTGAAGTAAAGGTCGAGTTTCATCAGCACTTAAGCGGGTGTAGAGTAATTCTGTTGGCGCATCCAGCCAGACAATTAAACCGTGGTGCAAATAACTCCAATTTTCGCGTTGCAGAACAATACCACCACCTGTCGCGATCGCTAAATGCGTATATGCACAAACTTTGGCTAACACTTGAGTTTCTATTTGCCTAAATGCTGCTTCTCCACTCGTTGCAAACACTTGACTAATCGATTGCTGCGTGACTTGGGTAATAATTTCATCCGTATCAACAAATCTATAGCCAAGCTTATTTGCTAAGGCACGTCCTACGGTTGTTTTACCCGTACCCATCATGCCAATCAAGTATAAGTTGACGCCCTTCAATACACTGCTTTGCCTATTTGATTTGTTCACAATACTATTGTTCAGTCACTTACTAAAAATAACACTAAAACTGTAATATAATTTTTTTTCTTTTTTCTATGCTCTCTATGGTTTGTTACTTAGCCAACTGCGCTATAGAAATATCTTGGTAATTTCTCTGACCTTGATAAATGCGATCGCTTAATTATTTAGCGTTTTAAGGCACAAAACCCTTTCGGTGCGCGGGTTATAGTAGTTACTAGCGTTGCCTCATTGCCAACCAGCGATCGCTTCCCAGAGTTCTAATATTGAAGCGTCGAAGACAAGAGCGGATTGTAAGTTTGATGTTGTATAGACTTTCACTACTAGCAAATGAATCTTGAATTACAGTTGTAGCAATTTCAACAAATAGAGGGTTAGCAGGGTAGCAATCAACTAGAAAATGACATTCAGTTCTTTAACCGCTTTTATCCAGCGGACGCTGTTCCACCGAAGCTCAACAAAGCGCCCACTGTTCACTTCTCCTCAATCTCGTTTGGGTATTGTGACGATAGATAGTACCTAGTTGCGTAGAGACCTAAGTTATCGATATCCAGCTTTTTCTCGCAGTTGAGCTACACGACTCGAATTTTGGATTTTAACGAAGTCCCTAATTTGAAGATTCGACGTTGCTGTGATGTACTTAAAGATTGATAGATGAATTCTCCCCTTGCTGCTACTACGTTTTTGATAAAAAATGCTGAGAATTTCTGCCTAATTATAACAGCAAAGTAATCATCTAAACAAAGATTTGTCTATAGCAGTTCGGTAGCTTTCCTTTGTTAAACCTCAATCCGAGTACAGTTGCTCTCAATTTCAGAGTTTTTCCGCCGTTGTAAATTTTGACACTACTTGCTTTGTTTTCAAGAGTAGTTTTTCATTAACTCTTAATTTCTATTGCTAGATAATAACAGTGTGTTTTATTTTTATAAATGCTAAAAAGCGCTACTACAATGATTTACATAACGATGGCAAGGTGATAGATTACAGATAACTAACTTCTCATTGACTTAATTGATATTGAAACTTTCTTAAGTGTTGTACGTCACAACGATAGTAAAGCTTACCGTACTGTCAAAATATCAACCTTTGATGACTCAAGCTGTCAACGCTACTATGCCTAAATTGAATAGCAATGAATGACTTGGATTCGTCACTAGCTTGTAGGTAGTTCTACCCTTCAGATATTATGGATGAGGTTAATCGTATGGCTTTAATTCGCGAACTAGTGCAAAAAACGCTGAAAACAGGGTATTTAACGATTGAAACAGAGGAACAACTGCGACAATTACTCACAACCCGCTACGACTTAGAGGATCTTAATGCTTTTATGGCATTGCAAGAAGCTGCAATGGCTGGTAAGGTTAAGCAAGAATCGCGCGAGCGGTTCGGGTACGCGGCAATTGAACAATGTACCTAGGGCGATCGCCTAAGTAATGTTAAAAAAATTTTGCTTACTTAAAGAAAATTAAAAGTCTCTAGGATCGCGATGGCGATTTGACGAGTTTCATTATTAACAGACAAGCTTTATCGTAGAGGCGAATTACTGTCATCTTCGTCATCGAACTCGTCATCCTCAAATCCCCAATCTTCGTCATCCTCATCAGTTGTATTACGACTGCCATAAGGTGGTGTAATAACGCGATAGTCAGCGTCGTAAATTGACTCAGTTTTACCAACACTGGTATTGCGTGGTTCGCTAGAACTGTAGGAGTATACAGAACTTGATGGATTAGTTTTAGAAGAATCAGGACTGAATTCGTAGGTTTTAGAGTCATTGATTGTTGATTCTGGACGAAAGTTCCCTGGCGGTGTTGGGTTTTCTTCAAAGTCCCAATCTTCATCTTTGGTATTATCGCTACTCCAATCATCAATTGGATCGCTTGTTGTCGATGCCGCTGCTGATGAATAAGTAGCACTTGCTGCTGTTGTATATTCTTGCTTGACAGTGCGTTGATTTGGACGTGGTGGAGTGCGATCGCCAATGCTGCGGCGTTTAACTTGACTTTGGGCAAAATAGTTTGACATTTTGAATAATCCCGCGATAAGTAACGCGGAAAGCGCCCCAGCAGCAATGCTGAGCAAAATCCAAACAGCTAATGGTAGCGCTAGCGATCGCCCGCCCAAAAAGACAAGTGGTAGGACGGGGGACCAGTTTTGCAACAGTAACAAACTTAGTCCTCCCAGCACCACCAGCAACAGAAGTAGTCGCAAAACAGGCATAGTTTTGGCGTGTTTAAGGGGTCAGGGGTCAGAGGTCAGGAATGCTACCTGAACTTAGAGCAGCAAATAGATGCGTATCTGAGGTTTCCATCATTAAACAAACTTTACAAGACAATGATTTTAAGCCTCGATGATGTTTTAATTATATTGACGATTAGCCATACCATTCTATTTTCACCTCAGAAGATCGACTTTCTCCTCCGAGCTTCGACCCTGACCCTTCTCAATCACGTCCTTGCCATCGTTGAATCGGAATACAATCAATGTTGAGTTGATCCAACGCACGCGCGACGACAAAATCGACTAAATCTTCAATTGTCTGTGGTTTATGATACCAAGCTGGAATCGCTGGCACAATTCTGGCACCAGCCTCAGCAAGTGCTGTTAAGTTTCGTAAGTGAATCAAACTGAAAGGCGTTTCACGCGGCACAAGGACTAACTTGCGTCCTTCTTTTAATTGCACGTCAGAGGCTCGTTCTAGCAAGTCTGAACTTAGACCCGCTGCAAGTTTGGCGACAGTACTCATACTACAAGGGATCACTACCATACCGAGAGTACGAAACGAGCCGCTGGCAATACTAGCTCCCACATTGCCCCAATGGTGACAGTGGAGTTTTCCTTGCGTTTCTACACCAGCTTGCTGTCGCCAGAATTGCTCTTGCTGTAAAGTTTCCACAGGCATTCGGATATTTTGCTCGGCTTGCCAAACCATGTATGTTGATTTAGAAGCCACAAGTTCGACGGTGTATTCAGCTGCCAAGAGAAACTTGAGCGCGCGAACGGCATAAATTAATCCAGACGCTCCAGAAACTCCTAAGATCAGGGGTGAGTGGTTAGACACAAGATTATTGGGGTTACTCCTCATCATCAAGGTAAAAATCTGAATCGGAATTGAGATCCTCCGTATCAGAATTAAACTCGTCGTCGTTATCTTCTAGTAAACTCTCATCTGGAAGCAAATCGCCTTCAACATCACCATTGACATCACCATTGACTGTGACTAAATCAATCTGTTGACGGTAGTAATCGACATTTTTCACTTGTACAGCGACGCGATCGCCTAAGCGATAAGCAGTACGGCTTTTGCGACCAAACAGCGCTTGTTGCCGTGCGCGATACTCATACCAGTCATCTTTGAGCGAACTTACGTGAACTAAACCTTCGACGCGCAGTTGTTTACCGCTAGCATCTGGAACGGTAATTTCGACAAAAAAGCCGTAGGATTGCACCCCGGTGATCAGCCCTTGAAAAACTTCTCCCGTACGCTGTTTCATTAACTGTGCTTTTTGTAGCCCGGCGAGATCGGCTTCGGCTTCTTGCACTTCTTTTTCGCGCTCGTTGAGCTGCACGACAAGTCGAGCGAGTTCGGTTTCTAACTCTTGCTGAATGTCTGGCGGTAAGACATTCCAAGTAATATTACCGTGCGCTGAACTATGGCGCAGGTTTACCCGTTCTTTCGCGCGAGTCGTGCGGCGATCGCGTCCTTGCTCGAACAATAAATGTAACACGCGCTGTAGCAGTAAATCAGCATACCGCCATAAAGGAGAATTGCCCCGCGCGTAAACAGGAAGTGCTAAACCAAAATGCGGTTGGGGTGTAACACTGTAAACACTTTGCTTGAGCGTAGCTTGCAAAAGATACGTGAGGACTTGCTCTGATGGGACTTGCGCAAACTGCTCGGTAAACGCTTGAAAGTCCGCCGGTGAAATTGTATCTTCTTGTTCAAGTTGCAATTCTACGCCTAAGTTGCTTGCTAACTTGATCGTCTCCTGCACGTCTTCTGCATCCGGAGCTGGTTGACTGCGATAAATTGCGGGAACTTCTAGGATTTGTAGGTGTTGCGCGATCGCTTGATTTCCTAACAGCAGTAGCTCGGTTAACAACGATTTGACTGGTGAATTTTCGGCTTTGACAACTCCGAGCATTCCCTCATCGTAGTGCGGATAATCGTCTTGAGGTAGTTTGAGTTCAAAGCTACCGCGCTGGTGTCTTTGAGTTTGGGCTGCTTGACTAATTGCCAATAGCTGGTGGATCAATTCCACAATATTCGTTGGTAACTCATCTGCCGTCTGGCTAGTTTCTTGTTGACCGTTCAATGCTGTTTGCTGTGCGTTGATAATTGCTTGTACTTGTTGTTCGCTGAGCTGTTGGTCGACCGCAATCACCGTAGGTTGAATCTCGTACTCGACGATTTGTCCTGTATTCGAGTCGAGAGTGAGCAGTACAGATATCGCTAAGCGATCGCTACCTGCTACGAGCGAACACCGTTGTTGGACAGCTTCGGGAAACAGTGGTAGTACGGTATCGCGCAAGTAAACGCTGCTACCCCGCTTGAGGGCTTCTTTATCTAACGGGGACTCTGGCAGGATGTAATGCGCGACATCGGTTGTATGAATCCCTAGGCGCCACCTACCTTCAGAAGTTTTTTCTAATGTCAGCGCATTTTCGATACACCCGGCATCAGCGCGCTCTTGAGTTTCGATGACAATTGTAAGTAGCGATCGCAGATCGAGCCTCTGTTTAATCTCTGTCTTGACGATCTGACTTGGCAAGTTCGCAGCTGCAGCGAGTACGCTTTCGCTAAACCCGCGTGGTAAATCGTGCTTACAGCAAACCAAGTCAATATCCGCAGCTGCTTCTGCACTACCGCCGAGAACTTGTACTACCCTACCGAGTGGCGGTGACTGTCCTAACGGATAGCGTAAAATTTCGACATGAATCAAGTGTTCGATTGCTTCTGCCAAGTTGAGTTCGCTAGGTACTAAGTCAATTTCAAATAATAATCGGTCATCTAAAGGCACTGCGCGAAAGCCTTTTTCAGTTTGCTTTAGCCGCGCGAGTAAGCTGTGATTTGCCCGTTCTAGAATTAAGCGTACTTCCCCTTCAGGGCTGCGACGGCGGCTACCTTCTTTTGTGAGTCGTACTAAAACGCGATCGCCATTCCACGCTGTACTCAGATGACTTTCGCGGATGTAAATATCTTCTGCACCTTCTTCGTCTTGAATCGCAAAGCAAAATCCTTTGCTCGAACAGCGGAGTTTCGCTTCGATAACGCCTTCTTCGGGTATCCGGCGATACTTGCCGCGTTCTTTAGCTAAGATGCCAATTTTTTCGAGGACTTCCAAGGCAATATGTAACTTTGTTAGACACGTTTCTTCGAGACAATCTAATTTTTTCTCTAGTACCTTGGCTGCGACTAATTTATCATCATGAAAATTCGCAAGTAGTGTAGCGATTGAAAATTCCATTGAAAAAACCGACCTTTGGTCAAAAAATTATTTGTGTTGTCTTTGGTGTCATGTATTTTTGCCTACATAACTGTAGTAGCATTCAGGGAACTCAAGAACAAACTACAGTCGTTCTATCTTAAATTGATAAATACAGTGTCCTTACCACCTTCAGCCCAATTGCCTGTGTGGTTTTACAATTCCTCTTAATGAGGAACTGCAGGTACAGTCGCGACTTAAAGTAGGTATTTCACGTGTTGGATGCTACAACAATGTACTTGTTATTCGCATCCGCAATACCTACAGAGAACCGATCGACAGATAGCAAGCAACCCTAACTGCAACGTGAGTTGGCGGTACTTGATTAGAGACAAGTCACTGTTCGTTAGGCTGTAATTACGAATTTAGTGAGACTACCACTGAAAATCATTACCTTATTTGTAGAATTGGTAACGCGAACTTCAGCAGTAAGCGGACACCAAGCGAGTGAACCCTACTATATTTTAAATAAGAAGCGTACTTAGGCAAAGGGTTTTTCGCGCGATCGCCCAAATACAATAGTAAATAGGGTAATGCTTGCAAGCAGTGGACGCGGGTAAAAAAGTTAATTGAATCCGTTTCACTGCATGAATTTACCTGCAATTCAATCCTACCTCAAGCAGTAGGTTAATTATCGTTATGTTGGCACAATTATTTTTTGCTCGCTATCCAACGGGCAATCTTTTATCCGAGTTAATCGAAATTCACCAAGGGAAATTTGTCGTACGAGTAGCCGCGCACGTCGATGGCATAACCAAAGTTACAGGCATGGCAGCAGCCGAAACCATTGAACTTGCGGAAGATCGAGCCCGCGAGCGCGCGTTGCGAGTGTTGATGTTACCTGCGGCGGCGGATACCACCCCCTCTCAACAATCTGAAGCGATATTATCCAATTTATCACCTGCACCACAATCAGGATCGGCAACAGTTAATTCTGAAGGCGATCGCGTCGCTTTAAACCCGCCTGCAAAAGTGACGAACTCCGAGTTAAACCTCGACATAAATTCAGACAGCGACAATCAACATCGCTGGAATAATGTGACACCGCTTAATCGCTCGCAAAGCCAAGAGTTTCAGCTAGAAACCGCAGCCGATATGATAATGGGCGGTTCGCCGATAGATTTATCAGACGCGCTGCTCAAAATTGATGTTTTGCTCAAGCGGTTAGGTTGGAGTGCTGAGCACGAAAGCGAGTATTTAGAACGAACGTATAAAAAGCGATCGCGCCAATTTTTAACCGAAACCGAAGTTGTCGAATTCCAAGACTATTTAGAATTGCTGGCGAAAACGGGAGATGAGATGAAGCGTCTCAAATGGAGCATGCAAAAAGGAAGAGATTATCTCCTCCAAACCTACAATAAACGAAAACGGACTTCGCTCACGCATCAAGAACTGCTGGAATTCCTGCAATATTTGGAATCCCAGCCTTCTCCACAAGACGATCTCACCTAAACTAGCTTAAAACTGCTACAGGGCGATTTCCAACAGCGCTACGGTTAATGACTTGATCGATTAATCCGTAGTCTTTAGCTTCGTCTGGAGACATAAAAAAGTCGCGTTCTGTATCCTGCTCGATTCGTTCGATTGGTTGTCCGGTATGGGCAGCTAAATACTCGTTGAGACGCCGCTTGTGATACAAAATTTCTCTAGCTTGAATTTCGATATCTGTTGCTTGTCCTTGCGCGCCTCCTAATGGCTGGTGAATCATAATCCGAGCATTTGGCAAACTCATTCGCTTACCTTTAGCTCCAGCACTCAGCAGGAACGCGCCCATACTCGCCGCGAGTCCTGTACAAATCGTACAAACATCAGGGCGAATGTGGTTCATTGTATCAAAAATTCCCATTCCTGCTGTCACCGAACCTCCAGGAGAGTTGATGTACAGGTAGATATCTTTTTCAGAGTCCTCAGCATCGAGAAATAAAAGTTGGGCAACGATTAAGTTTGCCAAGTTGGAATCGATTTGCTGTCCTAAAAAAATAATCCGCTCGCGCAACAATCGAGAGTAAATATCGAAAGCACGTTCGCCGCGACCTGATTGTTCAATAACAATAGGAATCATTCTAGATTTGCTCGTGATCTTAGCTTTTCTTAATTTTATCGAGAAGATGAATGAGTTAGGGTATGAGGTGCGCGGGAGAAAATTTTTCTAAGAGTGCTTCCCGGCGCAGCTACTAGTACGAGTTAAGGCACGACCTTACCTATAAACTCCGCACTTGACTTTGCTCGACTTGCTCAAATAACTCAGCTGCAGTACGGGCAGGGGAAAGACAAGTTAAGCCCTGACAAACTAAGCCGACTGCTGATGCAGGTAAATCAGTTGCTACATTGAGAACACTTGCGGGTAAGTACTTGGTGAGAGCAATTTCTAACGTCGTTGGCGTTGTCCGCAATAGCGTGCAGTTACGATACCAGTCTAAAGCGGTAAACAAACTTGGGCAAGCTTGAGGCGCAGAATCCATGGCGCTAGTAAAAGCTTGTAACGCTTGTTCGGCTCGGTCGAGATAACTCAGCTTTTCGGTAAGGAGGGCTAGCCGTACTAAATTGGCGATCGCGACTCCATTGGCTGCGGGAGTTGCGTTATCTGCATAACCTCGTTCGCGGACGATGAGATCGCGACTGGCATCACTTGCAGTGTTGTAGTATCCGCCTAACTCGCTACTCCACAAGTATTCATCAAATTCTGCTTGCAGGGCGATCGCTTGTTCTAACCAAAATTGTTGCGCATTTGCGTCTTGTGGCATCACTTGATGCAAATCTAACAACGCTTTGATAAACAAAGCATAATCTTCTGACTGCGCAATGACACTCGTTTGACCTTCATAGTTGAGCCGATGAAAGCGTCCATTTTCGCGCTGGCGATTCAAAATAAAACGTGCTGCTGCTAGTGCAATGTCTAAGTACTCGGATTTTTTGAAGACAGCATGCGCCCGTGCTAGCCCAGAAATCATCAAACTATTCCAAGCTACTATCATTTTGGTGTCGGTAACTGGGGGAATCCGTCCTGACCAATTTTGTGTTTTTGCTTCTTGGTTATTTCTAGCAGGTGGAAAGGCGTCTAACGATTCGGGTGTGGTACCGTAGCGAACAGCAAATAGCTTTGACAAGGCTTGTTCTACAAGGTCACTTAACCGACCTGAGTGTTGCCGCTGCAAGACATTTTGCCCTTCAAAATTGCCCTGTGGGGTAATGGTAAATTGTTGCTCGAGTGCCGATAATTCATCTGATGAGAGAATTTGCTGCAAATCGCGGTAACTCCAGACATAGAAAGCGCCTTCTTCTGGCTCAGCTGCGTTGGGGTTGGTAAAACTATCAGCATCTTGGGCAGCATAGAAGTAACCTTCAGGCGCTGTCATTTCGCGTTTGAGCCATTGAACTGTGAAAGCGATCGCGCGTTCGATTGCTGGTTCTTGGACGCCACGACTCCACAAATTCGCGAGATACTCAACGATTTGACCGTTGTCGTAAAGCATCTTTTCAAAATGCGGCACAGTCCACGTCGGGTCAACGGTATAGCGATGAAATCCTCCCGCGACATGATCGTAAATACCGCCTAATGCTAAATCTAAGCCTCGCTGCTGACACACTTGCGGAATATCGTAGCGCCAAGTGGAGGTGTTAAACCGAGTGCCGCGTAGCGCTAAGTCAGCATAAGGAATCATGGGAAATTGCGTACCGTAATCGTGCGGTGTAATCACACCAGCGTTGGTTTCAATTCCCTTTTTGAGTAGGTCTTCGCCCGCCTGCTGCGTTTTAGGTAATACCGCACTTTGCTGAATTGCTTCTAAAATTGCGGCTTTACGCGCGAGTAAGTCTTGCTTTTCGGTGTCGTAGTAGCGGCGTATCGCTTGTAAGACTTGTAAAAATCCTGGACGTCCGTAGCGTGGTTCAACCGGGAAATAAGTCCCGCCGTAAAATGGGACGAGATCGTCAGGCGCAATAAAAACGTTCAAAGGCCAGCCGCCTTGACCTACCATCATCTGCAACGCTTGCATATAGATACTATCGAGGTCGGGGCGTTCTTCGCGGTCTACCTTGATCGGGAGAAAGTAAGCATTCATATATTCGGCGATCGCTGGGTCTGAAAATGCTTCTCCTTCCATGACCGTACACCAGTGGCAACTCGAATAGCCAATCGAGAGAAATATCGGTTTATTTTGTGCTTTTGCTGTTGCCAAGGCTTCATCACACCAAGTCCACCAATCAATTGGATTTTCTGCGTGTTTGCGCAAGTAAAGGCTTTGAGCTTGGGCAAGGCGGTTAGACATAGCGAGCTACCATATTTGCTACCTACTGCTTAGTCTAGCGGACAACATTAAAGGAGTTGGTTTTGAGTGATGCGTGATGAGTGGTGAGTTATATAAAAACCACTATTCTTCCTTTGCTCCTCTACTCCTCTGCTTGTCTGCTCTCTTGCGCAGGTATAGGTTGACTGGGGGGAATTCGTTCAATTGAAATGAGCGATTCCATGACGGATCGCACAATAGGTGCTGCGACGGTTGAGCCGTAGGCAATTCCTTTGGGTTCATCAACGATAGCTAAAACAACGTAACGAGGTGCTTCTATAGGCATCATGCCGACAAAACTTGTAATCACGGCACCGCGCCGATAGCCACGTCCGCCGATGTTTGCTTTTTGTGCTGTACCTGTTTTCCCACCAATGCGGTACCCTGGCACTTGTGAGGCTTTGCCGCTACCCTCAAGAACGACGGCTTCTAGCATTTTGACGACAGTCTGCGTTGTTTGTGGCGAAAAAATTGCTCTGGGCTGTGGCAACTTAGGCTGCCATTGCAATTGACCTTGATTATCTATTAACCCGCGTACAACATGAGGCGTGATGAGTTTGCCGCCATTCGCTAAAGCGGCATGAAGTTGCACTAGCTGAATAGGTGTTAGTGAAAATCCTTGACCAAACGAAGCGGTTGCAGGTTCAATCGGGGAAGTAACAAACTTGGCTTGATTTTTCAGTTGACCTCGAGCTTCGAAGGGGAGGTCGATACCGACAGCTTTTCCTAAGCCTAGCTTTTGCAGCCAGCTATAGAACACGTCGGGTTTGAGGCGTTGCATCACTTGTACCATGCCGACATTGCTGGAGTGTTGCAAAATTCCGGTAATTGATAGGGCAACATTACTCTCTTTCTCAGCGTTGCGAATCGACCAACCACCCACTTTAATGACTTCGGGGTCGGGGAAGACATCGTTGGGTTTAATAACTTGCTCTTCGAGTGCGATCGCGATATTTATCGGCTTAAAGGTCGAGCCTGGTTCGTAAAGATCTGCCAGTAACCAGTTTCTAAAAAACTGAGGCTCAAAGTTGAAATACTCATTGGGATTGTAAGAAGGCTCAGAAACCAAACTTAGAATAGAACCATCCTGTGCGTCCATCACAATTACGCCACCGCGCTTGGCGTTGAACTTTTGCATTTGTTCGCGCAAGGCGATGCGCGCAGCGCGTTGCAGTCGGGTATCGATCGTGAGTTGCAGTTTTGTTTCATCGCGGTGGACAAAGCCTTCAGGAACGTAAGCGCTCAATAATTCTCCATGACGAGCTTTGCGCAACCTGACTGGTTCTGCTGAGCGTTCGAGTAACTGTTGTTGACTATACTCTACCCCTGCTTGACCGCGATGGTCTCGATCGACGTAGCCAACAACGTCAGCAGCAACCGTTTCTTGAGGATACAACCGCGAGGACTCTTGAACCAAGTCTAAACCGTTTGCTTTGAGGTTTTTGAGCTTATCTGCAATTTCTTCTGATAAAGCTGACGCGACTCGAATACCTCGATTGCGATTATTGTTGTACCCATTTACGAATGAAGTAACAACGTCGATGGTCGGACGACTGATAATTTCAGCTACTTTCTGAGCAACCTCTTCAGCTTCTGCGACACTCTTAAATAACCTAGGATGTACGTACAGCGTGTACACCTGACGATCAATTGCTAACACATTATTGTTGCGGTCAACGACTTGACGGCGAGGCACAAAAGGACGTACATAGGTCGTCTGTTGCTGTTGCGCTCTTTTTAGTAAAGCTGAAGAATGCACAACTTGGAGATGATACAAGTTCCCCGCTAGCACTAAACCACCAGCCAGCAATACACCCCACACTAAAAGCAACCGAAAATACGGTACTGAAGAACGTTTTAACGGTTGACTCAGTCGTTTCTTAGTTTTTTGCCGAGTTGATTGGCGTGGTGCGTCCATAGTTGTGACTCTACGACGCTTGCGGTCAAAGCTAGAGCCAGGAGGAACTGAAGTAGGCATAGGGCAAGTTTTAAGTTGTTAACTATACTCAAGTCGAAAAGACGAGGGTAAGCAGAATCAATGATACAGAACTTACGCAGTTTGTAAAAAATTGATCGCACTAGCATAGCGCTAGTGCTGCGTTAAATGTTATCCGCATATGTCCGATCGCTAAGGAAGCGAGTTTTCACGTAAGTTCTAAATTGAGACAAACATTCTTGATGTACTGTGCACTCGTCGTTTACCTGTGCTTAATAACCTATAGGAGCTGAAGTATGAGGACTTTTACGAGTCGTCACTGAAGTTGCAGATACAATTGTTTCTGCGGAGCGTGCGGGGCGTTGGGGTGCTGATTTCAAGAAAATCGCCTGCGTGGGATCGGCAGGAAGTAAACCTGTTTCAGGTTGCTCAGCTTGCTGCGCCATTTTATTTTTCAACACTTCAATTGCTGTTGTGAACTGCCGTTCTTGACGTTGTAAATTTTCTCGCTTTTGGTATGATTGATACCATTTTCGCTGTGAATAAATTGTTCCGCTATAGAGTGCGAGTACTGTCGCGAGCAAGAAAAAAAGCACTACAGTAGAACTGCGTTGCAAAATGCTGAGGCGAATTAACCAGTGAGGTTTTCTGGCACTGGGTAAAATCGGCACGCTTTGATGGCGAATTGTCGTTTTTTGGGAGAAGTTTTCTGTAGGTCGCACTCGGCGATGAGAATCGCTTGTATGTGCAGCAGATGTCGATTTCAAAGCGTTTGTTCGCTGATTGTTGGTTACACTCGATTGATAAGCAGCACGCATAAATTTATTACTGAATTGAAAGCTAGTTGGGTATTGAGAGCGCTAGCTACTAAAAGCTGCGAGTCGCTCTCATCGTATCATTTAGATAACTTTCTTTCGTTCTCAAACGATCAGAGCATCTACGATGTGATTGCTACCGTATTGGTTTAAAGCTTGTACTGAATAGACTTGAATAGAGTTAGATAAGCACCGCTTGAAAAGCTCTGTCTTAAGAAAGAAGACGACGTATCACCAAAGTGATAAGTTATCAAGCTAATGCAGTCAAAATTGCACTTCTGTAAAAAAAATCAACAAATGCGGTATTGTAATCAACGAGCAGATTATTTGCTGTCATTGGTGAAAGAGGAGTTATGAACAAAAAAATCCTTGGTTTTGCTTTATTTTTAGGCTTGCTCGCCACTACCTTGGGAGCATGCGAGCCAGGTGGTCCTGGAGGCACGGGCGATACAGCACCTGGTGCTGCCCCAGAAGCTCCTGCTACAGATCCGGCTGCAACTCCATCTCCATCTCCATCTCCCTAGTCATCTAGAGTAGTTAAAAACTCACTTTTCGTCGATTCAAGCTATGCTCTCTCCTACAAAGGCAAACGTCTATTTTCGGTAGCAGCATTTATCCCTTGTGCCGATAATTATGACTTCTTTGCAGGAGAGTGCTTTTTTATTTTGTCAGCTAACTAACTGCGGAAAAGTTATTTGATTTAAAAAACAAACAATTTAAATAATTCTCAATAGAATAAAGTTATAAATCTTGAATTTGACTTGGTGCTGAGAAGACTCGACAAGATAAGAATTGAAATTTGACAAGGATCGTAACATCGTGCTGATAAGTTGAGAAAGTTAAATTTCCTCGAGCGACTGTAAGCACGAAAACAGTCAATAGTTATGCTGAAAGCGATTAATAAATTCAGTGTGGGTGCTAGTGTAAGTCTTTTCTTCGGATGGAACGCTTCTACGGCGTTGGCTTTACCACCTCCAGAGGATATACCAGAAGAGATTTTACGAACAGAGATTATTACAGAAGCGCGATCGCCCATTGATGGCAAACGACTGAGTGCGGCAGAATATGCAGAATTACAAGCTCAATTACAAAGTCGTCAAGTGACTCCGCCGCTTTCTGCGCAGGTGAGAGAAGCTGTACAACTTTTGCGCCTGCGACGTATCATTCGCACGTTGCTGCCATTTTTACCAATTTAAATTTCCAAAAATACTATGCTGCAATCATTATTAATACAGCTTCCTGATGCTGCTACTTATGCAATTGCAGGTTGTTTGGCTCGAGCAAATGATTGCAAATAAATGTAAAGAATATGTATAAATATGACGTAGAAATAAAAAATTTGTTTTAGGTAAGGTATTTTCATGTCTATGACCATCGCCCCAGAACAGGTTGAGCGCATTGTCTGGAATCAGCATGACGATCCGTTTGAAGTGCTTGGTTCTCATCCCATAGAACAAGATGGCAAAACCGTGTGGGTGGTGCGAGCTTATTTACCAAACGCGAGTGCAGCATGGGTAATTCGTCCAGAAGCACGAATTGAATATCCAATGCATCCGGTGCATCATCCTCATTTCTTTGAATGTACGATTGACGTTTCTGAATTAACAAACTACCAATTAAAAATTAAAGAAGGCGATCGCGAACGGGTAATTTACGACCCTTATGCTTTTCGTTCGCCAAAATTAACCGATTTTGATTTACATTTATTTTCAGAAGGCAACCACCACCGAATTTATGAAAAACTAGGGGCACATCTTACCGAAGTTGATGGCATCAAAGGCGTTTATTTTGCAGTTTGGGCACCGAATGCGCGCAATGTCTCAGTTTTGGGAGATTTCAATTACTGGGATGGCAGAAAGCATCAAATGCGTAAAGGCGTGACAGGCATTTGGGAGTTGTTTATTCCAGAAATTGGTGTTGGCGATCGCTACAAATACGAAATTAAAAACTCTGACGGGCACATCTACGAAAAATCCGATCCTTACGGGTTTCAACAAGAAGTGCGCCCCAAAACTGCGTCTATTGTTGCCGATCTCGATGCTTACGTTTGGAATGACGCACAATGGATGGAGCAGCGGCGTCATACAGATATCTTAACACAGCCTATTTCGGTTTATGAAGTCCACCTAGGTTCTTGGCTACACGCTGCCTCCGCAGAACCAGCTAAACTGCCTAACGGAGAAACAGAACCAGTTGTTGTGGTGTCTGAACTTCAACCAGGGGCGCGATTTTTAACTTATCGGGAACTTGCAGCAAAATTGATTCCCTACGTTAAAGATATGGGCTACACCCATATCGAACTGCTACCGATTGCCGAACATCCGTTTGATGGTTCGTGGGGTTATCAAGTCACAGGTTACTATGCTTGTACCTCGCGCTACGGCAGCCCAGAAGATTTCATGTACTTCATCGACCAATGTCATCAAAACGGTATTGGCGTGATTGTCGATTGGGTTCCAGGTCACTTTCCGAAAGATGGTCACGGTTTAGCTTTTTTTGACGGTACGCATCTTTACGAACACGCCGATCCCCGCAAAGGCGAACACAAAGAATGGGGAACGTTAGTTTTTAACTATAGCCGCCACGAAGTCAGAAATTTCTTAGTTGCCAACGCTTTATTCTGGTTTGACAAGTATCACATCGACGGCATTCGAGTTGATGCAGTTGCTTCGATGCTGTACCTCGATTATTGCCGCAAAGAAGGCGAATGGCTGCCTAATCAGTACGGTGGACGAGAAAATATAGAAGCCGCTGAGTTTCTGCGGCAAACAAATCATGTCATTTTCAGCTACTTCCCTGGAATTCTTTCAATTGCAGAAGAGTCTACAGATTGGCCGATGGTGTCATGGCCCACATATACGGGTGGATTGGGCTTTAATTTAAAGTGGAACATGGGTTGGATGCATGATATGCTGGACTATTTCAGCATGGATCCTTGGTTCCGCCAGTTTCATCAAAACAACGTGACGTTTAGTATGTGGTATCACCACAGCGAAAACTTCATGCTAGCGCTGTCACACGATGAAGTGGTGCATGGCAAAAGCAATATCATTGGAAAAATGCCAGGCGATCGCTGGCAGAAGTTTGCAAGCGTGCGCTGTTTGTTTACGTATATGTTCGCGCACCCTGGCAAGAAAACGCTGTTTATGGGGATGGAATTTGGACAGTGGAGCGAGTGGAACGTTTGGGGCGATCTGGAGTGGCACTTGTTGCAGTATGAACCACACCAACAGCTAAAGCGATTCATGAAGGAGCTCAACCATCTCTACCGCGCTGAGCCAGCATTATACACGCAAGATTTCGGGCAAGCAGGATTTGAATGGATCGATTGTAGCGACAACCGTCATAGTGTTGTTTCGTTCATTCGTCGCGGAAAAGATCCTGAAGACTTTGCGATTGTAGTTTGTAATTTCACTCCACAGCCGCATTCGCATTATCGAATTGGCGTACCTGAGTTTGGATTCTACACTGAACTGTTCAATAGTGATGCTCGCGAGTACGGTGGTAGCAATATGGGTAACTTAGGTGGTAAATGGGCTGAAGAGTGGTCTTATCACAATCGTCCCTACTCAATTGATTTATGTCTGCCGCCTTTGGGAGTACTCATTTTGAAACTCGATCGCGAGAAAACTGCGCAAGCATTGCGTCAATAGTTGAATGAGTTTAAAGCCCATAGACTAAAGTCTGGGGCTCGATCAACAAAGTGTAGCTGCACGCACTAGATCTTACGAAGAATTTCGCAGCTAAACAAAAAAGATTAACTCCGTGGATTTACTGATAAAAATTTAGTTTTAGTAGAGGAAGGTACGCTTTGCTATAGTAGTCTGATTTCAATCAGAGGGCGTCTAAGATTCATGCAGAAAGTTACTCCGTTAGCTCGCCTTGAGTAATTCGCTGCCACATTGGTAGTTGAGTTTCACCACCGCCCTCTATGCGCTCTAGCGCTGCCAGCATTTCGATTCGAACGTCAAATTCAGCTTCGCGCTCGACAGCACGGCGTAAGGCTGCAATAGCGCTTTGGTCGCCCATTTCATTCAAGAAGCGAGCGGCTCGCCAACGAACTAACTTGGAGGGATCTGCTAAAGCTTGACACATTGTGGCGATCGCACTTTTTTCCCCCAAATCGTTTAAGGCATCACCCGCAGTGCGACGAACAATCGCCGATGGGTCTGTGAGAATAACGCGACAAAGCGGCTCAACAGCAATTGCCACACTACTCGTACCCAAAAGCGCCGCTGCCCAGCGCCGAATCGTACTTTGTTCGTCATCGAGTAAAGCTACAACTTGAGAAAATGTTTCAGGAGTGACTTCAATTTGTTGCAGCGCCTTGAGTCGCTGTTTCCAGTTCGGATGCTGCAAATCAGCTAAAAGCTCTTGCTGTGAGGTTTGGTTTGTTAGCCCTGGTTGGCGGTCGTTAGCAATGGCAGCTGCTGCGATGCGAGCTAACTCATCTTCGTCGATGAGACTAGCAATTTCGTCTGCAACAAGTTGCGCCACTTCATTCAAAGCACCAGCAGGAGACTGATAAGGTTCCCAACGCCGCTCGGCGATATAATTTGCTTTTGTCGCACTAATTACCCGTTGGAGTGCTTCGTTAAATCGCTCTGGTAATGCGACTCGTGCTTGTTGACCATCAGAAGCGATCGCGCGAACTTGCACAGGAATACCGCGAAACATTTGAACGGCTACCTCAACATGACCTAGCGACGTCTGCTGTAAGTTCGTTGAATGAGATGCCGCGATCTCCTGCGGTTGTTCAACATTGGCGAGTAGCTTGTTGGCATCAGCATCCTTGGCAACTCCAATAATACGCACAGCTTGATTGAGAATCGGTTGCCAATCCGCATTTCCCTTCCGCGTCAGCGTGATGAAATCCTTAAACAGAAAGACCGATTGAATATTCTCAATAGCAAGTAACTGCTGGGCTAATGCTGGAGTATCTTTTTGCTCTACTCCCTGCTGTAGCGTCAAGGCTTTGGTACTGATAGACTCATTCAAATTGAGCTTGATGCAGCTAGGGCTAGGAGTGGTTTCAATCGAGAGAAGTTGCATAGCTTAGTCCTTAAGCTCAAAGCAAACAACCACAGCGTAGTCAGCTTGATTTCAGCAATGTGGTATTTAATTTGATCGTAGCTTGCTGCCACTTGGCTGTAGGTCGCTATGTAAGGAGATATAATAAGCCCTACTATTGACAATTCGTTTGTATGACAATCAACACGAGCATTTGCAATAAGTTCTTTCAAAAATTTTTAGCGATCGCCTGAGTTGAATTTGCTATCTAACTTCCTTTCTGATTTTGAGAACGAAAACGTCCTTGAACAAAGTCGCGTTTTTTAAGGTGTTTTGTTTTGCGCCCACTTACACGTTCGCGCCACATCTTAAAGCTAGATTCTTTCATCTCGCGCCTCATTAAGGCAATTACCTGTTTTTCCGTTAGCCCAAATTGTAGGGCGATCGCTTCAAACGGAGTCCGGTCTTCCCATGCCATTTCGACGATCCGGTCAATCGTTTCAGAATCTAGATTAGGGATGTTCATAGATAGTTCGTCAGTTTTGGAGTTGCAGCCGTGTAACTTTTTAGGGATACACTGTTTAAGTTTAACTTTTGTAACAAAATATCAAGGTAGCGAATCCCGTCTAGCATCCATCGAGATGACTCTATATACCCTTGGTGTTAGCCACTAGGATTGCATTGCTCTTCACTACCTGTTTGCATTGCACCAAGAAGAGTTCTGACGGCAACACATCGCCTTGTTCCCTCAACGGGAGTTGTGGAATTGTTACGACGTTGAGCTACTGTTACAATTAAACCTTTGTCGTTTGCAAATTTTGCTTCTTCGGTTAAATTGCCTTTAAAATTAAAGCTAATTGTTTGTGTTGTATTAGCTGTATAAGCGATCGCCGTAGTGGCAACACTTTGATCGTTAAAATTAGTTCCTAACAAAATTTGTTGTGGGTTAATTCCTAAATCTTCACCTAGGGTTTTCCAATCTGTATTACTAGGTGTCGTTCCTTTAGGATGGATGGCAATTTGAGGAATTTGATTGTTAGTTCTAAAACTGACGCTGTAGCTAATTTTTTGCTTTCTAGCTTCTTGCTGCGCGGTTTGTAAAGCACGGAGAATCGATTCGTTTACTGTATTTATCCGTTGACGATTCACAAAGCCTAACCAAGAAGGTACGGCGATCGCTGATAAAATTCCGATGACTAAGGTAACAACAATAACTTCGATTAATGTAAATCCAGAATCTAATTGTTCATTTGACATATGTTAATTGTAGAAAGGTAATAGGTAATTGGTAATCGGTTGTATCTAGTTACCAATAAGTAGTAAGCTTTATATATGATTAGTTACGGCTGAGTAATCCGCTTCCTTGAACTTGAACGCTGACACTAGGGCAATATACAGAAGTAGGATCGCACGTTGCATCATTTCTAATTCGCGCGATCGCATTTCCTCTTAAATAAACTTGTGCTGTTGTATTAATTGAGTCTACGCAAGCGTAAAAACCACTGGCGACAGCAGGAATTTGTTGCATATTGGCTGGACAATTTTGCTGTTTTGTGCTAGCGCTTGTATCAATAAAATCTACAAGTGTAGTAACGCTATTTGTGTAGTTTTCGTTAGCTTTTTGCCAGCGATTCATCTTATCTTTAATCGTTAATCCAGGGGTTCTTAAACTAAAAGATTGAAAACCATCATCTGGCGGCTCAATATAATTATCAGGATTTCTTGAATCTTTGATGCCATCATTAATTTGAAATCTGGCGATCCGCGCCGTATTAGATTCAGTTGTATTTGCTGGATTTTCAATTAAGTAATATGCAACTAACGAATAAACAAAAGTATCATCTAGTTTAGTATCAGCTAAACAATTGATTGAATCGCTTGTACAGGGAGATAAAATTTCGGGTTTAAACTCGCGTTTCCAAAACACAAGGATAGGAGTACAATTTGTACTAGCATCGCATCCTGGAACAGGTGCTAACGGTGGAATTTGATCTTTAATTCCTGGCTGAGTATGGGTTGAAGTATTATTTAAACCATCAGCATCATAAATATAAATTGCCTGCCTTAAATCTTGCGTAATATAATTAATCGTTGATTGCAATTCTTGATCGGTATTAGCTTTGGCTTCCTCTTGTCGCTGTGTTGTTAAAATATTGAGCATAAAATTCATTAAGGGCGTGATGACTAATCCTGCTAGGACAATACCTACTAGCAGTTCAATTAAGGTAAAGCCACCTTTTGATTGCGAGTCAAAACGGTTTGTGTAGATGTACCGAAGCAGTTGAAGTGAGTTCATCATGGCATAGCTATCCTCTTGTTGCCATTCGTATTACTACTACAGTTGACAACCACCGAGGCGATCGCACAAATCTTGCAATCGGGTTTCTGTCGTACTAATTTCGGTAGTAATTTCGAGTAATGGGGCTTTGCGATCGCCTAACCCGCTGGTAAAAGTGGCTTGCGTTCGTCTGGTATCCGCATCACTTTTAACGAGGGGTAAACTATCGCTAAAAGCATCAGCGCGATAAACTCTCACACCTAATAAATAACCTTTTGTGGCATCGGTAGACGTAGGTGTAACACTACGAAATGCTTGAACAACAAGATCGCGAACGCTGTTACTGCTACAACCTGCTTCTGCATCAAAGTCAATGCAGTACAAACTCAGATTTGCAGAATTTTGACAGTACGGATAATCAGGTGTTGTGGGGGTGCAATTTGTTAAACCACTCGCAGGTGGAACCGCAGCATTTGCGAAAGTAACGCGCTGGGCGTTGAATTGGCGAGTTGCGCTAGTATCAACTTCGTTAAGGACTACGGTATGATTCGGTGGTGGAATTGTGCCGTTTCGGATACCATCAAGATAAGTTTTTGCGGCTTGGGTTGCAAGTTCGACTCGGCGGGCTTGTACGCGGTTGCCGACAGAAAGTACCATGACAGGTGCGATCGCACTCATCAAAATGCCAACAACGACGATCGCGACTAGAGCATCAACAATAGTAAAGCCTTGTGAACGAGAAATCATGGCGTGACGTTAGTTTGGATATCTTGGTAAGCATTTAACGCGGGACAACTCTGGGGGCGATCGCTTGCATCAACCGCATAGGTATAATTATTGTCAGAACCTTCTACTGCACATAGCAACGTTTCAATCCAAGGATCGTCGCGATTGACTTCGCGAACAAATTCGTTAGTCGCATTTGCCAAAGGTTGCGTAAACTTTTGTGCAAATAAATCTGGTGACTGCGCTAAAAGCGCAACATCGAAACTCCATTGTCGGTTTGGCGTCGCAAAGTAAGGTAGCGTACCCGTAAATTGACCGTTGTTCGTTCTATACTGTGTAAAACTGTAGTCAAAAATGCTCAAACTACCGTCATTTGCACTCGATTTACTGCCTAAGATTGGTGCAAATGGTGCTGTCGCATAAGCACTGCGGTGTAGTTGAATAAAACTACCTTTAATATTTAATGTTCTATTTCGCCAATTTTCGAGTAATCGGACAAAATTTGGTAAACCTGCGGGTTCTTCTCCTGGACGACTAGGGCTATTTCCTGAAACAAAGACAGCATTGACAGTCGTATCATCTTCTGGGGTTTGCAGCCACGCATCTTGCAAATCTACACTTCCGCGATCTAAAGTATTTCCGCCAGGAGAACCATTAGGGCTATGAATTTGGAGAACGGGAATTAATAGAGGTTGTTCGTCAGATGTTATTGCTGTAATTTTGCTTCCTTCGGTAAAATTTCCTCCTTTCTGCGGTAAATCTTGAAATCCGAGTAAACGACCATTGATTTCTACATTTTTTAATACAGGAATACCAAGACCATTATTTAAGAAAGTTCCTGCTAAGGAATGACGTTTATCATCAGCAACTTGATTTGTAGTGAGATTTCCATTAATTACCCAAAAAATATTATTAGGACTCACTCCAACTAACTCAATATTAACTCCGTAGTGATCCTTGCCTTCTGAACCAAATTGTAATTGACCTGTTGTGTTTCTAATAATAAATATTGACTCTTCAGAACCAACAAATCTAATTGTTGTTGCAGCTACATTATTAGTAGGTATTCTCTCAGTGTCTAAGTCAACAATATTGATAGGTTTACTATCGTTAGCAGTGATAACTGTCTCCTGTCCGGGTTGATAATTTCCCTGTTGCGTCGCCTTAACAAGATCGTCATTGGTATCAGCACTTGGGTTCAAATTTCTTAAAGCTTCGTATACAGTTTGAATTTGGTTTCGCACATCTGTTCCGCATTCATTAGGTAATGCTTGCAGCGTTTCTCCACTTTCAAACTTATACTGCTTAGAGTATTTACCTGATGTTGTACAAATTGTGTAGCCAGAAATCGGATTATCTTCTGGTAAATTCAAACTAATAGTACCAATATCAGGCGTTGATGGCGAGACAAGTTGCGTATTTGGCGTGTATGCTAAAGGTTGTTCGCTGTTATAACTAGGCGCACTATCAGGTTGCTCAGCATTACTTGTTGTTCTAAACCATAAAGCATTACTTACTGACTTCGGACGCTTAGTGTTGTAAGTATCATATGGAAACATATCAACTTCATTTGCTGCATTAACTCCTATAGGTATGGGAGTCAAGCTATTTTGAAATTCTGAGAGTTCCAGCGTCCCTAATTCATTACGTTGAAACGCAACTCGCCGAGGATAACGTCTATCTTCAGGATTGAGTGCAGGTCTTGCTGTTGTTCCTGCCATTAACCTATCAGCTTTTGCGTTTTCAGGTAAATCAGGTAAACTTGCAGCTTTGACATCTTTGTTACCTTCATACCCAACTACCCAATCGTTAGGCTTACATTCTGATACTGGAATTTTACGGCAAATTTCCATAACGTACTCAGGAAAGTTAGTTCGCCGCTGCACCGGAGTGACACCATTATTTAAATAAGAATTTCTATCAGTACTTCTTTGTGAGTCAACACTGGTAGCAAAGCTATTATCAACAAATCCGTTTTTCTTGCGTTGTGTAGCAACTGAATTACCGATATGATTATTTAAATCGTAATCTCCATCACTGCGAAACCCATCAACAAAACTATTAGATAATACTGTAACAGCATCAGACATGATTGTTGCCGGACGCCATTGATCGCCGTTATTACCACAGCCTGGCTGTCCTTTTCTACAGCCAAAGTTTCTATCAAAATTTGTATTGCGAGTGTAAAAATTAGTCCAATTTGCCGTTAATCGTTCTAAAAATTCCTCGGTGGGAGTTCGCGTAAGTGGCTGTTGATGTAAATTGAAGTCACCTCGGATATACAGAGGTAAATTAGTAACAAAAGTCAGACCTTTTTCCACTTCTCGGTAGTTTTCATCGCGCGATAAGTTACTACCATTAATTAACCGAATTCCATTTGGACGACGCGTTGAATCGAGGATAAAATCATTCGGGCTAAGAAGTTTAGTTTCAATGCTGGTATCGCTTCTATCGGCTAATGCATCGTCACGACTTGCATAAATAATGCCACTATTGGGTAATAAATATTCTTGCGGATTTCTTTCGTTACCAATTTCTGTTTTTGCAAGTAAGCCTAAATCAATATCAGTAACGCGAATTTCTAAAGGTTGGCGTTTTTCTAGTTCTAAGTCGTAGTTACTCGGTGAATTATCTTTATCAATAGCTTTGATTTCTCTAGCGTCTAGAAAAGTAGCTTCTTTGATTGCGCCATGCGGAATAATCGGATTACTAACAGGAGAAAGACTATTATCTAAAATTCTGATTGCACAAATTGCTGTATCTATAGCTGAATTATCCGCTAGCGATCGCGTTTGATTCGCATCGATTTTCGCTAAAGCATCGCGCAATGGTTGATTGACAACGCGCCCATTCGGAAAAATGAGGCTTGCTTGAAAATTAAGTTGTTCGCGAAATTGATTAACCGCTGCTTCTCGACCGCCGATATCATTATACGGAGACGGATAAACGACACCATTATTCGATCTGCCATTTGCAGGCTGCGCGCCACTGATAACACCACTAACATCGGGTAAATCTTCTTGATTCCTGGCAGTCGTTGCCGTTGTAGGATCGTAGTAACTACTAATACACGCTGTCGGAGTTCTTTCGACATAGTCTGTGCCAGTGTAGCTTGAATCTATGTAATGATAGACAGCGGTAGCGCGCATCTGAAGATCGCCTTTTTTACTTTCTTGGGCATCCCCCGTCATCGGTAGCGCATCAGACCACACCACAATGTTACGATTAGCACTAAACGAACGCGTTCTAAAAAGCGGTGGTTCGGTGACTCCTTCTTCTAATTTTGGTTCCGGTAAAAAAGAAGCGGCGCGATCGTAAATTCCTGCACCTGTGATAATTCGCAAACCACCTGCGCCTGTTAATGTTGTAGAAAGTTGCTGTGCAGCTGCATTTTCCCAAAATCCATTGCGTTCAATGATTCTGCGGTCAGGAAGTGGTAAGGTTTGACTTGTGCGATAACGCGGTTGAGTATTGGGGTTATTCCAGTTGACGCCGTTATCAAATAATTGCTTTTCGTTAAAGCCTAAAAAGAAATTCCCTGTCTTTTTCCAGAAAGTTGGCAGATTATTACCAACCGCAATGCGATCGCCTACGTAGCTTTCTTTTCCTTCTTGCTGCTGTTTTTCTGGTTGCGTCTGGGGTAAGTTATACGGATTCAGCGTTAATCGGGTATTTATCGGTGTCGGTTCGCGCCACGCTAGCGGTGGTTCAATTGTATCAGAAGGAAATACACTTGTATCTATACCATTACCATCGAAATCGTATCGCTCTAAAGCAGCACGGCGATCGCTTGTCGCCACTTCTGCATAAGGTACGCGCCGCGTTAAGTTTCTCAAATACGTCTCGATTTGTTCGCCTAAGACATCCCACGCATTCAAACTACTCCCGCGCTGATTATTCGTATCTGCGATCGCTGCTGCAAATCCTGCTTTGACTTCTGGTGGATACTGTCTCACAGCTGCAACACTTTCTACGGTAGGGGGTATCTCATCAATCGTGTTGCGGCGCTCAAAATTTGGGTGGTAAGACAACGCTGTTTGCTTCATTAAAGCAAGGCGATGATTGTAAGCTGTATCGTTATAACTAACTTGCGCACCACCTGTTGTTGTTGTCGATTTAATGTTGCGATCGAGTGCAGCTGTTATCGGATTGTTGCCAAATCCATTGAATAAGTCGATATTTACGGCTGTGCGATCGCTTGTATCTGCTGCGTTACCTAATCCAACATTTCCCCCGACGGTTATTTTGCCGTTTTCTTCGTTATAAAAACACGAATATTGACTACTAACTTGATAAAACTGCGTCGTTGCGTTATTTTGACTGCCAACTAATAAATTACCATTTGTCGCAATTCTGCCATTTATCCGAAACGTCGAATCAGGAGTAATTTCTAAGTCGTTTTGAAACAGCGCTGCATAATTTCTGATTGGCGTGCGACTGCGATCTTGCTGGAATTCTAATGCATAAAAGCTGCGATTTCCGCGATAAGCTTCATAATTATTATCAATAGGTGGATTTGTAATGGGGACAGTTACAGTGTAAACAAAGAAACTCTTACTCAATTTTCCGCCAGATTGATACCATCCAGAGTCACCTAACGCGCGATCGCTATTTCTCAAGATATTTTCGCATTCTCTCCCCAAAGCTTCACCTTGCATTGGTGGCGTTCGTGCTTGCAAAGGATTTCGCGCTTCTTCTGCGGTATTACTACGAAAATAAATGCCATAAAGCGTATAGCTATCAAACTTACCGTTACCGTCGGTATCAACCGGAAATTTCCAAGCGGTTGTTAAGGTATCATTGTTGCCAGAACTATTATCCTGCGCAAGCTTCAACCGAGTTTCATCGCCGAGAGTATACTTGTTGCGGTTAAGGGCGTTTTCGAGTTCGGCATCCGTTGGCGTAAGTTGTGGTAAAGTTTGGTCGAGCAGTAAAGCATCAATTTTTGCTCTAGCGCGATCGAGTGCAGGAGTTGCAGCATTGAGTGCAGCTTCACTCACTCTTAGGTTACTTGCAGTACGCGATCGATCGAAGGAGCGCACCAAAATCGCAGTTGTCAGCAGCACAATCACCAACGATACCATCGCCACAGTTGGCAAGACGAATCCTGATGTAGAAGAATTCTGCCGTAGAACAATCAGATTCCGTAGCAGCCATTGTCTTTGCGGTTGCCTGTGCTTTAATTGATTTAAGATGGTATTGCTGTGCTTACCCGTTGACATAACTGCTTCCTTGCCACAAACTGAAATATTCTACCGCTGAATCTAAAAACAAGTTTGTTGAGAAGGCGACTTAGGACGTTGAGCTTTACATCGAACAGTATAAATTCTTGCTTGAAAAAACACAGTTATTGTAGCGTCGATCGAAGAACTGCTGTGAGCGCGATCGCATTTATACAAAATCTTTAAATAGTATTTTTACTCAAGCAACTTCGCTATGCGAGTGTGTTTTTAACTACAATGCTCATCAGAACTCCAGCATAAATTGCAGATGCCTTTCGGGACTATCCAACCAAAGTAGACCTTCGTACACTAAAATAAGAGCTTTACCAGTAAGTCCACCTTTGTGGGTATTGTTTATTTAGCCTGCGAATTTATTCGCGAACGCATTCTTTGGATTAGTATCAATAATGACACGAACCAAACTATGAGTCGCACTGCAAATCAACTCAGCCTTCAAGAGTTTCTGAATTTGCCAGAAAGTGACGAGCGGTTTTAACTTGTTGATGGAGAACTTGTTGCTACAATGGCTCCAACGACTCCTCATAGCCGCGTTCAAAAACGACTGCTGAGGTTGATTGATGATTGGTGCGAACAAAGTCATTTGGGTGAAGTTAACCCAGAATGGACTGCTGTCCTCAAACGTCGTGGGGTTGACTGGGCGCCCGTACTAGAGTTGGTATATATTTCATGGGGTCGAATTTCAGCTGATTGGAATGCAGGGGGTTCTTGTCCAGGAATTCCAGAGTTAGTTGTGGAGATTATTTCTCCTGGTCAAGCGTTTGGAGAAATGATACAAAAGGCAACTGATTATTTACTTGCTGGGGTAGATCAAATTTGGATCGTAGATACTAAGGCGCAAGCAGTTACAGTTTTTGAGCGCGATCGCTTACCACAGACTTTTTGGGTTGATAGTACAATCAGTACTCATGCGCTGCCAAATTTTCTTTTAAAGGTTGCTGATTTATTTCCAAGCGCAACGCCAAGAACTTGATGAGTGTGCTAGATGAAGTTCACACTTAGTTTTAATTTAATTGGAATGTGCAATCTTGAGCCGCAGCTTGCATACCTGAGTTTACTATTGCAACGTCGATATTTTGAGAAGATGATTTTCAAATGTATATTTGCGATCGCACTCTATACGCGCAAATAACAACTTAGTTTACGAACAACTAGCGTCTTTTGCTGTACGTAAAGCACCTAGTAATGTAGAGACAAATACACAGCGTTTCATATTACTGTTTTCCGTGCTTACTGTTATGCGTCTTAGCAAACCATTGACGTGACCTTTATGATTAAATTGTATAAATCTTACATTATTTTTAGATTGCAAGCTTGTTACAGTGCCAAAACGAATATTTGGATCGAAGCTATTCCAACTCACTAAATCATTACTATCGTTATTATCATTATCGACATCGATGTCAGCAGGATGAACTGCCCATTCTAAATTAATGACACCATTTCTGTTTCTTTCGCGAAAGCTAGCTTGCCAAATTTGTCTTTCTTGTTTAGCTCTATTTTGCGCAGTACGGATGGTTTGATAGATTTGGTCTTGTGCTATGTTGAGGCGACGGGCATTCACAAATTCTAACCAAGTTGGACCGGCGATCGCTGCTAAAACTCCAAGAATAAAAACAACAATTAATATTTCTATAAGCGTAAAACCTGTATTTGAGCTTATTTGTGTTTTGAAGATTATTTTATTCTTCATACTTTATTATTTAAATTCATCTCGATACTAGCGAGGAGGGTTTTTATCTACAACTCCTCTACCTAGAACATGGGTTTGTAAACCAGCAAGTGCCGCTTTACCGTATCCTCCTTGTCGTCTGTGAGTATTACCTCTGAGGTAAACAATGACATCGGGATATTGATTTTGCTGCTCTCGCACACAAGCATAAAAACTTCTAACTCTTGCTATTCCCTTATCTTCCAGCGTTTTATTATTAGGTGTTAAATCATAACCAGTAGGGCATTCGGTTGTGTTATTTTCAGCATCAGGCGTGTCATCTACAAAGTCTACTAAAGCAAGATTGTTACCACCATTAGCTAAAGGAAAATTATCTGAATTCTGTTGATTTTCTAGTTGACCTCCAGTATTTTGAGCATAGGGCCAAAAGCGAAAACTGGTACCAGCTTGTATTGGGTTGAAGTATCCCTTGTTTGGCTTGGGAGGAGAATCTGAGTTTAGTTGACTTAAAGTGTAACGAGTAATTCGTGCTTTTCCTTGCCAAATAGTATCGCTTGCTTGATTTTGTCTGAGGTAATAAACTACTAAACTAAAAGTTCGATTAGCTATGCGGAAATCTTTACAAGGATCGTTGACTTGTCCTCTAGTATCTTTGCATCCTTCAGGTAAATCTTCTACTTTCCAAAAAGCTAGTACAGGAACGCTCTTATCAAACATAGGAATATGGTTAACAAGACCTGGACAAAAAGTAGCTGGATCGCTAGTACTACCTTTACCTTGAATACATTCCCCAGAGTAAACGTATACAGCTTCTCTAAGGTCTTCACTAATGTAGTCTAAAGCCCCTTGCATTTCCTGCTGAATTTGACTTTTGACTAAATCTTGTTGTTCGGTTTCTAGTATGTTAACAACTAAGCCTAACAGTGCTGAAACAACAATACTACCAACAACCGAAGATACTAACAGTTCTATTAATGTAAAACCATTAGTTTTGGTTCTACGAAAAAAATATTGTAAAAAATTAACTCGATATTTATCAAAAAATGAAAACATAGGATTAAATTAATAGGCAAAATATAAAAATATTAATTTTTATCCAAAAGTTGTCTGTATTGCTCTAAAGAAAGACCAGATTGGCTGCGTGCCACTGTGGTATATACAACAGCTAGAGGATGTTGCAAATTATTTTGTGAGGTTAAGTTTAAAGGATTTCGTTGAGTACTTAGGGGAGAGTTACCACTCAGAAAAGCTTGATATTCGTAAACTCGCACTCCCATTCGAAAAGCATTAGGAGGTGGAGAACTATTACTAGGATTTTCTACTCCTTCTGCTGTTATTCCTGGTTGGCGGAAGAGTTGCACGACAAAATCAGGAATACATTCATTTTTGACATTGCGTCTGCAATCAAGAGGATTACCTTTCGCATCGCGATTAACATAAATGGCTAAACCTTTGGTTGAAGTTAACTGCTTGCGATCGCTTGTAAATCCGGTTGTATCTCTCTTGGGTGCTGGCGTATCCTGAAGTGAACTAGCAGTGCTTATGGGTGGTAGATCTCCTGCTTGATAGAGTTCTTGTTCTCCTCTGCGTTCGACGATGAGTCTTATTCTGTTAATTTCACCGTGAGCAATCTGCATTGCTTGTTCGGTTCTTTGATTTTGCACGCGTGTAGCTGCGGCGATGAGAAGAGGAGGGGCGATCGCCGCCAAGACAATACCAATAATGGCGATCGCAACTAACGATTCAATGAGGGTGAGTCCTTCATCTGAAGAACGACGCATGAACTGAGACAATCTCAATCGCATTTTTCTTTCCTATGCTCACTTTTGATTAACTCGAATGGTTATTTTTTCACGGCGTTGCGGAGTTGTTGAATATAAGGATCGTCGATTTTCAACTCGCGGTAAAATTCACTCCGCGTACCACTTGCAGTTACAAACCGCCGCGATACAGGACCCGCAGGCGCATATTGCAAACCAACGTCATAACCCCAACGACGATTAGGTGCGTTGTAGTATTGAATAAGTTCAGCAGCTTGAGGATTTTGATTAGTTTCCCACGCATCTTGGTCAAAGGGACCTGTTGCATAGGTGCTAAAGTTTAGCTGCAAGAAAGCACCGGAAATATAAAGGTTTCTTCCGTTCCAGTTTTCTAAAAATCGCGGGAAGTTATGCAATCCACCGTAAGATTGTTGTGCTTGGGAAGGGACAATGCCACTGATGATAATGGCATTCACGCGCATATTGTTACTAGAGTCGTTGCGAGACTTAGCCTCAGAAAATGGGTAATATCTTGTGCTGTTGTACTCTCTACGATTAGAACTGGGACAAGGTGAAGTATTAACCTCGCAGTACTCTGGGTTACCGTTAGGAGAAACTCTAATAGGAGATGTTGAATCGTCGTTCTCTCTCAGCCAATACTGAGTTGAAGTAAGACTATCTCTAGGACGGTTTTGGTTGAGATAAGAAGTACGTCCGTTACCAGTACCACAACCATACTGCGCCAGTGGAACCGTAGCACCACTACTAGTACCAGCGGTAACAAAGCCATCTTCGATACTGCCATCACAGAAGTTGTTGGAAAGAATTGTAACTGCATCTGCCAAAATTTCAGTAGGACGCCAAGTATCTGTATTCGGTCTGGCAAATCGAGCATCTAGCGTGCTGCGGGAATAGAAATTACTATAGTTGTCCTGTAGCAGTTGGCTAAACTCTTCTAATCTTGTGTTTGTATTAACAAGTTGATGTAAGTTAAAGTCACCTTGAATATAAACAGGGTTGTCGGAGATGAAGGATATACCGCGAATATTTTCATCATCAGGAATAGTAAAACTGTTGTTAGAGGAATTCACTCGCCGCAGATCAGTTCCGTTACGCAGACGGAAACCATGAGGACGACGATCCGGATCGGCATAGTAATCTACTGGTTTGGTAGTAATACCATTTGCAGAAGTAATTGGTGGATCTTGCGGTGTATTAGCATTCATTAAGCTATTAGCAGGTCCTGCGGGTCTAGCGATACCATCTTCTCTTACAGCATCTTCGCGGAAGGCATAAACAATTCCACCCTTAGGTAGCCAAGCATCATCGGTCACTCCTCTAATGGTATTCCTACGTAATTGATCCAAATCAATATCTAAAACCCGCACGCTTATCATTTCCCGACCGTTGAACATTCCTTTGTCGAGGAAGGGAATTCCTACAGAGGTACCGTTATCTCTAATGATGTTGATGCGACCTGAAGTCGTCGTTGTGTTGGGAAGTAGCCAATTAGTTCGGGCTTTTGGCTGAAGCGCGATCGCAGCAATACTATCTTCCGTACCATTCTCAATACCATTACCGTTTGTATCACCAATGACTTTGTAGAAGCGGTTATGATTTACGTCGTCAGTCACAAGAGGATTGGGATTAAAGATATACGCATTGGCAACGTAAGGTTCGCTTGTGGGTTGAATTACAGTCGCCCTAGGATTAGCAGCTAGTGCAGTAGGTGAAGCAACACCAAGATGATCGTGTTCTGATACGGGAAACAGGTAAAACAAAGAAGGATACTTCGGCTGCTCGGCTTGCGAACAAAAAGCCATTGTTAAACCCAGCCTTGCCCGTTCTAATCCATTAGCGTTGCCGCTACCATTGACAAGGAACGAGTTCGGATCGCAGCTTACTCTAAATTGCTGACCTGGAGAGAATTGACCAGCGTTTATATGTTGTATTGTATATATACCAGTCTGAGCATTATAACCATTGCCTACTCCTATCCCTCCAAGAAAAGCGTTGGAACTCAATTGAAAGCCAAAAGTGCGATCGCGCAATATTTGTTGTCGGGCAAATATTATGCGTGCTTTGCGAAGTAGTTCCGCTTTATTTGCACCTAATCCAGGAGAGTTATCTAAGGCATTAATCCATTCCTCTGCTGTAAAGTTGGCATAGTAGCTAGGATTGTATGTATTACTTGGGCAATTTGCTCCTCCTGTACTCGTGCAAATATTTGTACCATCAGCTGGTCTACCTATTTCTGGATTTCCAGGACTCGCAACACCATCCATTAGTTGAGATAACTGCACGCCCAAAGCATTCGTGCTAGTAGCCCCAGATGTATCATCCGCAATTTCTCTGTAAGCATCTTCGATATTTTGCAAGTTATACGCCAGCATTCCCATCATGCAGGAAGCGGTATGCAATGTAGTTTTATCAGCAAGGCTAAGATTGGCATAGGTCGTACCGCTATCTAGCAAAGCGACGACGCGTCGTAATTCAGAAAAATTACCCCACTGAGTTAGAACAGGATGCGGATGAATTTGTCGCCCAGCCGAAGGGACTGCTGGACTGGCTGTTGTATCTTGTCTAGCAGGAAAAGCACCAAAAGGGTCGCCAGCAAAATAGGCAAGATTAGTTAATGCTTTTCTCAGAGGTTGTCCTGCTGCAATAGCATTTGCAAACGCCGCATCTGTCGTCACTCCTGCTGGTGGATTGAACTCCCAGCCATTAGTGCCATTACCTGTGAGAAAATCTGTATTAATTCTAGAATTACCGTTAATAGTAACTGTGTTAAACGTTGTACTGTTATTAATCGTTGTAGCAGTACCAGGATGAGCCGTAGTTGCTAGACAAGCTACAGGTAAGTATCCAGAACTATGTGGGGTTGGACTATTAGCATTTATATTCCTATCAGGATATTTGTAGTGATAAATAGCCGACGCTTGTACTGCTGCTAAATTATCTCTTAAAGCCCGACGCTGACGCGCTTCATGGGTAATGTTTGTAGTAGGTTGACCTAAAGGATTTGCTAACTCTAACCGTTGCCCAACAATTATCCTTAACCCTTCCCGACGGGCGCGGCGTTCCCAGTATCCATCTAAGCCTAAATCTTCTGGATTGTTACTTTTCGGATTGTCTTTGGTAAGATCGTCAAAAGCCTCAGCACCTATTGTATTATCAATTGCATCGCCTATTTTTTTACCAACAGGAATCGTCAACCTTGTATCTCGACCATAGTTAGGTCTTGGTCCATAACGATTATCCGCGCGGTATGTATCATCAACATAAGGTTTAGGTTCTTGTTGATTAAAAATTCTTCTATGCTCCACAAAACTACTTGTATTCCATGCACTGCGCCTTACAGAAGTATTAGTAGGATCTGTGGTGTTTCTAGCTTTTGACTCATCTTGTGTATATAAAGCAATAGGATCGAGTGAAATTTGAATTGGGGTACGATTACCACCAGTTACTACTGAGTGTGTAGTCCCATTTAAAGTAACGTTTGGATTGCTGCCACTCGTAATGGGTGCAGTACCAGCACCGTTAAACAAGTGAAAAACTGAAGACCCATTGAAGTTATTGTCTCGGATTGTACCGTTAACAATTTGTCCCTGAAATGTTGTTGCGTTGTTTTCTGGATTTACAACCTGAGTAACTGTAATTTCCGAAGCATCGCGAGTATACAAGCAAGAACTCGGCGAACTGATAAGATAAGCAGTAACTTGATTACCACCGACAAACAAACTACCTTCGGTGTGCAAAGCGCCATTCCAGTTGAACGATGGTCCTGGAAAAATTTCTAAATCGCCGCGAAACCATCCACCCCACTTATTACCGCGATCGAGTTGTCGATCTTGCTGAAATTCTAAAGCCGCAGTTGCACGTTGATTTTCTCCTGGGATAACAACCGCGTTAACTTGAAAGTTCTTCCGCAAAGTAGCAGCATTAACATTAAACCAGCCTTGCTCTACCGCTGTACTACCACTATTCGCTTCTAGTTGACGACAAGCTTGGTTAGCTTGTGTAGCACTAAATGGACCATTGCGTGTTTTAAGATTTTTCGCTTTATCTTTAATGGCAGTGTCGCTTTGATCTTCAAGCTTATCTTGCTCTGGAGATTCTAAAATTATCGAATAAGCAATTGTGGAATCTTTACCGTCAAGTTTACCGTCTCCATTACTATCTATTTGGTAAGACCAAGCATTATCAAGTTTTTTATCACCATTAATATCTAAACGCTTCTCGCCTGGCAAAGTATATTTATCATTTACCTTACCGTTGCTATCTGTTTGTACGGCAACTCCATTACTACCATCGTTGAGCATCATACTCTGTAAAACTGCTTGCCCTGGAACTCCATTTGGTAAGCGCGTATCAGCAAATAATGCTTCTAACTTCGCCTTGGCACGATCTATCGCAGGAGAAGCCGCATTATATATTTCTTTTGCTTGATAGTTTCCTACTACTTGTGTCGTGCGATTTAAGCTACGAGTCAATATAGCGCCTGTAACTAAGGTAACAACCAACAAAAGCATTGCTGTCGTTGGTAACACAAATCCACTCTGCAAATTTCGTCGGCGACGGCTTGAAGAACGACGCAACAGCCAATACAGCTTTCGTTTTGTCAAGAGTATAAAATTGACGAATTTCTGCAAAATGCGAATAGGCATTTTAATAAATTTGCGCTTAACCATAATAGTTAGAGGCAATTAAAGCAAATATAATAAATTCAATATTTCTGTAATAACATTGCGTTTCTAGCCCCAACATCAGTGATTTTCCTTACTTATTTATAAATAAGTAAATCTACGGAAAACAATACTTTGCTTTGTTGAAAATCAAATAAAAATAGATAAATATTTGACAAAGACGTAGGTTTTAACAAGCATTTTCTAGAATTGATTACTAAATTTTGACAAAAATCACGACCGAGCATTAACTTGTGATACTAAACCTACAAAACGATGTGCTGCGCGTGTTGAAACGAATCAGTAAAATAATAGTTGTTTAGAATGCGATCGCTTAAATTCTCATTCTTAAAAAACGAACAATTCCAAACATAAAATCAATAAATTGCTTGCAAGTCTAATACAAACCCTGGTAATACATCTTCACCAAAAAGCGTTGTTGGGTTTTCTAAAACCTCTTTATTTTTACCTATACGATAAACTTCTACTCGTCGTGCTTTTGGGTCAATTAACCAACCTAATAATGCGCCATTCTCAAGATATTCCTGCATCTTTTGCTGTAAGTCTTCAATGTTATCTGAAGGAGAACAAAGTTCAATAACAAAATCTGGGCAAAGTGGGGGAAATTTATCTTGTTGTTCTAGGGTAAGTGCGTTCCAGCGATCGCGTCTAATCCAAGCTGCATCGGGAGAACGTCGCGCGCCATTTGGTAAGACAAACATAGTAGAAGAATCAAACGCTTCACCTAAATTGCTAGCACTATTCCAAAGCTCCAACTGAGTTGTTATTTTACTGTTACGGCGTCCAGTATTTCCCCCAGTCGGCGGCATAATAACTAATTCTCCATCCTTTGTGCTTTCAAAGCGCCACTCCTCATTTTCAGATGCAATACGCATAAACTCTTCATCAGTTAGCGGAAGTTTGAGAGTAATCATAATATCTCCTGGCGATTCTGATGATTGCAGGGCAATACAGATACAGCGCTAGAATTTTTGTGGCGATCGCACTTAGTTTACAATGGTGTTTACTTTGACTATATCAGCTAATAACTCTTGCGTACTGATAGCCTGTTTTACCAGCTTTTTCAGATTTATCCCGCGATTCTGTTTGAATTGATTGGTGACTCATCACCTCGAATATCCACTTATAGCTTTTTGTCTCAAGAAGTGAAGCAAACTAGCTTTCGTATTGATGGCATTTTACTTCCACCTCCTTATGCTACAAATTTGCCCATATACTTTGTTGAGTTTCAAGGCTATCGCGATTTAAACGGCGATCTTTATCCTAGTTTCTTTAGCGAGATTTTTCTTTATCTCAACGACTACCGACCTGCAAATGATTGGCGAGGTCTTCTAGTTTTTACAAAACGTCGTCTAGATCCAGGATTACCATTACACTACCAAGATTTTGCCAGTAGCTCGCGTCTGCAACGCATATACCTAGATCAACTTACAGGAGAAGTCACTGACATCTCGATTGGGTTAGGCTTACTCCAACTTATCGGTGCCAAAGAAGCCACTGCACCAGAAACAGCAAGACAGATAATTGAGAAAGCGCAGCGCGAACTTACTGATGTTACCGAGCGGCAAAAAATTTTAGAATTAATAGAAACAGTCATTATTTACAAGTTCCCAGAATTGAGTAGAGAGGAGATTGAACAAATGCTGGGATTAAGCGAACTAAAGCAAACTAGAGTTTATCAAGAAGCTTTAGAAGAAGGACTTGAACAAGGGCTTGAGCAAGGTCGCCAAGAGGGTCGCCAAGAAGGTAAACTAACCGCAGTGCCAATACTGCTGGAATTAGGCATGAGTATAGAGCAAATTGCAGAGCGGCTTGGTGTTGATTTAGAAGCAGTTAGGCGCGTAGCACAGCAGTAAGATTGAGCCTCGTGTCATACTGGGGCAATAATGCCCCCAAAAGTACGCATTAGTAGCGATTTAAATTGATTCCTGCTTCTTTTGCCATTGCTTCTAAACCTTTGTGTTCTAAAGTCTTGATTGCTTTAGTCGAAAGTAGCAGTCTTACCCAGCGATTTCCTTGCGCCCACCATACGCGTTTCCACTGCAAGTTTGCTTCTTGTAGCTTTTTGGTGCGACGGTGCGAGTGCGAAATTGCGTAAGCATTGTTGGCTTTTTTGCCTGTTAGCTGACATTTGCGCGACATAATCTATCTCCATGTATGAATTAACGTGCAATCTCTTATTGTATCCGCATTACATAATGACTGTGCGAGAAGTGCGATCGCATCTCCTAATTTATTAGTCCACGAAGGTGGACTTAGTTGTTTAAGCCGCGAAGGGAGTCGCCAGGCGATTATCCAACCATAAAAAAAGCCCGTCGATGCGGGCTACCATCCATAATTAGACGTATCTAACTCTTAGCAGCACGTTCAGTCAGTTTTGTCAAGACCTGATTAGACCGTTCGACAAAAGCTTTCATTCCTTCAGCATCAAATCCTTTTTGTGCCATCAGCGCTAAGTCGTAGACGTGGTGACAAATCATATTCGCTAACTCGGCTGAAGGAGACGACGTATCTCCTTGCACGATACTACCTTGATTTAAACTCACAAGGTTTTGAATCAGTGGGTGCGCGGTATTCACAAGCAGAATGTGTTCCTCAGGAAACTGCGCGGCTTGCTGTTGCATAAATGCGTTCATCTCTTGGATGCGGCGCATGAATTCAGGTAACAACACCATTGCTGGCGGTGTACCTTGCGGATCGTCTGATTTAAGTGCTTCAGTGCGAATATTGAGTTTAGGCTTGTTGAGCGCTTTTTGGAAAAGTTCTTTAACCAATTCGCTGCGAGTTTTATTAGTTTTAGGATCGACAATCTCCCCAGTTTTATCTCGATCGAGTAACGTTTCATCCAAATCTGAGTCTACCCGCGAGAACTTCACATCAGGATATTCGCGTTCGAGGAATGTAATAAAGTGGGTATCAATGAACGAGTCCATAAATAGGACTTCTAAACCCTGATTTTTATGTAGTTCTACATATGTAGCTTGGGAAACCTGATCGGTGCAGTAATAAACTCGATTTTCATGGCGTTGTTTATTACGTTCGAGGTATTCTTTCAGCGTTGTGTAGGGAAGTGTCGTTGCTGCTGATTCTTGTGGAGTAACATCTTGCCAAACATCACCTTCTTGCGACTGTACCTCAACGTTTGGGGTGTCACTGGCTTTTGTTTCGCGTGTCGTGCGATAGATGATGATGTCTTCAATTTGTTTTTTGAATTTCTCGTCGTTGAGCGCGCCAAATTTGACAAAAGTACCGATATCTTGCCAAGCTTTGATGTATTCTTCTTTGTTATCGCGGTAGAGTTCCTTGAGGCGATCGCCAACTTTGCGTGAAATATAATCTGCGATTCGGCGTACGGTGCGGTCCATTTGCAGTGCACTCCGCGACACATTCAGCGGAATATCCGTGCTATCAATCACACCGCGCATTGGTAATAAAAACTTGGGAATAATTTCCTCGCAATGATCGCTGACAAACACTTGGTTGCAGAATAGCTTAATCTGCCCTTGCGTGACATCGACATCCGGCTTCAATTTGGGGAAATACAATATTCCGTTGAGAATAAAGGGGTAATCGGTGTTGAGGTGTACCCACAGGAGTGGTTCTTCTTGAAAAGGATACAGGTAGCGGTAGAACTCCAGATAATCTTCCTTCGTTAAGCTACTCGGAGATTCGCGCCACGGTGCTTTTTGCCGATTGAGTACCTCGCCATCGAGTTTAATCGGGACTGGCATAAAATCGCAGTAAGTTTTCACCAACTGCTTGATCCGCGCTGGTTCTAGATATTCTTGTTCTTCTTCTTGCAGAGTCAGCGTAACAGTTGTACCGCGTTGCGTACGGGGTGAATCTTCTAAACGAAACTCTGGCGAACCATTGCACGACCAGTGTACAGCAGTTGCACCTTCTTTATAAGAGAGTGTATCAATCTCGACTTTTTGCGCCACCATGAACGAGGAATAAAATCCCAATCCAAAGTGACCAATAATCGGTTGATCGGATTTACCTTGATACTTTTGGATAAATTCTTCGGCGCTTGAGAAGGCGACTTGATTGATATATTTCTTGACTTCCTCGGCAGTCATGCCGATACCATTGTCGCTGATCGAGAGGGTTTTTTTGTCTTTGTCGATCGCAATTTGAATTTCTGGGTTCCCGACGTCGCCGGTGTACTCTCCTGCGCGGGATACCATTTTTAGCTTCTGGATGGCATCTACAGCGTTGGATACGAGTTCCCGCAAGAATATTTCGTGGTCGGAGTAGAGTGATTTTTTAATAATCGGGAAGATATTTTCTGTATGAATACTGATCGTGCCTTGTTCCAGCATGGTGATTTAGTTCATCGGTTCTTCATTCAGGATCATAAAGGCAGATCAAGTGCGATCGCTGTAATCTTACACAGAGAAATTGCCCCCCTGCAACAATTCGGTTTACCCTACCTCTATTTTCTCTGAACAAACACCATTTACGGTTGAGAAAACAATACACTCACTTATCATTATTTACGTAATTTTACTATAACTTTTTGACTATCAACTCGACGTTTTTTATGTAAATTTCATTGAACTTTCTCATATCTTAAAGATCGTATAAACCTTAACTGCATATCTCCGCATATCCCGAAAATACCAATTAATCTATTTAGTATCTATTTCACCAATAGATATCAAAATACGTAAATTTACTGTATCTACAGTAAAGCAGAAAAGTTTGTGCTTTAAGAAGCACAGGCATTGTATTCGCAGACATAGAAAATCTACGCCGCTCTCTAAAAAAGATGTACTGAATGCAGAGCTCAGGTAACTATCTTGTGCCTTTTTTGGAAAGCCAAAGTTCAGCCTGCGACGAACTTGCTATTGATTATTTTCCTACATGTAGAACAATGAAATTTGTCAAAATCCTTAATATTTCACTTGATAACTTATCTAAAGTAGAGTTACTCAAACAACTCCAATCAGGCGTTGTCTTTACACCAAATGTAGATCACATGGTTAAGCTGCAATATGACCGCGAGTTTCTGCAAACTTATTTGCAGGCTGACTATAAAGTTTGTGACAGTCAAATTCTGGTCTATGCCTCAAGGTTCTTGGGAACTCCTATTAAAGAGAAAATTTCAGGTTCAGACTTATTTCCAGCTTTCTACACCTACCATAAAAATAATCCAAACATCAAAATCTTTCTTTTAGGAGGTAAACAAGGAGTAGCACAGCGAGCCGCCAAGCGCATTAATAATAAGGTTGGTAGAAATATAGTGATAGGTGCTCATTCTCCTTCTTTTGGGTTTGAAAAGGACGAGCAAGAGTGTGCAGAAATTATTGAAATAATCAATCAATCTGGTGCATCAGTTTTAGCAGTAGGAGTGGGCGCGCCAAAGCAAGAAAAATGGATTATAAAATATAAAGATCGCTTGCCGAATATCAAGATATTTCTTGCTGTAGGAGCAACAATTGACTTTGAAGCTGGTACCGTGAAAAGATCGCCAAAGTGGATGAGTGATGCTGGACTTGAATGGCTCTATAGACTATTAGTTGAGCCCCAAAGGCTTTGGAAGCGATATCTACTCGAAGATTTACCATTTTTCTGGCTAATTTTAAAACAAAAACTAAGGTTATATAATATGCCTAACCAAAGTATAGATTAAGATAAAACGCTGAATAGCCAAAGAAAGCCTATCTATTGACAATTAAAATTCTCCTTCGTTATGAAGGAGAATTCATTTTATATATTTTTAAGATGATGAAAAACATTCAGTTGTTTTACTGAATCATTTAAATAACTCGTTGTCGAACATCTTTAAGTGATTTTTGCTCTCCTCTACGCGCAATTACTTTTGCAGGAACACCGACAGCAATTGAATACGGAGGAATATTTTTAGTAACAACAGCGCCTGCACCAATAACGCTACCTCGACCAATAGTAACGCCATCAAGAACTGTGACACCGTTACCTAACCAACAATCGTCTTCAATAGTAATCCCTTGGCGTGTTATACCTTGATCCCAGATATAACGATCTGGATTGGCAAAAATATGGTTGTTGGCGTAAATTCCGACGTGCGAAGCAATCAAACAGTGTTTACCGATACTAATATTACCAGGACCTGCAATACAACTATATGCACCAATGACTGTACGCTCGCCAATTTCTATGTGGCAGTTACCTTCAGTGGGGACAACGCTAATGTTAACACCGCGCTCAATGCATACGCGATCGCCCAAAACAATATGACTATTTTGCTCTCTAGCAGTTAAACGAACGTCACGGAGAATTTTAACTTGATTGCCAATTTCTAAATGATTAGCACCTGCAATTTCTACTCCAGATTCAATATAAACCGCTCTTCCAATTCGTTTGATTATAGTACGGTATATCAACTGCCTTAATAGAGAACCTGGAAGTTTTGGAATCCAACCTATCAGTACAATTATTGCAGTTTCTTTTGCGCGTAACCAAAAGGATGCTTCTCGACGCTTAGCTAAAAACTGTTGCTGTACGCTACTTGTATTGATATTCATAACTACCTATTATCAAGTTATACAAAAACCTTCAAGCACCTCTAACAAAAAACAAAAATGAATTTGTTTAAAGGCATCTAAAATAAAAGTTGTGCGGTCGCAATTAAAATAGCAAAAATCTTCAAACCTAAAAACTGAAGCTCAAATTTCAGATTTGATTTTGTTGCTATTCTTAAAGACTATCGATATACCCCAATTAATAAACTGAGGTTTGTCAACGACTGCATAAATTATTTTTAAGTGACTTTGTCTAACTTATGGTGGAGTGTCACCTACTTCAGACATGACATTGAAGTCCACCATTGGAGCAAACAAATAGATACTTCCCCGATTTCGGCATCGGATTTCTTGCAACCAGTTTCTAGTGTCTAGTGCTTTATTCACGACGGGAAGCCATCCTAAAACTTAACAGTTTAATGTTTAGGCTATTAGCTAAACATTTTATAGTTAAACGCATTGCATACTCCAGCAAAGTTAAGAATAAAAAGTCACTATAATCTTATCTTTGCTCGATGATATAACTATTTTTTATAACCATCTACATAATAATACTTACATTTCAGTTAAGCAACCGTTTAAAATATAAAACTATATGTTTTTTTTAAGGCTTATGTTAAGATTGAATGAAGTTATGCTTAAGTGGCTGTAGCTAACAATGTAAGAAAATGAAGCAGTCACAATAGAAATACATACTATGTATGATAGGTAGTCTTTATAAAGACAATATCAACTTATTGTAAAGCTAAGTTAATGCAGCATTTAGCTTTGAGGAAAAAGTGATAAATAAAAATATTGACTCTAGCTGATTGCAACGAAGTTTTTTGACTTAAATAATCAAAATTAGGTTGGTTTGATAAAACTGAATTAGTAAATTGAATGATTATCTGTCTTCTATTTCTCAGAAAATATCCAATAAATTATTATGTATAATTTATTACTTATCATACGGAAGATTTTTTAAGCTATAACTCAAGTCCAAGATTTTTGTTGCAGACATAACTTTATTCAGATGTGGTGTTCTATATCTGCGTGCAATAGTAAAAGCGATCGCCTAATAGCCCCACAAATGTAACCTTGAGAACACGGCGCCTAGCAAATCACATCATGCTCATGGCTCCCTGTAATTCTCCCATTTTCCATCCAAGTTGCCATACGAATTCTGCCAAGTCACCGCGATTACGGACTTGTAGAATATTGAAGGTCAAGTATCTCCAACCACCGAAATACAACTTTAATTTAGAAAATGTACTCAATGAGCCACCGTATTTTTGGCGAAGCAACAAATAGGCTTTTGACCATTTCAACGCTTGGCGATAGTTACTGCGCAACGAATTACGAAAGCGGTAATAGACGAGCGCGCTTGGTTCTAAATGAATTTTGGCTCCTGCTAGCTGTGCTTTCCAGCAGTACTCAGCATCTTCTACGTAAAGAAAAGACTCATCGAAACCGCCGATAGCATCATACAGCGAGCGTTTAAAGCCAAGATTGCAACTACCCGCAAACGGAAGATAAGGAGGATGTTTTGGATAAATAAGTCCTGATGGTCGTTGATGATTTCTCCTTTGTGCCGCAGTATTGAGTTTTGTATAATCCAGAACACCAGCCACAAGTTCATAACGAGTCAATGCTTCTCCCATCGCTGCTACCCAACCAGGAGCAACTTCGTCGTCGGCATCACAGAAAGCAAAAGCATCTCCCGTTGCTGCTAATATACCCATATTACGTGCGTAGGATGGTCCTTTTCGCGCTAGTGCATGGATGAGACGGAGATTTGCAATCTGCTTTGTATATTCTTTTACAATCGCTACAGTGTTATCTGTTGAGCCGTTATTGCTGACAATAATTTCCCAAGGCTCGTGCCAAGATTGATGAGAAAGGGCTTCAAGTTGAACAGCTATGGTATCAGCTGCGTTGAAACAAGGAATAATGACACTCAGCTTCATTGCTTTTCTATGTAAAAATGATACTTAGTTGTCAGTAAGAGCAACAGTGCGTTTTGTTCTGAGTGCGATCGCGCGTCACTAGTAAGCTCGTTTAAATTTGTACTGCTTCATGCGCTCTATTGCTGCTAAAATCGGAATAAGTGTCAGTATTCCGACAATTTTCGGCGAAGAACTACATTTAAGAGCTTCTTTAATTTGAACCAACGTAGTAGCAGTATCACCTCTACTAAGTGCGCGACGTGCAACACCTAATGTATTGATTGCAGATACTTCTTCAGCTTTGTGCGACAACTGCTCCGCCAGTGGGGGGGGTAAATACGCGCGTGAAATTTCGATGGCTTTGCGTCGATCTGCAACATTTGCGCCAGACTTAATAACGTCTGATGTTGTAGATGCAGAATGTACTCGATAGTGTGCTAGGATTTGGGGTTCGTACCATACTGGGTAGTATGCGGCGATTCGCTTGCACATTTCCCAATCGCAGGTGTAACGTAGTTCTGGATGAAACCCACCTATTTTTTCATAAACACTACGTCTAACAACTAGTGCTGGAGGTTGGATACGAGGTTTCACCGCGATTCTCTCTATCCAATTAAGAATAATACCAGCGTTAGCTTGCTCTAACTGAGGTATATAAACAGGACGATCGTTCTCATCAACATTGATGTATCGACAAAATGCTGCTCCAATTGTTGGTTCTCTCTCAAACGCTTCCTGTAAGCGTTGATAAAATCCAGGTAATACTACGTCATCATCGTGTAAGATGTGCACTAAATGACCGCGCGATCGCTGAATACAAGCTGTTAAGTTAGCTGTTAAGCCAACATTATAAGGCTGGCGATAAAACAAAATTCTACCCTGACCAATATCTTGGACGACTGCTTCCATATCAACTTCTGTAGAGCAGTTATCTACCACTTCAATCTGCATCACCTCGGGAGCAGGTGCTTGGTTTAATAGACTTTTTAGAGTTCGTTCAAGATACTTTGTGCGATTATAAGTTGGAATCATAACAGACCAAATTGGTCTATTTTTTTCCTCTTTAACTAATTCAATCACAGGGCATTGATTTGTTATAAGCTCCAGAGAATTTAATAATACATCTGCGCTATTCATACCCAATATCCGATTTTTTAAGTTCTAGAAAAATAGCTAATTTAACTGTATAAACGTAAGCTTATAACGAATTTCTCATAGGTAAATCTTTGTCAAAAATATATTTACCAGTCCACCATGTAAACAAAGGTAATAATACAACGTGAGTAATTAAAACTGCTGCTGCTACTCCCAAAACTCCCCACTGTACAGCTACAATCAAACTGAGCGCAAACAATAAAGTAAAAATTAAATTCCAAATAAGTGCAATCCGACTTCTATCAACAGTTAAGAGTAAAAGTTTCGCGGCTTCTGCAAAAGGGCGTGATAGTGCTGAAAGACAAATAAGTATTAAAATAGGAATTGCAGGAACCCACTTCTGACCAAAAACAATTGGCACGTAAAAAGGAGCTAAGCTAGATTGTAGGAGAACTAAAGGAATAACAATCAAAGCAATAGTTTTTAAGCTACTCGAATACCTTGCTTTGAGTTGATTTAAATTACTTCGCGCAGCACATAAATGTGGAAACAAAGAGGAGACGATGACATTCAGCACATTCATGCTAATTCCTAAGCCAGCATTGAAAGCAAAGTAATACAATCCTAATTCTTGAAAACCTAAAAACTTTCCTACTATTAAATAGTCTAAGTTTGCTCTTAATTTATTCAAAAATTCAACTACGATGACATTAATGGAATAGCCTGCAACTTCCTGCCATCGATAAAGAGTAAAAGGAACTTTTGGTCTCCAGGAGTGGTTTTTAAGGTTAATCACTAGCCAAATAGGATTGACTAATCCAAAGGGTAATATAACTGACCAAATTCCAAAACCTAATAAAGCTAATACAACAGTTGCTACATTCAGCGTGATTCCCTGAAGAACATTAATCAAAGCTATTATGTTAAGTCTGTTTTCTCTCCTAATCAATGAAGATTGTATAGCTCCTATTGGTAATAAAAGATAGTTTAAGGCTATAAAGCAAATGGGTAAAATTATATTGTTATCTTTATAAAACCACGCTAAAGGAAAAGCAGCAGCACATTGAAGTATGAAGATAACTATAAATAGTATCCAATTCATCCAATAAGCTGTGTTACATAAATCTTTAATGTCTTTATCTGATGTTTGAATAATTTTTGCATCAATAGCAGAGCAGAAGAGTGCTGCGAAATCATGTGTAATTAAAATTATTGCAATAAGCCCATAATCATAAGAGTTCAGTAAACGAGCTAAAGTAACAGTTGTAGCTAAACGAAAAACACGATTGACTAATTCTGCACCACCAAGCCAACCCATGTTACGTACAAATTGACCGGATAGCTTCCATTTCAATTTATTAGCTACTGACCTTGCTTTTCTGATACTAATTGTCATTATTTCCTTTAGCCTAAATATTATAAGATTAGGGAGTAGATGCTATTTTTTGATAACACTATAACTTTTCAGCTTAGAAGTAGTACTTAAAACAAAAGCAACTTGATTAAATCTTAAGAGATATTTACTGAAAATCTATTTTGATTTGCTCTTCTTCAAAGTTTCTTTATTAAACTCAGATAAAAATAAAAATATTGATAGTTTAGTTTACAGATAATATGGTTTTGGATTATGTCTTCTTTTAAAGACTTGTTTCTCTTAAAGGCGTGAAAGAGAATGAAGTAAAAGAGAAAGTTAACCCTTAATACATTCTGATAACTCTGATTAGGGTTAACTCAAATAATATAATGTTAGTCAGCAATACTTATACGGATTGCTGATACTCTTCTGTTATCAGAGTATGGTTCTGGATTCGTCCTACGATTTTTATTGCTGCGTCTTTAAGTCGAGAGTGTAAGGATTTTGGTAACAAAAATAATGAGTAAGCAGCGGCTAAAGTCATAAGCGTGCGATGCGGCTCCTCAATTAAAATTTGCCAGTGTGTAAGTAAAGCTCTATGTATCAATTCTATTGCTGTTGATTTTGCTTCTAAAGTTACTGCTCTTCTAGTCAAATGTCGTAGTTGGTACGCCATTGCTGGAGCTTTCCATTGATGCATATGTTCTATGGGTGTATATGCTTGAGCTTTCTCCAACAATGTTTCCCACGATCTCAGTTTTTTGAAAATTTGTGCCGAAAATCCGTGAGGATTGACTCGATAGAGTGTTAGTGGTGCTGCAACTCCTTCTATTTGCCATTTAGTCTGAATAGCGATTCGTAGCCAGCATTCAACATCTTCTGAAGGATGCAAGTTTCTATCTTCATTAAAGTAAACATCTTCTGTCGTACCTTCAAAATTATCTTGAAACTTGATTTCTGCAAAAACTTCTTTTCTAAACACTGCTGCCGAACCGTTACCAATTGGCGTACGACATAGTAAATCTAATGGAGTAATATCTTTAAGCTTGGACATTTGATACAGCTTTAAGGGCTTTCCTTCTTCATCAATAAAAGCAGAGCGGCTAAAGCTGACGCCAACAGTTGGTGAATTTTCTAAATGTTCAATGTGTTTTTCTAATTTTTGCGGCAACCATAAGTCGTCTGCATCTAAAAAAGCTAAATAATCTCCCTGACTATGACGAATACCTGTATTTCTGGCAGCTGCTACTCCTCGATTTTTTTGACGGATAATCTTGATTCTCGGATCGTTAAACTTTTGACAAATCTCTATACTTTTATCAGGAGAACCATCATCAATAAGAAGTAATTCAAAATTTGTATAGGTTTGCTGAAGAACTGAATTTACAGTTTCAGCTATATATTGTTCTACATTATATACTGGAATAATTACAGAAACTTTTTTCATTTTAAATTTTACCTCAAAATAATATTTTGGTTAACTATAAATTAGCCTTCTAATAAAGGTTTTCTTATGCTGACAGGAGTTAATTGAACTTCTGCTCTAAAAGCTAGACCTAACATTAATAAACCAGGCCAGTAAAGATAAGCTAAAAGGTCGAGTTCTTCAGTAAATGAGAAAAAGAAGAAAACTAATATAATACTCAATCCTGTTTTAGCGATCGCACTTCTATGCGCTTGAGTCACTAAATAAATAAGGCTCCACAAAAATGGCACAGCAAATGCCATAAAACCCACTATCCCTTTAGTGTAAAGTAAGTTTACCCAAGTACCACATCCCGAAGTTCCTATTGGTAAAAAGTATACAATTGCTGGACCAATAGGCTCAGTATATCCATGTCCCCAAATAGGTGCGTCGTTCCACCATTTATTCAAAGATAGTTTAACTAAGTTCATTCGAGCTTCAGAGGAAGTTGCTCTAGCACCATGCACTTGCTCAGTAAAACTACTAACAAAATTAGTTATTTGAGTTGAAAAAATACTTAGGAAAAAGCTACCTATCCCTGTAGCAAAATATATTCCAGGTCGAGTAAAGTTTGTCAAAAGCCAAGTAAGCAATAAAATCACTGGAAAGGATAAGACTGCTGCGCGCGATACCGAAACTAATACCATGACAAGCGCGCCTATCATACCAATTCTACGCCATGTTTTATTTGTTTCTTGCCGAGCAATGAAAAAATAAATGAGTGATATTAAAGCTAAATTAGGTGCCCAAGGAGCAAACAAAGTTAAGCGAACTTGATTGCTGTCGTAGTCTAAAAAATAAAAAACTACACTATAAAGATCTGGGGAATTTCCTCCGACTTTAGCTAAAGGAGAAACATACAAACTACTACTAGGGAGACGTAGTAAGTATGCCAAGTAACAAAATGGAATGACAATTAAACTTTGAGCACAAAGAATACAGACTGCTCTGTAAAGCAATTTAGGTCTAATATTAAGACAAGCAACTAAGGGCAGCAGACCCCATAAAGCGTGTTCTCTAGTCCATTTAAAAACAGACTTCATTAATCTAACATTATCAACATTAGCGTCAAGATTACCCATGACTATAGCTACTACGATTATGCACATTGAAATGAGCCATAACCATGCTGTAAAAGGAATCGTTATTTGTCGATTGTCAGGAACATCTTTTGATTGCTGCCAAATTTTCTTGCCAAGATAGCCTACTAATATCCAAGCTACTATAGGTATGACTATAGGCTGTGCTCCAAAAAGATATAAGCCATAGGTACCAATAATCGTGTACCAAACTAATTTTTCTTCGAAATTGAGTGGTTTCATTTGAATTTTTCAGCAAAAATGAACTTCTAAATCTTAAGAAGTAATAGCTTTTTTCTACTTACTTCTTGCTCAAAAGGTAATCTTTAACAAATCCACCCATATAGTTTTCACCGACCAACAGATTCCAGTTCTTATCAAACATTTCTGGCTGCCAAGTATGGTCAGCAACCCAACAAGTCCAACTTAAGTTATATTCTTCTAACTTCTTCTTCAGGGGAATGCCAAAATTAGTTATAGTTCCACTGGTAGGGTAATCAGCACCGTTACGAAATCCCCATTCGGTAATAAATAGAGGAATTTTATCTGCTACATTAAAAATCCATTGATCCCATAATTTTCGCTCTAATCCAGGATAAATATGACCCACATAAACAATGTTTTTACCTTTAATTGGATTGTTGGGAGCATCATAAAGATGTTGAGCATAATGCGGTGCTCCTACCAAAATTAAATTATTAGGGGCATAAGAACGGATCAGATCTACCCACGGTTGAACAATGTTTTTCCATGTTGCCCAACTCATGTCAGTTGAGTTTTCATTAAAAACCTCAAATAGAACATTAGGATAATTCTTATATTTTGGTGCGATATCAGTCCAAAAAGCACGTGTTTCGGCATCTAAATTAGCAGGATTATCTATGTAATGCCAATCTATGATGCAGTAAATTTTTCGTTCCACACACTTTTCTACAGCAGGCTTAATGTAGTTTTCATAATATCGTTGAGGATTAGAATTATAACCTAACTTCCAGATTGGATATACAGGCAATCTAACTACTGTAGAGTACCATCCTTGTTGACGATCCGTTAACAACTCGATTAGTTCCACAGGAGATTTCCCTGTTCTTCCCCTAAAGTCATAGTGAGCTAAATCAGGAACTGAGACACCCCGTAAAACAACTTTATTGTTATGTATATCCTTGATATGTATACCATCTACATGAAGCCAAAGATTAGATGATACTGCGGAAGATTTGGTGTCAAACCATATAAATATCGTCCCTATAATAAAAAGATAGCTTAATAAGAAGATTGTCAGGTACTTTTTAAGTTTCTTCATTTTCTTCAAACTAAACTTAAAAGCAGGGCAGGTTTTAGCATTACTACTAAAACATAGTAAAATTAGCTAATTGCTTTTTCCTATTTACCTGCCTCAACCTGCTTTTTTCTACATAAAATCTGCTGTCGTCGAAAAGCGGTAGAATTACTTTTTCTATAGAAAAGGACTGCTGATATTACTCTCATTGAAACCTAGAGCAGGTTGTTGTAATTCAAGTGTTTCTAACTCTTTTCTAGATGCCTTAGATTTAGGTTTACGCAGATATAGTAGTGTTATGCCAGTATTAACAAATAAAGAGCACAGTGCTGCACCTAACAAAATTAACTCAGGTCTTGGTCCACTTGGACTTTCTGCTAGCGTAGGTTCTGAGAGTATTTGAATGAGAGGATAGGAACCAAATGCATTGGCGCGGCTAATATCGAGCTTAGTTAGAGTAGAAGAGAACACTGCTTCTGCAATTTGTACATCTCGCTTGAGGGCATCTAAAATAGACTCATTCTGTGCTAAGTTTTTTAGCCTATTTTCAAGGATTGCAATTTGTCTATCTATTTCTTGCGCTTGAGCTTGTAGTCCTCGCTGTTCGGCTTGTGATGCAACTAACCCTTGAAACAGCGCTTCCCGTGCCGATTGTGAATTTGCTTGATTGAGTGCGTATTGTCGTACTGCTCGTTCATCTACCGATCGCCCTAATAACTCTTGACTGCGAGATAAGAAAGCTTCTCGCGCTGCATCTCGTTTTGCTTGTTGTTCAATTACACTCGGATGATCGGGTAAAAATCTCGCATTGAGTAAAGTTAAAGAAGCACTAGCATCACTATAATCTTTTAAATTCTGCTGAAATATTTGGTCAGATTGCAATGCAAAAGCGTCGGCAGCTTGTTGAGAAGATATGTTTAAATTAGCTGATAACTGTCCTACACGAGAACTCATCTGCTGTTGTTGCGCCGAAACTTCTGCTTTTTGTCTTCTTAACTGTTCGATGTTAGCAGAAAGATCTCTTAGTTGCTCATTAGATACTAGTCCTGAGTTAGCTTTAAATGCTGATAGTTTTTGTTGTGCCTCTTGTAGCTTTTGCTTTGCTGAATCGAGTGTGCTTTGGAAGCCTATCTCCTGTTGGGCAATTTCTTTTGCTCTTAGCTGATTGAGTCGATTTTGAAACGCTTGGTGAAATGCTAAAGATTTATTTCTAGCTTCTTCTGGTGTATTTCCTTTAAAGTCAAACGTCATCAGAGTTGTATTCAGGACAATTTTAACTCTGGGTTTGCCAAAATCCTCCAAAGGCATATTGACCTGACTTGCTGCTGCTCTTAATACTGGTTCGCTTTCAGCAATGATTTTGTAAGTTTCTCTTGGGTCTTGTATGGAGCTATTTGCATAAGGTGAAGAGTTTTCATAATAAGCTTGCCCAATATTAGGCAGATTAACATTAGCAGCTGATTTTGTTTCCGGTAAGGTAGCTATAGAAGTGCTAGTATATGCAGGTTTTTTCAATTTAACGACTAACAATGCAGAACCCCAAATAGCTGCATTTGCTATTAATGCTATCAATAAATAATAGGACCAACGATTATTTTTGTGCGTTGTTTTTGAGAGGGAGTATGAGGATATAGCTTTAGTCATTGAAAAATCCTTTACTGTTTTTAGACAGCCTTATATCATCTAACATCAAGTATTGGAGCTAAGCTTCAACATTTTTTCGGACTATAGCTCGCAGTACTTTGTGTATGTGGAAGTTATATTTCTAGCTGGGGATAGATATGTTTTGTATGGTCTTTCAGGAAATGAATCTGTTGATATTGAAATGTAAGTTGATCTTCTTGTACTTATATTAGACGAATGTTGAAAATACGGATGTTTTTTCACCCGTTCTCTATATTTTCTTTTTAAAAGGTGGTTTTTTGTAATGAAATTGTAAAGCGAATTATAAAAAAATACAGTCTGAGCTGAATTTGTAACTTGGTATTATTTATTATTAGTGACCTAGGTCTTCATATGACTGAGACTGATTTTCAATAAATCTGAATGCGAAATGTTCCTATTTCGTATGTCAAGCTACTAATTTTCTAGAGGTCAGGATTAAATGCTAGCTAAGCTGATGATTCTGAGCTTTGAGGGTTTTTAAGCATCCACTCAATAGCTATTTACTGATTATCTCTTAAAGTAAATAGGATTGTCCTAAAAGTTATTCAAAACTTTAATAACTGATAAAAAAACCCTCGCTTTAGCATCGAGGGATGTAATTATTAATAATACTCCACAAAGTCCTTCTTGTCACTGATAGAAATTGAAATTTAAATAAACCTATGTAATCCTTGTACAGTTTACACAGAAGTTTCAGCGATCAAACTAGAAATTGTGATATGAGTTTGTTATTTATAACTTTAATCGCTAATCGCCTTATGCAATAAATTAGGCACAAGCAGAAAGAGGAACGCGAGAAGCAAAGTGAGCATCCTGCTGGGCACGCAACTCGTCACAAAGACGACCGGGAGGCAATTCCACATCATCATAAGTCAGAACCGCATCCTTGGGTAAATCGCGCTTCAAGCGA